>DASRHK010000017.1:0-19042 GCA_035650495.1 Nevskiaceae bacterium | reverse complement strand
CTCGACACCCTTGCGCACCATGTGCTTGATCCAGTGCGGACGCCGGCGCGACACCTGGTAGAAGAACATCGTCAGCAGCACGTTCTTCCAGCGCACCAGCCAGTACGCGACTTTGGCGGGAAGGATCTTGCGCAGGAGATTCGCGATGCCGTCTTCGGCGGGACGCGACAGGATGTAGGTCGGCGATCGCTGCAGCATCGTCACGTGCGCGGCCTTGTCGGTCATCGCGGGAACGAGCGTCACCGCGGTCGCGCCCGATCCGATGACGACGACGCGCTTGCCGGCGTAGTCGATCGAATCGTTCCACTTCTGGGGATGCACGATCTGGCCCTTGAAGCGACCGGTGCCCGCGAACTCCGGCGTGTAGCCTTCCTGGTAGTTGTAGTAGCCGCTGCACATGTAGAGGAAGCTGCACGTGAAGCGCACGATCTCTTTCTTCGGCCCGCGCTCGGCTTCGACGGTCCACTTCGCGTCGCTCGACGACCAGCTCGCGCGCACGGCGCGATGCTGATAGCGGATGTGCCGGTCGATGCCGTTCTCCTTCGCCGTCTCGCGCACGTAACGCAGGATCGACGGGCCGTCGGCGATCGCTTTCGGATCGGTCCACGGCTTGAACGAATAGCCGAGCGTGTACATGTCGGAGTCGGAGCGGATGCCCGGATAGCGGAACAGGTCCCAGGTTCCGCCGATCGCCTCGCGCGACTCGAGGATCGCGTACGAGCGACCCGGGCACTCGCGCTGCAGGTGATAGCCGGCACCGATGCCGGAAAGGCCGGCGCCGATGATGAGGACGTCGAAGTGCTCGATTGCCATGGTCTCGATCATGACCTACAGATGAGACCACTCTAATGGCCGCAGAGCCAGCGGCCTATGACGCGCGGCGCCAGTGGGGAACGATTCGCGACATGCGTATGGAGTCCATGAAGAGGCTTTGCCGAACCGCCGGGTTAGCGCGACAACGTTTCCGCGGGATCGCTGTGAATACATCCATGTGCGCTCCGGACGCGGCGTCCATGCCGCGTCCGGTCCCGCGGAAACGTTGTCGCGCTGCCGGTCGGGCGGCCGGACGAAAAATCAGTCGACGTAGAGCGAGCTGACCGACTCTTCCGCGCTGATGCGCCGGATGGTTTCCGCGAGCAGTCCCGCGATCGAGAGCTGCCGGATCTTCGGACACGCCGCGGCAGCCTTCGACAGCGGGATCGTGTCGGTGACCACGAGCTCGTCGAGCTGCGAGTTGGTGATGTTGGAGACTGCAGGGCCTGACAGCACCGGGTGGGTGACATAGGCGACGACGCGACTCGCGCCGGCTTCCTTCAGCGCGCCGGCGGCCTGACCGAGCGTGCCGGCGGTGTCGACCATGTCGTCGACCATGATGCAGCTCTTGCCGCGCACGTCGCCGATGATGTTCATCACCTTGGCTTCGTTCGGGCGCGGGCGGCGCTTGTCGATGATGGCGAGGTCGGCGTCGTCGAGGCGTTTTGCGAGCGCTCTGGCGCGGACCACGCCGCCAACGTCCGGTGATACCACGATCATGTGATCGTACTTGCGGCGCCAGATGTCGCCGAGCAGGACCGGCGACGAATAGACGTTGTCGACCGGGATGTCGAAGAAGCCCTGGATCTGATCGGCGTGCAGGTCGACGGTGAGCACGCGATTGGCGCCGCACTCGCCGATCATGTCGGCGACGACCTTCGCGGAGATCGGCACGCGCGCCGATCGCGGGCGGCGATCCTGTCGCGCATAACCGAAGTAGGGGATGACCGCGGTGATGCGCGCTGCGCTCGCGCGCTTCAACGCGTCGAGCATCATCAGGAGCTCCATCACGTTGTCGTTGGTCGGCGCGCAGGTCGGCTGGATGATGAAGACGTCGCGGCCGCGCACGTTGTCGAGGATCTCGACCTGGACCTCGCCGTCGGAGAACTTGCCGATCGACGCCTGGCCGAGCGGCTCCTTCAGATAGGAGGCGATCTCCTTCGCCAGCACCGGGTTGGCGTTCCCGGTGAACAGCATCAGCGATTTTTCAGCCATGCCAGCCCCCGATCCCCGCGAGTCCAAGCCCATGTCGCTCCCCCCCGCAAACTGGGTCCCCGCCCGCGCGGGGACACTTTTGCATTCGCAAAAGTGGCTGGGGCGGATGGATTCGAACCACCGAATGGCGGGATCAAAACCCGCTGCCTTACCACTTGGCGACGCCCCACTGTGTGCTTCCGAATTTGGGCGCGCGATTATAGCAGCGGGGAACGATTGAGCCCGCGCGCGACGAAGCTCTGCCATTGCTTTGGTGCTTGTTCCTGCACGAGGCGCGCCTTGTCGCGATCCGGAAACGCCGCGAACACCGCGCCGCCCGTGCCGCTCATCCGCGCCGGAGCGTGCTTGCCGAGCCAGTCGAGCGCTTCGCCGACGACCGGGTGCTTGCGCCGCGTGATCGGCTCGCACACGTTGGTCGCACGACCGGCGAGGAAATCCTCGAGCGTGATGCGCGGGCAATCGCGCTTCAGATCCGCCGATTCGAAGATCTCTCGCGTGCTGACGTGCACCGGCGGAACGATGACGAGGTACCACGGCTCGGACAGCGTCACGGGCTCGAGCCGCTCGCCGACGCCTTCGCCCCACGCTGCGATGCCGCGCACGAAGACGGGAACGTCGGCGCCGAGGCGCAGGCCGAGATGCGCGAGCTCGTCGACGGTGAAGCCCGTGTTCCAGACGCGATTGAGCGCGACCAGCGTCGTCGCTGCATCCGATGAGCCGCCGCCGAGTCCCGCGCCGATCGGGATGCGCTTGTGCACGCGGATGTCCGCGCCGAGTCCGGCGCCCGCCATCTTCGCGAGCGCGTTCGCAGCGCGTACGACAATATCCTGCGACTCCGGAATCTCTTCCGGACCTTCGAGCCGATGGATCACGCCGTCGCCGCGCGGCGTGAAGAACAGATCATCGCCGTAGTCGAGGAACTGGAAGACCGTCTGCAGGCCGTGATAGCCGTCGGGCCGGCGATCGATGACGTGCAAGAACAGGTTGAGCTTCGCCGGCGCCGGCCACGGACGATCGGCGGTGAGCGCCTCGGTGCGCGGCTTGCGACGCGCCGTGCTCATGGATGCGCCAGGTCGGACCAGGTGTCGATGATGACGCGCAGCTTGAGGTCGTCGCGCGTGAGCACGATGCGGCGCGGCAGGTCGACCGGCTTGACGCTCATGTAGTCGGTGTAATCGACCTTCCAGCCGTCCTGCGTGAGCGTGGCGACGCGACCGTCGGCGTCGAGCGTCATGCCGAACTCGCTGTTCGGCGAGGGCAGGGACAGCGCCCAGTAGCGCAGCCCCTTGATCGGCAGCGCCCAGCCCAACGCGTCGTGGAGCGTGCCTTCGGGATCGTTGGTGGTGAACGACTGCTTCTTGGTGTGCACGCGCACTTCGGCGTCGTCGCCCGCCATCGTCAGCGCGCCGATGCCGAGCGGACCCGACACGCGCAGATCGAAATCATGCGGACCTTGATGCCAGGTGAGATTCGCGCTGCCGCTCGCGGCGCCGGTGACCGCGGCGCGCGCCTGCACGCTGAAGTTGTGGATCTGCTCGAGCTTGGCCTTGCGATCGGCCCAGGCGGGCGCGACGCGTTCCTGATCGATCGGCCGATTGGCCGCACACGCGCTGGCCAGGAGCGCCAACGCGCACAGCGCTGCGCGGCGAATCATCGGTCGAGGCGGTGCAGCGTCTCTTTCAGGACCTGATGATCGGGCGATTCGCGGAGCGCGGCCTGCAGCACGCTTCGCGCTTCGTCCTTGTCGCCGAGATTCCACAGCACTTCGCCCAGATGCGCGGCGATCTCGGGATCGGGCGCCTTGCCGTAGGCCTTGCGCAGCAGCGACTTCGCTTCGTCGAGATGACCGAGCTTGAATTGCAGCCAGCCGGCGCTGTCGATCACGGCGGCGTCATCGGGCTCGAGCTCCAGCGCGCGCTCGAGCAGCTTCTTCGATTCGGAGAGATTGCTCGAGTGCAGGAGCAGGAGGTAGCCGAGCGCATTGAGCGCGCGTGCGTCGTCCTTGTTCTCCTTCAGGATCTGCCGCAGGTCGGCTTCCGACTGATCGACCCGGCCCGCTTTCTCCAGCGCCAGCGAGCGGCCATAGAGCAGGTCCGGATCGCTCGGGCGCTCGGCGAGCGCGGTGTTGTAGAGCGCGAGCGCCTTGTCGGACTCGCCCGCGTTCATCAGCAATTCGCCCTCGACCGCATAGAACTGCGGCGCCATCGTCGGGAACTGCTCGCGCAGGTCGGCGAGCAGGTTGCGCGCCTCGGACAGGCGCTTCAGCTTGCCGAGCATGAGCGCGCTGCGCACGGCGGCGTCGATCGACTGCGTGCCGCCTTCGACCTTGGCGTACCAGGCGAGCGCCTTCTCGGGATGGTTCTGGATCTCCTCGATGCGGCCGAGGTAGTACGCCGCTTCGCTGCGACGCTCGCCCTTCGCCGCGAGCGGCGAGAACTGCGCGGAGGCTTCGTCGAGCTTCTGATCCTCGAGCGCCATCAAGCCCAGCGCGTAGTGCGCGTCGGCGTTGTTCGGCTGCGCCGCGATCACCGCGTTGAACTGCTTGCGCGCGCGCTCGCGCTGCTGCGATTCGAGCAGCAGCCTCGCATAACCCATGCGCAGATCATTCGCGTTCGGCGCGCCGTGGATGACCGTTTCCATCGTGCGATCGGCTTCGTCGAGCTTGCCCTGCTTCACCTCGATGCCGGCGAGGAGCATCTGCGCGTCGGAGGATTTCGGATCGATCTTCAGCGCCTGCTGCGCCGCTTTCTCGGCGAGCGGCAGGTCGTTGAAGCGCATCGCCACGAGCCCGAGCGCATAGTGCGCGCCAGCGATCGATGCGTGCCGATCGGCGAGCTTCTGCATCAGCGCGAGCACGAGCTCCTTGTGCTGCGCTTCCGGCGCGAGCATCAGCGCGACGTGGCGCAGGCCATCGGCCTCGCCGCCTGGGTGATCGCCGACGATCGCTTCGCACTGCGCGTAGGCCTCGGCCATATGGCCCTTGCGCACTTCGAGCATGGTGATGACTTCGCGCGCGTCGAGCGCGGAGGGCTCGATCTCGAGCCAGCGTTTCGCGGCCGCGAGCCCGAGGTCTTCGTCGTTCGCGGCGAGCGCCAGCGCGGTCGTGCGCGCCGCGAGCTTCGGATCGGGCGCGGTCTTCAGCGCCTCCAGGAATTCCTTCGCGGCGACACCGGGCTGGTGACGCCCCGCGGCCATCTCGCCGGCCATCACGTGGAACTGGGCGTCTGCGGAATCGGGCAGAGGCGCGGGGGTCTCGACTTTCTCGACGTCGACCGCTTTCGTCTCGCGCGTCCCATGCGCCTGAGTGGCGCAGCCGCCGACGAGCGCGGCGCAGAGCAGCGCCGCGAGGACGGAAGGCCGAGTGCGAAGGGATGAGGCGATCACGAGCGTGGAAGGACGCGCGGGCGCTGCGGAGAACCGGTGGTTAGTGTATCGCATGGCCTCGGAATTGCTTGGGTCGAGGTAAAATTGCTACACGCCATGAGCCTCCTCACCCTCGGCCTGTCGCATCACAAGGCGCCGCTCGACGTGCGCAGCCGCGTCGCGTTCGCGGACGCCGATCAGGCGGCGGCGCTCACGCGCCTGCGCGCGCTGCCGGGCGTGTCCGAGGCCGCGCTGGTCTCGACCTGCAATCGCACCGAGATCATCACCGTCGCCGAGCCGACCGCCGAGCCGCTCCTGATCGAATGGTGGCGCCGCGAGCGCCAGGTGGAGTCGGGCCTGATCGAACGCTATTTGTATGCGCATCGGGATCTCGGTGCGGTCGCGCACAGCCTGCGGGTCGCGGCCGGCATCGATTCGATGATCGTCGGCGAGCCGCAAATACTGGGACAGATGAAACAGTCCTACGTTCAGGCGCGCGAGGTTGCGTCCGTCGGGCCGGTGCTGTCGCGCCTGTTCGAGCACTCGTTCGCCGTCGCCAAGCTGGTGCGCAGCGAGACGCGGATCGGCGCGCATCCGGTTTCCGTCGCCTACGCGGCGATGCAGCTGGCCAAGCGCATCTTCGCCGACCTGCACGAGCAGACGGCGCTGCTGATCGGCGCGGGCGAGATCTCGACGCTGCTCGCGCGGCATCTGCGCGGGCAGGGCATCTCGCGGCTCATCGTCGCCAACCGCAGTCTCGAGCGCGCGCAGAAGCTGGCGACGAGCCTCGGCGGTTACGGCATCGCGCTCTCCGATCTGGCGACGCATCTGCCGTCGGCTGACCTGATCGTGTCGAGCACGGCCGCGCGCGGCTACGTGCTGGAGCGCGCTGCGATGGAGCTCGCGCTCGCCAAACGCAAGCGCAAGCCGGTGTTCATGATCGATCTCGCCGTGCCGCGGGACCTCGATCCCAAGATCGCCGAGCTCGAGGACGTCTATCTGTATACGGTCGATGACCTGCGCGCGGTGGTCGACCAGAACACCAAGCTGCGCGAAGCCGCGGCGCATCAGGCCGAAGTCCTGATCGACGAGTACGCGCGCGAGTTCGGCCGCTGGCTCGACAGCCGTGACGCCGGCGGCACCATCCGCGCGATCCGGAATCGCGCGCGCGTGAGCCGCGACGAAGTCCTCGAGAAGGCGCGCCGCAAGCTCGCGGCCGGCGCATCGCCGGAAGAGGTCATGGCATTCGTCGCCGACACGCTCTCCAACAAATTGCTGCACGCGCCGGTGTCGCGACTGCGTCGCGCCGACGCGGTGGAGCAGGCGCTGCTGCTCGCTGGGCTCAAGAAACTTTTCGATTTGCCGGAAGACGAGAACTAAATGTCCCCTCTCCCCGGCTTGACGGGGAGAGGGCTAGGGAGAGGGGCGATGTCTTCCAATCCCCTCTCCCCAACCCTCTCCCCGCCGGCGGGGAGAGGGAGCAAGAACCCATGAAGCCTTCTCTCATCGCCAAGCTGGAGCGCCTCGTCGAGCGCCGCGCCGAGATCGAGCGCGAGCTCTCCGATCCCGGCGTGATCGCCGACCAGGAGAAATTCCGGCGGCTGTCGCAGGAGTACGCGCAGCTCGGCCCGGTCGTGGACGCTTTCCGCAGATACCTCCACGACATCCGCGAGCGCGAGGGTCTGCTGCAGATGCAGAACGACAGCCATCGCGAGCTCGCAGAGATGGCGCGCGCCGATCTGCCGGGCGTCGAGGCGCGGCTCGAGGCCGGGCAGAAGCTGCTGCAGAAATTCCTGGTCCCGCAGGATCCGCTCGACAACAATAATGTCTTCCTCGAGATCCGCGCCGGCACCGGCGGCGACGAGGCCGCGATCTTCGCGGGCGATCTCTTCCGGATGTACTCGCGTTACGCGGAGACGCGCGGCTGGCAAGTCGAGCTGATCTCCGCGAATCCAGGCGAGCACGGCGGCTACAAGGAAGTGATCTCGCGCATCGCCGGCTTCGGCGCGTACTCGCAGCTCAAGTTCGAGTCGGGCGCGCACCGCGTGCAGCGCGTGCCCGAGACCGAGGCGCAAGGCCGCATCCACACATCCGCAGCGACGGTCGCCGTGCTGCCGGAGATCGAAGCGGCGCAGATCACAATCAATCCCGCCGATCTCAAGGTCGACACGTTCCGCGCCTCGGGCGCCGGCGGCCAGCACGTCAACAAGACCGAGTCGGCGATCCGCATCACGCACCTGCCCACCGGCATCGTCGTCGAATGCCAGGACGAGCGCAGCCAGCACAAGAATCGCGCGAAGGCGATGGCGCTCCTGCAATCGCGCATCATCGACGGCGAGCGCATGCGACACGAGAAGGAGCAGGCGGCGACGCGCAAGAAGCTGGTCGGCAGCGGCGATCGCTCGGAGCGCATCCGCACCTACAACTTCCCGCAGAACCGCCTCACCGACCACCGCATCAATCTCACGCTCTATCAGCTCGACCGCATCATCGAGGGCGACGTCGACCCGGTGATCCAGCCGCTGCTCGCGGAGCATCAGGCCGAGCAGCTCGCGGAGATCGGCGAGTGACGATCGCCGACGCGCTGCGTGCCGCGGAAGAGAGCCTGCGCGGTCGCAGCGAGTCGGCGCGGCTCGATGCGGAAGTGCTGCTCGGTCACGTGCTCGGCTGGTCGCGCGCGCTCCTGATCTCCGCGGGACGCGACGAAGTCGATGCTGCGCGCGAGAAGAAATTCGCCGCGCTGGTGCAGCGTCGCGCGAACGGCGAGCCCGTCGCTTATCTCACCGGCGTGAAGGAATTCTGGTCGCTGCCGCTGAAAGTCACGCCCGATGTGCTCGTGCCGCGGCCCGAGACCGAGACGCTGGTCGAATGGGCGCTCGACCTCGTCGTCGACACGCCGTCACCGCGCGTCGCCGATCTCGGCACCGGCAGCGGCGCGATCGCGCTCGCGATCGCCTCCGAGCGGCCGGACGCGAAAATCGTCGCGACCGATCAGTCCGCGACAGCGCTGCGCATCGCGCAGGCGAATGCGAAGGCGCTCGGCATCGGCAACGTGCAATTCGCGCAAGGCTCCTGGTTCGCGCCGCTGAAAGGCGAGCTCTTCGACCTGGTCGTTTCCAATCCGCCTTACGTCGCAGCCGGCGATCCGCATCTCGACGCGCTGCGCTACGAGCCCGAAGCCGCGCTGATCTCCGGCCCCGACGGGCTCGAAGCGATCCGCGCGATCGCCAGCGAAGCGCCGCGGCATCTGCGCTCGCTCGGCTGGTTGCTGCTCGAGCACGGCGCGGGGCAGGCGGAAGCCGTGCGCAACGTGCTGGCGGATTGCGGATTCGCCAGCGCGAGCACGATCGGCGATCTCGGCGAGGTGCCGCGCGTCACCGGCGGCTGCGTCGGAGGCCGCGAGTGAGCGACCTGTCGCGATACGCGCGACAGATCGTGCTGCGCGAAGTCGGCGTCGCCGGACAGAGCGTGCTGCGCGACTCGTCGGTCCTCGTGCTCGGGCTCGGCGGCCTCGGCAGCGCGGCTGCGCAGTACCTCGCGGCCGCCGGCGTCGGCCGGCTCGTCATCGCCGATCGCGACGTCGTCGATCTGTCCAATCTGCAGCGTCAGATCCTCTATGCACAGAGCGATGTCGGCCGCGCCAAGCCCGACGCCGCTGCCGATCGCCTGCGCGCGCTCAATCGCGAGATGGAGCTCGAGCTGTGCAAGGAAGAGACGTGGCGCGATGCGGTCGCGCGCGTCGACGTCGTGCTCGACTGCTCCGACAATTTCCCCACGCGCTTCGACGCGAACGAGCGCTGCGTGCGCGCGCGCAAGCCGCTCGTCTCCGGCGCGGCGATCCGGTTCGAAGGCCAGCTCGCGGTGTTCGACGCGCGGCGCGGCGACAGTCCCTGTTACGCTTGCCTGTATCCGCAGCAGGGCGACGTCGCGGAGACGTGCGAGGAGGCAGGGGTGCTCGGTCCGACGGTCGGCGTGATCGGCAGCCTGCAGGCGCTCGCGGCGCTGAAATTGCTGCTCGGCATCGGCGACGACGTCGGCAAGCTGCATCTCTGGAATGCCATCGACATGAGCTTCAAGACGACGAAGATTCCGCGCGATCCTCGATGCACCGTGTGCCATGGCTGAGCCGGTGCGCACGGCCCACCCTACGCTCGTCATCCCGCGCAAGCTCGCCGTGCGCTTGCTGCACGAGGCGCAGCTGTCGCCGGAGGCGCCGGTCGAAGGGCTCGTCGGCGCACGCAAAGGCGAAGCGTGCGCGTGCTATCCGCTCGCGGGCGAAGTGACGCGCGCGGAGCTCCTGCAGAAAGTGCAGGCCAACGGCGAGACACCGTGGGCGTGGTATCGATCGAACCCGCAGCAGCCGGCGGCGCCGGTGGACACCGACAAGTTCGTCGCCGCCGATTCGGCGTTCTCGCTGATCATCTCGCTCAACACCAAGGGCGTGCTCGAGATGCGCTGCTGGGATTGGGGCAGCGGTGCGCCGGTCGAGCGCGAGATCACCGTCAAAGACTAGGGAACTGAAATGAGCGAGCAGAAGCTTCTGGTCGAGCAGCGCGGCCATGTCCTGGTGATGGCGCTGAACCGGCCGGCGAAGTACAACGCGTTCGATCCGGAGACTTACTTCGCGCTCGCCGACGCCTACGGCAAGCTCGATCGCGATCCCGAGCTTCGCTGCGGCTTGCTCTACGGCAAGGGCGATCATTTCACCGCGGGCCTCGACCTGCCGTTATGGACGCCGGCGTTCTCCGGCGGCAAGTGGCCGGGGCTCAACGCCGATCAATGCGATCCGTTCGGCGTGGACAACGGCAAGCGCGTCTCCAAGCCGATCGTGTTCGCGGCGCAAGGCATCTGCTTCACCGTCGCGATCGAGCTGATGCTCGCGGGCGACGTGCGCATCGCCGCCGACAATTGCCGCTTCGGCCAGATCGAAGTGAAGCGCGGCATCTACGCGTGCGGCGGCGCGACGCTGCGGATGGTGCAGGAGTTCGGCTGGGCCAACGCGCAGCGGTATCTGCTCACCGGCGACGAATTCAATTCCGCCGAAGCGCTGCGCATCGGGCTCGTGCAGGAAGTGCACGGACTCGGCAAGCATCTCGAGCGCGCGCACGAGATGGCCGAGAAGATCGCCAAGCAGGCGCCGCTGGCGGTATGGGCGAGCCTCAAGAACTCGCGCATCGCGCAGCAGCAGGCGGAGGCTGCCGCGATCGCGCGGATGATGCCGGACCTCGCGCCGCTGATGCGATCCGAAGACGTGAAGGAAGGCGTGAAGTCGTTCGTCGAGCGAAGGGAAGCGCGCTTCACCGGCAAGTGAAGACGCTCAATCCCGTCGCCTGGGGTTACGTCGAGGACGCGCTCAACGACGCCGAGCGCAGGCCGCTCACGAAGCTGCTGTCCGGCTTCCTCGCCGGCGCGAAGCTCGAGGAGCGCGCCGCGCCGGCGACAGCGTCGATCAAGCTGCCCGCGTCGCGCTTGCAGATCCCTGCGCAGCTCGCTGCGTTCGTCACCAACGCCCACGACGTGCGCGTGCTGCACGCCGTCGGCCGCAGCTTCCGCGACCTTGCGACGCTGCGCACCGGCGAGCTCAAGCACGCGCCCGACGTCGTCGCGACGCCGCGCGCTCTCGACGAGCTCGCCGCAGTGATGGCGTGGGCCAATCGCGATCGGCTCGCGCTGATCCCGTATGGCGGCGGCTCCAGCGTCGTCGGCGGCATCAACGCCGAAGGCATGGATGCGTTCAACGGCGTGATCACGCTGTCGCTGCGCGGATTGAATCGCGTGCTCGAGATCGACGAGACGAGCGCGGTGGTGCACGCGCAGGCCGGCATCCTCGGTCCCGATCTCGATGCGGCGCTGAAGGATCACGATCTCGCGGTGCGCCACTATCCGCAGTCGTATTTCCACTCGACGGCGGGCGGCTGGGTCGCGACGCGCGGGGCGGGCCACTTCTCGACGCTGATCGCGAAGATCGAGGATCGCGTCGAGTCGCTCGGCGTCGCGTTGCCGGACGGACGACGCGTCGATACGCGCCCGCTGCCGGCGTCGAGTGTCGGCATCGATCCGAATCGGCTGTGGTGCGGAGCCGAGGGTGCGCTCGGCGTGATCACCGACGTGCGGCTGCGCTGCGTGCGGCTGCCGACGGAGAAGAAATCCGCGGGCATCAAGTTCAAGACCTTCGAGGGCGCGCTCGATTGCGCGCGCACGCTGCTGCAGTCCGGCATCTATCCCACGCAGCTACGCATCCTCGATCCGTACGAGCACATGCTGTCGGCGGCGTTCAGCGGCAAGGCTGCTAGCGGCGCGCTGATGGTGCTCGGCTTCGAATCGGCCGGCGCGCCGACGCAAGCGCTCTACGACAAGACGGTGGAGATCGCGCGCAAGCTCGGCGGCGAAGTGAAGGACGATGGCGGCAAGGAAGCGGTCGGCGACTGGCGCAACACGTTTTTCCGCCAGCCGTACCTGCGCGACGCGCTGCTCGATTACGGCGTGATCTCCGACACGTTCGAGACCGCGGTGCCGTGGTCGAAGGTGCCGCAGTTCTACAAAGCGGTGCGCGAAGCGACGGTGAATGCGCTGGTCAAGGTCTGCGGCAGCGGCATGGTCGGTTGCCGCAGCACGCACAGCTACACCGACGGCTGCTCCTTGTATTACGCGTTCTTCGGCCCGGGTCGCCACGGCGCGCTGGTCGAGCAATGGCAGCAGATCAAGGACGCCGCATCGGATGCGGTGATGGCCAACGGCGGCACCATCAGCCATCACCACGCGATGGGCCGCGATCATCAGCGGTTCGCGAAGCAGGAAATCCCCTCGGCATTCCGTGCGGCGATCCGCGCGGCAAAGCGCGAGCTCGATCCGAAAGCGCTAATGAATCCAGGGCTTTGGTTCGACGACTGAGACTCGCGTCACAGTCTGCAAAGCGGGTCGCCGACTTCTGCGTTAGATTGATCGCGCTACGATCCAAAAAAACCTGTCATCGCTCATTGGGGGCAATCATGCGTAAAGGGATTTATCTGACTGCGCTCGCAGTCGGCGTTCTCTGTGCCGGACCCGCGCAAGCGCGGCCCGTGTTCGACGTTCTCGGCAATCTGACCACCGACGACGAGCTCAATCACGCGAACGACTCGCCGCCGATGCTCGGCATCCACTGGACCCGGGAGATCGCGAACAAGCGTCCGGCGCTGCTCGGCGGCGGCGGGCTCGGTCTCGGCAATCCGAACATGACGTATCACAACGGCAAGATCATGACGACGGTCGTGTCGAAGGCGATCTTCTGGGGCCCGAGCTGGGCGAACGCGAGCTTCGCCGGCGACAAGATCACCGGGCTGGATCAGTGGTACACCGCGCACAGCGGCTCCAACTATGCGAAGACCGCGAACGAATGGACCGGCACCAACGGTCAGGTGCAGTCGAGCGGGCTGGTGCATCAAGGGCACATCATCGACACGTCGACCGCCGCCGGCGGCGGCAACACGTCGACGATCCTCGCGGAAGTGTGCAAGCAAGTCACGGCGGGCAACATCGTTCCGGATTCTGCGGGCAACGGTTATTACCCGGTCTATACCGACGTGAAGCGCGGCACCGCGACCTACTGCGCGTGGCACAGCTACGGCACGTGCAGCGGCGTGCCGGTGCAGATCGCGTTCTTCTTCAATCTCGACGGCGACTCCAGCTGCGATCCGGCCGACACGCAGACCGGTCACTCACAAGGTCTCGCCGCGCTCGCGAACGTCACCGGCCACGAGATGGAGGAAGCGCGCTCCGATCCGGCGAATCCCGGCGCGTGGTACGACAAGCAGGGCCAGGAGAACGGCGACAAGTGCGCCTGGACCTTCAACGTGCCGTACGTGACCTTCCCCGACGGCAGCAAGTGGAAGATCCAGGGCGAATGGTCGAACGCCGCGTACAACAACAAGACGGGCTACGCGAACTCTTCGAACCAGAAGGGCTGCATCGCCGGCAACTGATTTGCGCAGCGATCGAACGGGCCGCCTCGCGCGGCCCGTTTCGTTTCGCGCGGTCGCTTACAATTGCGCCTCCAAAAAATTCCACCGGGCTTGCCGCGGCCACATGCGCCTTTCCAGATTCCCGCTCAACACGACCAAAGAAACGCCGAGCGACGCCGAAGTGGTGTCCCATCAGCTGATGCTGCGCGCGGGGATGATCCGCAAGCTCTCCGCCGGCATCTACACCTGGATGCCGCTCGGCCTGCGCGTGGCGAAGAAGGTCGAGAACATCGTGCGCGAGGAGATGAATCGCGCCGGCGCGCTCGAATTGCTGATGCCGGCGGTGATTCCGGCTGAGCTGTGGCAGGAGTCCGGACGCTGGAACAAGTACGGCCCGGAATTGCTGCGCCTCAAGGATCGCCACGAGCGCGACTTCGTGTTCGGTCCGACGCATGAGGAAGTGATCACCGACCTCGTGCGCCGCGAGATCCGCTCGTATCGGCAATTGCCGGTCAACTTCTATCAGATCCAGACCAAGTTCCGCGACGAGCGCCGCCCGCGCTTCGGCGTGATGCGCGGTCGCGAGTTCCTGATGAAGGACGCCTACAGCTTCCACATGGACGCGGCCGATCTCGAGCGCGAGTACCAGAACATGCGCGAGGCCTACACGCGCATCTTCAAGCGCGTCGGCGTCGACTTCCGTGTCGTCAAGGCGGACTCGGGCGCGATCGGCGGCAACAAGAGCGAGGAATTCCACGTGCTCGCCAATTCCGGCGAGGATCTGCTCGCGGTGAGCGACGGCAGCGACTACGCCGCGAACGTCGAAGCCGCGGAGACGAAGTCGAGCGGCAAGCCGCGCGCGGCCGCGACCGCGCAGCTCGAGAAAGTCTCGACTCCGGGGCAGAAAACGGTCGAGCAGGTGTCGAAGTTCCTGAACGTCGCGCTCACCAAGAAGATCAAGCTGCTCGTCTGCAAGGGCCGCGACGGCGGCATCGTCGCGCTCGCGCTGCGCGCCGATCACGAGCTCAACGAAGTGAAAGCCGCGAAGCATCCGAAGATCGCGTCGCCGTTCGCCATGGCGTCGCCGGAAGAAGTGGAGAAGGCGTTCGGCTGCGAAGTCGGCTATCTCGGCCCGGTGAAATCGCCGGTGCCGGTGATCGCCGATCACGCGGCGGCGGAGATCGCCGACTTCGTCTGCGGCGCCAACGAAAAGGATTTCCACTTCCGCGGCGCGAACTGGGGCCGCGACTGCGCGGAGCCGGAGACCGCCGATCTGCGCAAGATCGTCGAAGGCGATCCGAGCCCGGACGGGAAGGGCAACATCAAGCTGCTGCGCGGCATCGAGGTCGGCCACATCTTCCAGCTCGGCAACGTCTACACCGCTGCGATGAAGGCGACGGTGCTCGACGCCGCCGGCAAGGAAGTCGTTCCCGAATCGGGCTGCTATGGCATCGGCGTCACGCGCACCGCCGCGGCGGTGATCGAGCAGTGCCACGACGCCAACGGCATCATCTGGCCCGACGCGATCGCGCCGTTCCGCGTGATCATCTGCCCGATCGGCGCCGACAAATCCGAGAAGGTGAGGAGCGCCGCCGACGCACTTTACGAAGCGCTGCTGGCGAAAGGCATCGAGGTCGCCTACGACGATCGCGGCCAGCGCCCGGGCTCGATGTTCGCCGACGCCGATCTCATCGGCATCCCGCATCGCATCGTCATCGGCGACAAGAGCCTCGCGAACGCGCAGTTCGAGTACAAGCATCGAAAGGCTGCGGCGCCACAAATGATTCCGGCGACGGCGCAGGCAGTCCTGGAGATTCTTTCCGGCTGACGATGGGCGGCGCAGAAAGGCTCTTTTGCGACCGCTGTGAATACGTCCCTGTACGCTACGGACGCGGCGTCCATGCCGCGTACGTTCGCAAAAGAGCCTTTCTGCACCGCCTCCTGATCAGCGTTGTACTCCTGGCCTGCGCCGCGCCGGTCTTTGCGGGTCCTACCGGCACCATGGAGCCCGAGCTGCGCAAGCTGCTCGTCGACGCCATCGCCGCGTCGGATTTCGACGATCGCTTCGATGCCGAAGTGTGGCTCACCGACATGTCGGGGCGGCTCAAGAAGAAGATTCCCGATGCAAAGGAGCGCCTCGGGTTCCTGCGCATCCTCCACGCCGAGGCGTCGCGCGCGCGCATCCCGCCGGAGCTGGCACTGTCGGTGATCCAGGTCGAGAGCGGCTTCAACCGGTTCGCCATCTCGAGCGCGGGCGCGCAGGGCTACATGCAGATCATGCCGTTCTGGCTGAAGGAGATCGGCAAGCCCGGCGACACGCTGTTCAAGACCCAGACCAACCTCCGGATGGGCTGCACGATCCTGCGGTTCTATCTCGACAAGGAGAAGGGGAAGCTGGTCGGCGCGCTGCAGCGCTACAACGGCAGCTACGGCAAGCCGGACTACCCCTACCGCGTGCTGGACGCGTATAACAAGCGGTGGTTCCGGGGATAGGACAGGAGGCTTGCCGGTGAGCGATCGGCCTGGCGAGGCGACCGCTTCGAATCGCGACTTGATCCACGTCGTCGACGACGAAGTGGGCTCGGGCGAGCACATCGCGACGATCCTCGGCGTGCAAGGACTGCGCACCAGGGTGTTCAGCAACGGCGCCGCGTTCCTCGCCGACTACCATCCGCTGACGGCGCCGGGGTGCGTGCTGCTCGACAACGGCTTGCTCGGCATGAGCGGCGCCGACGTGCTGCGCGAGATCGTCCGGCTGGGCAATCCGCCGCCGGTGATCCTGATGGCGCACGCCGACGAGGTCGTCGACCTGCCGCGCGTTGCGCCGTGCCACATCCGCTTCCTGCGCAAGCCGTTCACGCCCGATCAACTGGTCGATCAGGTCGTGCGCGCGCTGCGCTACCCGCGTCCGCGGCCTTCGGATGCCTATTCGGCGTTTGCCGAGCTGCGGCGCGAGCTCGACGAGCGCCGGCGCGAGCGCGAGGCGCGGCGCTCGCCCGTCGACGCCGCGCAATCCGAGCTCGAGTTCCGCAGCGGCCTGCTGCGCGTGCTCGATTCGGCGATGCAGCTCGGCAGCGCGGCGTGCGGGAACATCCGCATGTTCAATCCCACGCGCGACGGGCTCGAGATGCGCGTGCACCGCGGCTTTCCGCGCGCGCAGCTCGAGACGTTCGGCTTCGTCCGCATCGATCCGACGCCGTGCGGACGCGCGTTCAAGCAGAACCGCCAGGTCGTCGTCGCCGACGTCCTCACCGATCGCGGCTTCCAGCCCTACGCGTCGATCGCGCGGCGCGCCGGCTTCAAGTCCGTGCAGTCGACCCCGATCCGCGTCGACGGTTACGTCGTCGGCGTGCTGTCCACGCATTTCGCGGAAACCCGCGAGCTGAAGCCCGACGAGCTCAGCGAGATCGACCTCCATGCGACGATGGCAGGACGCCTCATCGCGGGCCATCGCTAGGAGCCGTACAGCCACGGCGTCCGCAACGAAACCACGGGTTCGGATGTCTCTGCGTTGTATGAATCCACGTCGTCGGCCGAGCCGCGCCCTCGCGGCGATCTTCGCGGTTGCGATCCTCAGCGGGGCGGGGGCCGACGATGAGCCACGCTCCGAGCGCGGACAGTACAACGTCGTCCGCGGCTGGCCGCACTCGGGGAAGCCGCTCGGCGCAGTCTCGGGTGTCGGCGTCGATTCGCACGGCCACGTGCTCGTGTTCCATCGCAACGATCGGCAATGGCCGGACTCGGATCAGCTCGCCGCCGATCCGATCCGTGCGCCGACCGTCGCCATCCTCGATCCGCGCAGCGGCGACATCCTCGCGGAGTGGGGCGACAACCTGTTCGCGATGCCGCAGGGGCTCACCGTCGACGCCGAGGACAACGTCTGGCTCACCGACGTCGCGCTGAATCAGGTCTACAAGTTCTCGCACGACGGCCGGCTGCTGCTGACGCTCGGCGAGCGCGGCGTGCCCGGCGCCGACAGCGATCACTTCAACCGGCCGACGGCCGTCGCTGTCGCGCCCGACGGCGCGGTGTTCGTCACCGACGGCTATCGCAACACGCGCGTGATGAAGTTCTCGGCAAAGGGCCGCTTCCTGTTCCAGTGGGGGACGCCGGGCGCGGGACCGGGGCAGTTCGACGTGCCGCACGGCATCGCGGTGGATCGCGCGGGTCGTCTCTACGTCGCCGATCGCGGCAACCAGCGCGTGCAGATCTTCGAGGAGAACGGCGGCTACATCGGCGAATGGAGCAGCGCTCGCATCGGCCGGCCGTACGGCGTTGCCGTCGCGCCCAACGGCAACGTCGTCGTCGCCGACGGCGGCGATCAGTCGCAGCGCTTCCCGCAACGCTCCGGCGTCGCGATCCTGAAGAGCGACGGCAGCTTCGTCGAGCGCTTCGGCCGCTGGGGCCATCGCGACGGCGAGCTCGCGATGGCGCACGACGTGGCCGTCGGCCGCGACGGCGCGATCTACGTCGGCGAGATCGAAGGCGCGCGCGTGCAGAAGTTCGTGCGCCGATGAGCCCGGTCCGTGATGTTTTCCCTACAAACCTGTCGGTCGGCGTAGACACCATTTACCCAAGCCGCGTCGGCGCTCGCCCGCTTCTGCAATGCTGCACAGCACATGGAGATCAGGCCGTGCCGCGATGCCGTGCATGGGGCTGCACGCGAGCCAGAGCTCGCGCGCTCCCGTGCGGCCACTCGCGCGGGATCTCCGGAGGCGCGCATGTTCGGCGGTGACCAGACGACGGATCCGGCAGTGCCTCGCGCGTGGAAGGTCCTCGTCGTCGACGACGACACCGAAGTGCAGGCGGTGACGCGCGTCACCCTCGGCACGCTGGAAGCCGAGGGCCGCCCGCTGCAGCTGATCATGGCGAGCTCCGGCGCGCAGGCGCGCGTGCTGTTCCAGCAGCATCCCGACATTGCGCTGGTGCTGCTCGACGTGGTGATGGAGACGGAGACCTCGGGGCTCGACTTCGTGCGCTTCGTGCGCGAGGAGATGCGCAACCGCAGCGCGCGCATCGTGCTGCGCACCGGCCAGCCCGGCGAGACGCCGCCGCTCGACATCATGGCCGAGTACGAGATCGACGATTACCGCACCAAGACGGAGCTGACCTACGAGCGGCTCACCATCCTGGTCAGCGCATCGCTGCGCACGCATGCGCTGCTGCTGAAGATGGAAGCGCAGGCGCGCGTCGTGCAGGCGAGCGAGATCCGCTTCCGCGGCCTGCTCGAGGCCGCGCCCGACGCGATGATCATCATCGGCGCGAACGGGTCGATCGAGCTGATCAACGCCCAGGCCGAGAAGCTGTTCGGCTACGCGCGCGCCGAGCTGATCGGCAAGACGGTCGAAGCGCTGGTGCCGGAACGCCTGCAGGTGACGCACCGGCACCATCGCGCGGATTTCGTGGAGCGGCCGAAGGTGCGGCCGATGGGCGCGGGGCTGCAGCTCTACGGCCGGCGCAAGGACGGCTCGGAATTCCCGGTGGAGATCAGCCTGTCGCCGCTCGAGATCGAGGGCGAGCGGGTGGTCACGGCGACGGTGCGTGACGTCACCGCGCGCAAGCAAGCCGAGGAAGAGCTCAAGCGCGCGCGTGACGACGCGCTGAAAGCGTCGCGCACCAAGAGCGAGTTCCTCGCCAACATGAGCCACGAGATCCGCACGCCGATGAACGGCATCATGGGCATGACCGAGCTCCTGCTCGACACCACGCTC
>DASRHK010000016.1:0-5892 GCA_035650495.1 Nevskiaceae bacterium | reverse complement strand
GACCGCTCGCGCCGGCGACGAAGACCAGAGCGATGGCGATCACCAGACCGGCGATCAGGGTCCCCTTGATGCTGTCCAGCGGATTCTTCATTTGATGCTCCCTTTTTAGCTTGGAAACGCGCGGCGCATTATAATGCTCGCCTTCCCGAACTCATCCGTCGCGGCCCAACGCCGCGGGAATTTGCCCATGGACGCACTCGAGCGCATCAAGAAGCAGGTCACCGAGAACCCGGTCATCCTCTACATGAAGGGTACGCCGGACTTTCCGCAGTGCGGCTTCTCGGCGCGCGCCGTGCAGGCGCTGAAATCCTGCAACGTCCCGTTCGCCTACGTGAACATCTTCGAGGACGAAGAGGTCTACCGGGCGCTCCCGAAATACGCCAACTGGCCGACGTTCCCGCAGCTCTACGTGAAGGGCGAGCTGATCGGCGGCTGCGACATCACGCTCGACCTGCACCAGTCCGGCGAGCTGCAGAAGATGCTGACCGAGGCGGCGGGCAAGGCAACGGCCTAGTCACGCCGCGGCGAGCATCGTCCGCGCGACCTCCTGCGCTTTCGGCGCGCCGGCGAGAAGCTCGGCGAGCTTCAGCCCGAACGCGATCGCAGTCCCGGGTCCCTGGCTGGTGATGCAGTTGCCGTCGACGACGACTTTTTCCTCGACGCGCTGCGCGACGCCTTCGATCCCCGGATAGCCGGTCGCACGCTTGCCGTCGAGCAGGCCGTTGCGCCCGAGCGCGACTGCGGGCGCCGCGCAGATCCCACCGTAGAGCTTGCCGTCGTCGCGTTGCTGCTCGAGGCGCGCGATGAGCGGCGCGTGCTTGCCGAGCGCTTCGGCGCCGGGCAGTCCGCCGGGCAGCACGATGGCGTCCCAGTCGCGCGAGGCGACGTCCTTGAAGAACGCGTCGGCGGTGAGCTTGAGCTCACGCGTCGCAGAGACCGTCAGCGTCGGCTCGATGCTCGCGAGCGTGACCGCGACGCCGGCGCGACGCAGCACGTTGACGATCGCGACCGTTTCCAGCGATTCAGAGCCGTTGGCGATGGGGACGAGAACGCTCATGTCAGCCTCCTGGCAAACGAGGGTTTCGACACGGCCCGAATGCTAGAATTCGCGCCTCGCGACAACAAGACCTACACCGAGAAAAGCCATGTATCGCCACATCAAGATTCCCACCACCGGCGAAAAGATCACGGTCAAGAACGGCAAGATCTCCGTGCCCGACCAGCCCATCGTCGGCTACGTCGAGGGCGACGGCATCGGCCCCGACATCACCAAGGCGTGCCTGCGCATCTGGGACGCCGCTGTCGCCAAGGCCTATGGCGGCAAGCGCAAGATCCATTGGTGCGAGACCTTCCTCGGCGAGAAAGCCGCGGGTCTCTACGACGGCAACTATTGCCCCGATGAGACGTTGAAGGTCCTGCAGGATCTCGTCGTCTCGATCAAGGGCCCGCTGACCACGCCGGTCGGCGGCGGCTTCCGCTCCCTCAACGTCGCGCTGCGTCAGGATCTCGATCTCTATGCGTGCGTGCGCCCGGTGCGTCATTACGCGGGCGTGCCGTCGCCGCTGAAGCGTCCGGACAAGGTCGACGTCGTCATCTTCCGCGAGAACACCGAAGACGTTTATGCGGGCATCGAATACAAGACCGGCACGCCGGAGAACGCGAAGGTCGCCAAGTTCCTCAAGGAGGAGATGAAGGCGAAGTTCTTCGATGGCGCTGGCCTGGGCATCAAGCCGATCTCCGAGTTCGGCTCGAAGCGCCTCGTGCGCAAGGCAATCCAGTACGCGATCGACAACGGTCGCGAATCGGTGACGCTGGTGCACAAGGGCAACATCATGAAGTTCACCGAAGGCGCGTTCCGCAACTGGGGCTACGAAGTCGCGCGCGAGGAATTCGGCAGCGTCACCATCACCGAGGAGCAGCTCTACGCCGAGTACAAAGGCAAGCAGCCCGAAGGCAAGATCGTGATGAAGGATCGCATCGCCGACATCATGTTCCAGATGATGCTGCTGCGACCCGACGAGTTCGACGTGCTCGCGACGCCGAACTTGAATGGTGACTATCTCTCCGACGCGATCGCGGCGGAAGTCGGCGGCATGGGCATCGCGCCGGGCGCCAACATCGCGGACCACGTCGCGGTGTTCGAAGCAACCCACGGCACTGCGCCGAAGTACGCCAACCAGAACAAGGTCAATCCGGGATCGCTCTTGTTCTCCGGCGTGATGATGCTCGAGTACATGGGCTGGAACGAAGCGGCCGACCTGATCACGCTCGCGTACCCGGAAGTGATCCGCGACGGCATCGTCACCTACGACTTCGCGCGCCAGATCGATGGCGCCAAGGAAGTCGGCACCAGCCAGTTCGCCGACGCGCTGATCGAGCGCATCCAGGGCGGCATCGACCTCGAGGCCAAGCGCAAGGCGCTGCAGGAGCAGCTCGCGAAGGAGCGCAAGCAGCGCGAGATCCGTCGCCTGCTGCAGCCGATGGAAGAGATGATGGAGTCGGGCCGCGTGCCGCACACGGTGCAGGACCTGATGACGCGCACGCTGATCACGGTGACCGACGACGAGACGGTCGAGAACGCGATGCACGTGATGACCGAGAACGACGTCAGCTCCGTCGCAGTGGAGCCGAACGCGAAGGGCGAGTGGGGCATCATCACGCGCCGCGACATCGTCACCAAGATCGTGCGCGCGAACAAATCGCCGTCGAATACGAAGGTCAAGGACGTCGCCAGCCGTCCCTTGTTCTCGGTGCCGCCGGAGACGAGCATCCGCGAGGCTTCGAACCTGCTCGCGCAGAAGAACTTCTCGCGACTGACCATCTCGCAGGGCGACAAGGTGATCGGCATCGTCACCGAGACCGACATCTTCAACGCGGTCGACAAGTTCGGCTGGGTCGCGGAGTAAAGCGGGGCCGGCGTGCAGAGCGTCGGCTTGCTGATCGTCGGAGACGAGATTCTCTCCGGCAAGCGCAAGGATCAGCACCTCGCGAAAGTGATCGATCTGCTCCATGCGCGCGGCATGTCGCTCGCGTGGGCGCAGATGGTCGGCGATGACGAAGCGCAGATCGCAGATGCGATTGCTGCGGCGAAGGCGCGAGGCGATGTTGTGCTTGCCTGCGGCGGCATCGGCGCAACGCCCGACGATCTCACGCGACAAGCCGCGGCGCGCGCGTTCGGCGTTCCGATCGAGCGCCATCGCGAAGCCGAAGCGCTCATCGTCGATCAGTACGGCGACAAGGCGCAGCCGCATCGCGTACTGATGGCGGACTTCCCCAAAGGCGCCGCGATCATCCCGAATCCGGTGAACAACGTCGCGGGTTTCTCGATCGGCGATTGCTACTTCGTGCCGGGATTCCCGGAAATGGCGTGGCCGATGCTCGAATGGGCGCTCGACACCAAGCTCGCGCATCTGCACACGACCGAGCCGAACGTCGAGTTCACACTGCGATCGACCGGCAGCTCCGCGGAAGGCGATCTGCTGCCGCTCATGGAAGAGACGTTGCAGCGTCATCGAGGCATCAAGCTGTCGAGCCTGCCGTTCCGCGGCGACGCCACGCGTCCGCGTCACATCGAGTTCGGCATCAAGGGTCCGCGCGCGATGGCAGCGGACGCGTATCGATGGCTGCGCGCGGAGCTGGTCAAGCGTACGGACGTCGAGGTCGAGGACCTCACTCCTCCAGCTGCGGCTCCCGGCGCGTCCAGCCGACCATCACGCAAGTCGCGATGACGAGCGCCACGCCGAGCGCCGACCAGCGATCAAGGCTCTCGCCCCACAGCCACCAGGCGAGCAGCGCGGAGAACACCACCGACGTGTAGGTGAACGGCCCGATGCGCGCCGCAGGGGCGAGGCTATAGGCGCGTGTCAGGCAGAGCTGGCCGAGGGTCGCGGTCAGACCCGTTGCGAGCAGCAGCAGCGCCTCGCGCTGATCCGGTGTCTTCCACGACCACAGCATCGGCACCACCGCGATCAGGGACGCCATGCCCGCGAAGTAGAAGACGATGCGCGAGGCGGGTTCCGTGTTGGAAATGCGGCGGATGCTCACCATCGCGCCCGCGGCGAGCGCGCCCGCGCAAACGCCGACCAGTCCGGCGCTGAGATCGAACGTCGCGCTCGGACGCACGATGAAGCTGATGCCGACGATGCCGAGAACGACGGCCGGGAAAACGATGAAGGGCGGCCGCTCGTGGATCCAGAGCCACGCGATGAACGGGACGTACAGCGGCGTGGAGTAGGTGAGCAGCATCGCCGCAGCGAGCGGCAGCTTCGCGATTGCGTAGAAGAAGCAGTACATCGAGGCGACGCCGAAGGCTGCGCGCAGGAAATGCCCGCCAAGCCGCGTGGTGCGCACGCGCGACCAGCCGCCGCGCAGCAGCCATGGCGCGAGCACGAGGAAGCTTACGAAGTTGCGCACGAACACGACCATCTCGTTGGAGACGGTGGTGGAGACGAGCTTGACGCAGACGCCGGTGAACGAGAAAGCGAATGCGGCGAGAACGGCGAACGCCGCGCCCTTGCCGAGATGCGTCTCGATCGGCGCGAAGGAGGGCGTCGCGTCTTCTGCGAGGCTCAAGCCTTCTTGGCGAGGTCGAGCCAGGTTTCGACCACCGTGTCGGGATTGAGCGAGATCGACTCGATGCCTTCCTCGAGCAGCCAGCGCGCGAGATCGGGATGGTCGCTCGGGCCCTGGCCGCAGATGCCGATGTACTTCTTCTGCTTGCGGCAGGCGGCGATGGCCATGTGCAGGAACGCCTTCACTGCGTCGTTGCGCTCGTCGAACAGATGCGCGATCACGCCCGAATCGCGATCGAGCCCGAGCGCGAGCTGGGTCATGTCGTTCGAGCCGATCGAGAATCCGTCGAAGTGCTCGAGGAATTTCTCGGCGAGCACGGCGTTCGACGGCAGCTCGCACATCATGATCAGCTCGAGGCCGTTGGCGCCGCGCTTCAAGCCATTCTCCGCGAGGATCTCGTTCACGCGCTTGGCCTCGGCGATCGTGCGCACGAACGGCACCATCACCTTGACGTTGGTCAGGCCCATCTCGTCGCGCACGTACTTGAGCGCGCGGCACTCGAGGTCGAAGCAGGGCCGGAACGAATCGGCGATGTAGCGCGACGCACCGCGGAAGCCGAGCATCGGGTTCTCCTCGTGCGGCTCGTATTTCTTGCCGCCGATGAGATTCGCGTACTCGTTCGACTTGAAATCGGAGAGACGCACGATCACCGGCTGCGGCGCGAACGCGGCGGCGATGGTCGCGACGCCCTCAGCGAGGCGCTCCACGAAGTAACGCACCGGATCGCCGTACGGCGCGATCATCGGATCGATCAGCCGGCGCACTTCCGGCGGCTGCTTGTCGAGCTCGATGAGCGCCTTCGGGTGGATGCCGATCTGCCGGTTGATGATGAACTCGAGCCGCGCGAGCCCGACGCCGCGATGGGGCAGGGACGCGAAGTCGAACGCCTGCTCCGGCGTGCCGACGTTCATCATGATCTTCACCGGCAGGTCGGGCATCTTGTCGAGCGCGATCTCGTCGACGGCGAAGTCGATGTTGCCCGCGTAGACGTTGCCGGTGTCGCCTTCGGCGCAGGACACCGTGACCGGCTTGCCTTCCTCGAGCCGCTGCGTCGCGTCGCCGCAACCGACGATCGCGGGAATCCCGAGCTCGCGCGCGATGATCGCCGCGTGGCAGGTGCGTCCGCCGCGATTGGTGACGATCGCGGCCGCGCGCTTCATCACCGGCTCCCAATCGGGATCGGTCATGTCGGTGACCAGCACGTCGCCTTTCTGCACGCGCTCCATTTCCTCGAGCGAGCGCAGGCTGCGCACGCGGCCTGCGCCGATCTTCTGGCCGATGGCGCGGCCTTCGGCGAGCACGTCGCTGCGGCCCTTGAGC
>DASRHK010000015.1:0-7997 GCA_035650495.1 Nevskiaceae bacterium | reverse complement strand
ACCTGCCGATGCGCCTCGCGCACGAACGCGGCAAGGGAAGCCTCGGCGGCTTCGGTCGCCGGCTTGGCCGGACGATCGTGCGCCTGCACGCTGAGCCGGCGCCGCACTTCCTGGCGCGACAGGGTGTTCAGCGCGTCGGCGGCGCTGCGGAAGCTCGCCGATTCGCCGCCCTGCTCGGCGACGATGCGGTCGACGATGAGCCGCACGCTGTCGTAGGTCGACAGCGGGAATTCCTGGTCGCGATAGCCGATCACCGCGAGCTGGCGCAGGAACACGCGGATCGGATTGTCGGGCGCCGCGAACTCGTCGCCGCAGATCAGCCGTCCGACCAGGATCGGCAGCGTGAGACGGCGGATCTCCTCGCGCACGCGCCCGCTGATGCGATCGTCGCGCAGCCAGTCGAGCAGCAGGCTCTCGACGTGGTCGATCGACTGCGCCTGCGCGCGCGACAGGCTCGAGCGCGACTGCGCGAACTGGCGCTCGATCAGCTCGCGCAGCGTGCCGGGCGTCCAGGTCGTGAGATCGACGCCGGCCATTCTCTGCTGCAGGCGGCCGAGCACGAGCCGGACGGCGCGAGCGAGCGCAAACACGCTGCGATCGCCGATGCGCAGCGACTCGATCTCGCGATCGCTGGTGGCGAACGGGTCGGACAGGCTGCGGCCGACGTTGCTGCGGATCAGGAGCGCGTTGATGCCGTGGTAGAACTCCAGCAGCAGGCGGATGCCTTCGTCGCCATAGCTGTCGATGAGCATGCGCTGCACGCGCTCGGGCGCATTGAGCGACTTCAGCACGACGATGAAATTGTCGGCGAGCGCGCCGGGCCACAGCGCCTTGGGATTCGCGTAGGCGCCGTCGCCGGCGAGCAGCTCGAAGCGCGCCTCCAGCGCGGCGAGCTCGGCGCGTCCTTGGGACATCACCTTGCTGACCATCTGATCGCGCGCGAGCGTGATCGCGAGCTCGGCCGCTTCGAGGACGCGCAGGCTGGTCTGGTCGGGCGGGGTCGCGGGCCGCGCGTTCAGCGCGTCGATCAGCTGGCGATAGATGCGCGCATGGATCGCCGGCTTGTTGGTGGTGAGCCAGCGGCCGGCTTCCTGCATGGCGGCGCGCTCATTGAGATCCAGGACCTGCGTCCAGTGCTGCGCGAGCGACCGCTCCGCGCGGTCGAGGAAGCGGCCGCTGCGCGCTCGCAGCTCCTCGCGGATGTAGCCGAGCACCGACTCGAGGGTGCCGTGGGCGGTGATGGATTCCATCGAAAAGACCGGCGTCTCTGGTGGGCGCTCCTTCCACCTCCAATCATACCGGGTCCGCTGAGGGCAATGGCAGTCCGTCGGGCTCCGCGAACGCGCGCCGGCCCGCGGCGATCCGCGCAGCCGAATAATGCCGCGAGATCAGCGAGCGCGCGTCGCTGAACAGATCGGGGTTGCGCGCCGCGAAGACGTCCCAGGCCTCCTCGCCCGAGCTCATGCGCGCATGGATGATGTGCATGAACGCCAGCGTGAGGGTCAGATGGAACTTGTCCTCGGCGCCGACCGCCCGGACGTAGGCGAGCAGCAGGTCCCCGAACGCGTGCGCGGCCACGGGCAGCCGATCGTGGCTGCGCAGGCACTGCCAGGCGGCCCGCACGTGATTGCGATGGGTGAAATCCCCCGGCGGCAGGCTGCCGTCGGCCAGCCGCCGCAGGAGCTCAGCGCCTTCCATGGTCGATCGCGATCAGAACGCGATCTTGCCGGTGAGCGTGTGCCACCACATCCGCCAGTCGCCTTTGTAGGACAGCCACGGATACTTGAACGTCGCCGGCTTGTTGTGCTCGAAGAAGAAGTGCCCGATCCAGGCGAACGCGTAGCCCTGGAAGAACGCGGCAGCGATCAGCCACCAGGTTTGGGTGACGACCGCGTAGATGACGAGCGCGAGGCCGAGGCTGGTGCCGACGAAATGCAACCGGCGGCAGGTCTGGTTCGAGTGCTCCGACAGGTAGTACGGATAGAAGTCGTCGAGGTTGCGGTACGTGGGCGACGCTGGGGCGTTCATGGCATCCACCTCATAATGGCGGCTCGCATGCATCTTATCCCACAGCATGGCTGACGAAACGCCGACGCTCGGCTGGCGCGAGTGGGCGTCGCTCCCCGCGCTCGGCATCGGCCGGATCAAGGTCAAGATCGACACCGGGGCGCGCTCATCGGTGATCCACGCCTTCGCGATCGAGAAGCTTCCGGGCGGGCGCGTGCGCTTCGGCGTGCATCCCCGCCGCGGCACGGAGAAGGAGGTGTGGTGCGAGGCCGAGCTCCTCGAGGAGCGCCTCGTCGCCGATTCCGGCGGCCATCGCGAATCGCGGCCGTTCATCCGCACGCCGGTGCGCGTCGGCGACGTCGAGTGGGACATCGACGTCTCGCTCACCGCGCGCGACACCATGCTGTTCCGCATGCTGCTCGGCCGCACCGCGCTGGCCGGGAAATTCCGCGTCGATCCCGCGGGCTCGTTCCTGCAGGGTCGCAAGCCAGTCAAGAAGAAACGATCGGTGCTCAAATGAAGATCGCCATCCTGTCGCGCAACCCGCGGCTGTATTCCACGCAGCGGCTGTGCAAGGCCGCGGAGAAGCGTGGGCACGAAGTGAAGATCATCGACGTGCTGCGCTGCTACATGAACATCGTGCCGCACTCGCCGGAGATCCATTACAAGGGCAAGAAGCTCGAGCGCTTCGACGCGGTGATTCCCCGCATCGGCGCGTCGGTGACGTTCTACGGCACCGCCGTTGTGCGCCAGTTCGAGATGATGGGCGTCTACTGCCTGAACGAATCCGTCGCGATCACGCGATCGCGCGACAAGCTGCGCGCGCTGCAGCTGCTCGCGCGCAAGGGCATCGGCTTGCCGGTGACCGGATTCGGCCACGCGCCGGACGACACGCAGGACCTGGTCAAGCTGGTCGGCGGCGCGCCGCTCATCATCAAGCTCACCGAAGGCACGCAGGGCGTCGGCGTCGTGCTGTGCGAAACCGATCAGGCCGCCGAGTCGGTGATCGAGGCGTTCCGGGGGCTGGACGCTTATTTCCTGATCCAGGAATTCGTGCGCGAGGCCGAGGGCGCGGACATCCGCTGCATCGTCATCGGCGGCAAGGTCGTCGCAGCGATGCTGCGGCAGGCCAAGCCCGGCGAGTTCCGATCGAACCTGCATCGCGGCGGCACCGCGACCAGCATCAAGATCACGCCGGAAGAGCGCTCCACGGCGGTGCGCGCGGCGCGGATCATGGGGCTGAACGTCGCCGGCGTGGACATCCTGCGCTCCAATCACGGGCCGGTCGTGATGGAAGTGAATTCGTCCCCGGGCCTCGAAGGCATCGAGGAGACCACGAACACGGACATCGCTTCGCAGATCATCGAATTCGTCGAGAAGAACGCGAAGCCGGGGAAGACGCGGACGAAGGGCCATGGCTGAAGATCCGGCCGCGCCATCGCCGTTCCCGATCGGCGGCGTGCAGGTGCCGCCGGGCAGCCGCGCGACGGTGAATCTGCCCGTCGCGAACCTCTACACGAATTCGCCGGTGGTGCTGCCGGTGATCGTGCAGCACGGCGCGCGCCCGGGACCCAAGCTCTTTGTCAGCGCCGCGCTGCACGGCGACGAGATCATCGGCGTGGAGATCATCCGGCGCTTGTTGCGGCTGCCGGAGATCCGCAGCCTCGCGGGCACGCTGCTCGCGGTGCCGATCGTCAACGTGATGGCGTTCCTGCAGCAGTCGCGCTACCTGCCGGATCGCCGCGATCTCAATCGCAGCTTCCCGGGATCCGACTCGGGCTCGCTCGCCGCGCGGCTCGCCAACCTGTTCCTGAAAGAAGTCGTCAATCGCTGCGAATATGGCGTCGACCTGCACACCGGCGCCCTGCACCGTCCAAATCTGCCGCAGATCCGTGCCGATCTCGCCAATCCGCAGACGCTCAAGCTCGCGCGTGCGTTCGGCGCGCCGCTCTTGCTCAACTCCAACCCGACGCCCGGCACGCTGCGCGAGTACACGACGAAGAAGGGCATCCCGGTCCTGCTCTACGAATCGAGCGAAGCGCTGCGCTTCGACGAGACCTGCATCCGCATCGGCGTGCAGGGCGTGCTGCACGTGATGTACAGCCTCGGCATGCTCGAGCCGCCGGCCAACGCGAGCTCACGCTACGTGACGCCGGTGGTGGCGAAATCGAGCACCTGGGTGCGCGCGACCACGAGCGGCATCCTGCGTCATCAGATCTCGCTCGGCGACGAAGTCGCGCTCGGGCAGAAGCTCGGCGTGGTGGGCGACCCGTTCGGCGAGACGGAGACCGTGATCGCGAGCCCGACCGAAGGCGTGGTGATCGGACGCCTGAACCTTCCGCTCGTGCACGAAGGCGACGCGCTGTTCCACATCGCGCGCGTCGAGAGCGCATCGCAAGCGGCGGCGACCGTCGGCCGGCTGCGCGAGGAAGCGGCGGTGTGGCATTCGATCGACGAGCCGCCGATCGTCTGATGCGCGGAAAGCGTCCGTCGCGAATCCCGGAGTCTGGCGCGAGTGCGTCCAGCGGCACCGAATGGCGCGCGCTGTCGAGCCTCCTGCCGTATCTCGCCGAATTCCCCGCGCGCGTGTTCGTCGCGATGGCGTGCCTGATCGCGGCGAAAGTCGCGGGCGTGATCCTGCCGCTGGCGCTCAAGCAGATCGTCGATTCGCTGTCCGGCAGGAACCAGGCGATCGTCACCATTCCGATCGTGCTCCTGCTCGCCTATGGCGCCTTGCGCTTCTTCAATGTGCTCATGGGCGAATTGCGCGACGTGGTGTTCGGCCGCGTCGCCGAGCGCGCGATGCGCCGCGCCGGCTTGAACGTGTTCACCCATCTGCACCGGCTCGATCTCGACTTCCATCTCACGCGCCGCACCGGCGGCTTGTCGCGCGACATCGAGCGCGGCATTTCCGGGATCAGCTTCCTGCTGCGCTTCATGCTGTTCAACATCATCCCGACGCTGCTCGAGATCGTGATGGTGGCGGTGATCCTGTGGACCAAGTATGCCGGCGCTTTTGCCGCGATCGCGTTCGTCGCGGTCGCGCTCTACATCTTCTTCTCGGTGTCGGTGTCCGAGTGGCGAACGAAGTACGTGCGCGCCGCCAATCAGCTCGACTCGCGGGCCAACACGCGCGCGATCGACTCGCTGCTGAACTACGAGACCGTCAAGCTGTTCGGCAACGAAGCGCACGAAGCCGCCGAGTACGATCGCTTCCTGCAAGAGTGGGAGAAGGCGCAGGCGCAGAACCGCGTGTCGCTCGCCGGATTGAATCTCGGCCAGTCGCTCATCGTCGCGGGCGCGCTGACCTGGATGATGATCCTCGCCGCGCGCAACGTCGCGAGCGGCGCGATGACGCTCGGCGACTTTGTCGCGATCAACGCGTTCATGATCCAGCTGTTCGTGCCGCTCAACTTCCTCGGGTTCGTCTACCGCGAGATCCGGCGAGCGATGACCGACATGCAGCGGATGTTCGACCTGCTCAACGTCGACGCGAAAGTGAAGGACGCGCCCGACGCGAAAGTGCTCAAGGCCACGCAAGCGTCGATCCGCTTCGAATCCGTCAATTACGGTTACAGCGCGGCGCGACAGATCCTAAAAGGCGTGAGCTTCGAGATTCCGGAAGGCCACAAGGTCGCGGTTGTGGGGCCGAGCGGCGCCGGCAAATCGACGATCGCGCGCCTGCTGTTCCGCTTCTACGACGTCGATAGTGGCCGCATCACCATCAATGGGCACGACATCCGCGAGTACACACAGGACTCGCTGCGCGCGCACATCGGCGTCGTGCCGCAGGACACGGTGCTGTTCAACGACACCATCTACTACAACATCGCGTACGGAAAGCCGGGCGCGCAGAAGGCCGACGTCGAGCGCGTCGCCAAGCTCGCGCATCTGGATCAGTTCATCGCACAGCTTCCGGACGGTTACGAAACGCTGGTCGGCGAGCGCGGCCTGAAGCTTTCCGGCGGCGAGAAGCAGCGCATCGCCATCGCGCGCGCGCTGCTCAAGGATCCGCCGGTGATGATCTTCGACGAAGCCACCTCGTCGCTCGATTCGGCATCCGAGCAAGCCATCCTCGCCGCGATCCGCGAAGTCGCGCGTGCGCGGACGTCGCTGGTCATCGCGCATCGATTGTCGACGATCACCGACGCCGATCAGATCGTGCTGCTCGATCACGGCGAAGTGCGTGAGCGCGGCACGCACGCGGAGCTGCTCGCGGCGAATGGCGCCTATGCCCGGCTCTGGCGCCTGCAGCTGCGCGAGCATCACGACACGGTGCCTGTGGAATAATCGAAATCCGAGCGGGGAGGGTCTTCGCATGGCGGGATTCGGGCTCAATCTCAAGGAGCGCGTCCTCAGTCGGCTCGTCACGCCGGAGATCGACGCGCTCATGTCGAAGATCCCGAAGCCGGTCGGCAGCTTCGGCTACGACCCGTGGGGCTACAACGAGGACATCGCCAAAGTCGGCGTCGCCTGCGTACGCTGGCTCTACGAGAAATATTTCCGCGTCGTCGCGCACGGCCTGGAGAACATCCCTGCCCGGGGCCGCGTGCTCATCGTGCCGAATCATTCGGGACAGCTGCCGATGGACGGCGTGATGATCGGCTATGCGCTGGCGACGAATCCGCACGGTCCGCGCGCCGCGCGGGCGATGATCGAGCGCTTCTTCCCGACCGTGCCGTGGCTCGGCAATCTGCTCAATGCGTTCGGCGGCGTGATCGGCGATCCGGTCAATTGCGTGAAGATGCTCGAGAGCGAAGAGGCGATCCTCGTGTTCCCCGAAGGCGTGCGCGGCTCGGGCAAGCTCTACAAGGATCGCTACAAGCTGCAGCGCTTCGGCAACGGCTTCATGCACCTCGCGATGAGCCAGAAGGTGCCGATCATTCCGGTCGGCGTCGTCGGCGCCGAGGAGACGATGCCGTCGATCTACGACATCAAGCCGCTCGCGAAGCTGCTCGGCATCCCATACGCGCCGATCGCGCCGCTGTTGCCGCTGCCGGCACGCATCCATCTCAACTTCGGCGAGCCGATGCACTTCAAGGGCGGCGTCGGCACGAGCGAGGAGGAAGTCACCGCGAAGGTCGAAGAGGTGAAGGACGCGATCCGCGCGCTGATCGAGAAAGGCCTGCAGGAGCGCACGAAGATCTTCTGATGGCCGACAAGAAAGCCATGATCGGCGCGAAGCGCACGGTGCTCGTCACCGGCGCAGCGGGTGCGCTCGCGCAGCGCGTGATCGCCCGCCTGGCGACGACGCATCACGTCATCGCGGTCGACTTCCGGCGCAAGGTCGAGACCGACGCGAACATCCCCTCGTACAAGGTCGAGCTCGAGAAGCGCGGCTTCGAGGACGTGTTCCGCAATCACAAGGTCGACGCGGTCATCCACATCGGCCGCATCTTCCCGCACGAGCGCGATCGCGTTCATCGCTACAACTCCAACGTGCTCGGGTCGAAGCGCCTGCTCGAGCTCTGCCGCAAGTACTACGTGCGGCAGGTGCTCATCCATTCCACTTATTTCGTCTACGGCGCCTCGCCGTACAACCCGGCGCTGCTCGACGAGGACGCGCCGCTGAAGGCGAGCGAGGTCACGCAGGATCTGGTCGACTCGGTCGAGCTCGAGTCGCTCGCCAACATTTATCTGTGGAAGCATCCCGAGCTCAACATCACCATCCTGCGGCCGTGCAACGTGCTCGGGCCGGGCGTGAAGAACAGCATGTCGCTGCTGCTCTCGCGCAAGCTCGCGCCGGTCTTGGTCGGGTTCTCGCCGATGATGCAGTTCCTGCACGTCGACGACATGGCCGACGCGCTCGTCACGGCGTTCGAGCAGAACAAGCCGGGCATCTACAACGTCGCGCCGGAAGACTGGGTCGCCTACCAGAAGGCCGTCGAGGAATGCGGCTGCCGCAAGCTGCCGATCCCGTCGATCCCGCCGGCGCTGCCGCGCACGATCAGCCGGCTGCTGAACTGGAACGCGTTCTTCCCGACCTATCT
>DASRHK010000014.1:0-13182 GCA_035650495.1 Nevskiaceae bacterium | reverse complement strand
TGTAGGAGTGATTTTCCCAAGAACGTTTGATCCGGCCGGCCAGGGTGCAAGCGACAAGCGCGTGTCTGCCACGAGCGCGTCGTCGTTTCGCCTGGGCCGCCCGGATCGATGAAGTCGCGGAAATGTAGCAACGCAACATCTTTTGGGCAAGGGTTTTTAGTGGTATTTTTGCCGCCCCTTCGCGCCCGGCGCCCTCCGCCCGATGAGCCTGACCCCCGAACAGATCAAGCAGGTCGCCCATCTGGCGCGACTGGAGCTCAAGCCCGGCCAGACCGAGCACTACGCGCGCCAGCTCTCGAACATCCTCGAGATGGTCAGCCGGCTGTCGTCGGCCGAGACGGATCAGGTGCCGCCGATGGCGCACCCGCTCGACATGACCCAGCGCCTGCGGCCCGACGCGATCACCGATCCGGTCGGCGAAGCTGGCCGCGAGCGCTTCCAGGCGCACGCGCCGGCAGTGGAGAACGGCCTCTACCTCGTTCCGAAGGTCATCGAGTGACCATGCACAAGCTCTCCATCCGCGCGCTGGCGGAAGGCCTGCGCACGAAGAAGTTCTCGTCGCGCGAGCTGACGCAGCACTTCTTGAAGCGCATCGAATCGCACGACCAGTTGCTGAACAGCTTCGTCACCGTCACTGCCGATCAGGCGCTGAAAGCCGCCGATGCCGCCGACGCCCGCATTGGCAAAGGGCAGGCGGGTCCGCTCACCGGCGTGCCGATCGCGCAGAAGGACATCTTCTGCACGGCCGGGGTGAAAACCTCGTGCGGCTCGAAGATGCTCGACAAGTTCGTCGCGCCGTACGACGCGACGATCGTGAAGAAGCTGCACGCCGAGGCCGGCGCGGTGATGCTCGGCAAAGCCAACATGGACGAATTCGCCATGGGCTCGTCGAACGAGACGTCTTACTACGGCCCGGTGAAGAACCCGTGGGACGTCACGCGCGTTCCGGGCGGATCGTCGGGCGGTTCGGTCGCTTCGGTTGCAGCGGGACTTGCGGTCGCCGCGACGGCGACCGACACCGGCGGCTCGATCCGTCAGCCCGCCGCGCTCACCAATCTCACCGGCATCAAGCCGACCTACGGCCGCGTCTCGCGCTACGGGATGATCGCGTTCGCCTCGTCGCTCGATCAGGCCGGCGTCGTCGCGCATTCGGCCGAAGACGCCGCGTTCGTGCTGCAGGCGATGGCGGGATTCGATCCGCTCGATTCGACCAGCGTCGACAAGCCGGTCGACGACTATGTCGGCGGCCTGGAGAAGTCCATTAAAGGACTGCGCATCGGTCTGCCCAAGGAATATTTCGCCGAAGGCCTCGCGCCCGGCGCGCGAGAGCGCGTGAACGCGGCGATCAAGAAATTCGAGGAGCTCGGCGCGACGGTTTCGGAAATCTCGCTGCCGAATTCGCCGCTGTCGGTGCCGACCTATTACGTCGTCGCGCCGGCGGAAGCGTCGTCGAATCTCGCGCGCTACGACGGCGTGCGCTTCGGCCATCGGGCCGACGGCGTGAAGACGCTCGAGGAGCTCTACAAGCGCTCGCGCGGCGAAGGCTTCGGCGCCGAAGTGCAGCGCCGCATCATGGTCGGCACCTACGTGCTGTCGCACGGCTATTACGACGCGTATTACCTGAAGGCGCAGAAAGTCCGTCGTCTGATCTACGACGACTTCAAGCGCGCGTTCGAGTCGGTCGACGTCGTCATGGGCCCGACTGCGACCGACGTTGCGTTCAAGCTCGGCGCCAAGACCGACGATCCGGTGGCGATGTACTTGAACGACATCTACACGATCGCTGCGAATCTGGCCGGCATCCCGGCGATGTCGATCCCGTGCGGCTTCGTCGACGGGCTGCCGGTCGGCCTGCAGCTGATGGGCAACTACTTCGACGAAGCGCGGCTGTTCAACGTCGCGCATCAGTATCAGAAGGCGACGGAGTGGCATGCAAAGGCGCCAGAGGCGTTTGCGTGAGGATTGCGGTCACACTGATCGCGACGCTTTTCGCGCTGCCTGCTCTCCCCGCGCCGTCGGCGGAGTGGCACCCGATCACTCTTCCGCAACCACCCCAGCAGGTCGAGCCTGTTGTGCGCAAGGCGCCGCGATACCCTGCGGAAGCGGCGCGTGACCACGTGGAGGGTTGCGTGGTCGTCGCCTTCGAGATCGGTACGGATGGATTGCCCGACAAATTCCAGGTGCTGGACTCGAGTCCGAAGGGCGCGTTCGAAGCCGCTGCCCTGGCAGCGCTTGCCCAGTGGCGATTCAAGCCGCTCGATCATCCGCAGAAGGGCATCCAGCCGATCAGCTTCTTGCTTGATCGCCGTGCGACCGGCACGCAAATCGGCAGCGTCCCACCGAACTGCGTGAACCCGGATGTCGGCTTGGACGGGCTTTGGGCAACGGACGCGCCGCCGGTCATCAAGGTCGTGCACAGCGAGGCGCCCTACTACCCACCGTCAGCAGTGGCTGAGCGAGCCGAGGGGTGCGCAGTCGTTTCGTTCGGCGTGCGGCCCGACGGTAAGGCCGATGACTACGAGGTCGTGCAGGCGAAGCCGGAGATGCATGCGTTCGTGGATGCAATCGTCTACGCGCTCAACCATTGGCGATTTGATCCATCGGCGAGCCGCGGCCGCTACCAGGTTCGCTACGCGTTCCGTTTCGCGCCGAGCAAGCGTGACGATTGCAGCGTCCCGATGGCCGTCGCTGCAAGCGGGTCGCCATGACGTTCGCCGTTGCACGAAGGCCGATGCGAGCACCATGAACGATCTCGCCCTCTTCGGAACGGTTGCGATCGCGATGCTCTGCGCCAGCTGCGCGTTGGACCCGCGCGCTTATGGCACCTCCGAGAATTTCCGCCAGCAGCTGCGCGCGGCCGGATGTCCGGCACTGCTCGAGTGGGAACAGATCCGCGTGACACCGAACATGATCGTCCCCGGCTACGAGGAGTGTTTCGTCGTCGACTACCGGATCGGCCCGGATGGCGTGCCCGGCAATTTCGCCATCCGCGAATCGCATCCGCCCGAGGTGTTCCAAGACCCGGCGATCGAAGCGATGCAGAATTGGCGCTTCGAGCGCAGGAACCGGTCGACGCATGTGATGCAGCGTTTCACTTTTTCCACGGACGGCCTGCTGGTCGATCCGCATGAATTCACCGACGACCTGCTCTGCGGCGCAGCCGCGGAGCGCGATCCTTCATGGTCATTCTGTGATCAACCCTTGAACGACCGGAAATAGCATGGAATGGGAAGCCGTCATCGGGCTGGAAGTGCACTGCCAGCTCCTCACCAAGTCGAAGATCTTCTCCGGCGCGCCGACTGCGTACGGCGCTGCGCCGAACACGCAGGCCGATGCGGTGACGCTCGGCTTGCCCGGCGTATTGCCGGTGCTGAACGGCGATGCGCTGCAGATGGCGGTGAAGTTCGGTCTCGCGATCGACGCGCAGATCGCCGAGCGCTGCGTGTTCGCGCGCAAGCACTATTTCTATCCCGATCTGCCGAAGGGCTATCAGATCTCGCAGTACGAATTGCCGATCGTGTCGAAGGGCCATCTCGACATCGAGCTCGAGGGCGGCGCGACGAAGCGTGTCGGCATCACGCGCGCGCACATGGAAGAGGATGCGGGCAAGTCGTTGCACGAGGGCTTTGGCACGGGCAGCGGCATCGATCTCAATCGCGCGGGCACGCCGCTGATCGAGATCGTCTCCGAGCCGGACATCCGCTCCGCGTCGGAAGCCGTCGCATATCTCAAGAAGCTGCATCAGCTCGTCGTCTACCTCGGCATCTGCGACGGCAACATGCAGGAAGGCTCGTTCCGTTGCGATGCGAACGTCTCGGTTCGCAAGAAGGGCGAGTCGAAGTTCGGCACGCGTACCGAGACGAAGAACGTCAACTCGTTCCGCTTCGTCGAAAAGGCGATCGAGTTCGAGATCGAGCGGCAGATCGGCGTCATCGAATCGGGCAAGAAGGTGATCCAGGAAACGCGCCTGTTCGATCCCGACAAGGGCGAGACGCGCTCGATGCGATCGAAGGAGGAGGCGATGGACTATCGCTACTTCCCGGATCCCGATCTGCTCCCGGTCGCGGTGAGCAAGGCCGACATCGAGCGCATCCGCGCAACCATGCCGGAGCTGCCGGAATCCCGTCGCGAGCGCTTCATGACGCAGTACGGATTGTCGAAGTACGACGCGGTGACGCTGACCGGCGAGCGCGCGCTTGCCGACTACTACGAAGCGGTGGTGAAGAGCTCCGGCGCCGACGCGAAGATCTGCGCGAACTGGGTGTCGACCGATCTGCTCGGCGCGCTGAACAAGCTCGGCAAGGACATCGCGACGACGCCGATTTCAGCTCAGCAGCTCGCGGGTCTCATCAAGCGCATCGCCGACAAGACCATCTCCGGCAAGATCGCCAAGGAGGTGTTCGAGGCGATGTGCGCCGGCGAGGGCGACGCGGACACGATCATCAAGGCGAAAGGCCTCGTGCAGATCACCGACGAGTCGGCGATCGTGAAGGCGATCGACGAAGTGATGGCGAAGAATCCCGGCCAGCTCGCGGAATATCGCAGCGGCAAGGACAAGCTGTTCGGCTTCTTCGTCGGCCAGGCGATGAAGGCGACGCAGGGCAAGGCGAATCCCGACGCCCTGAACCGCCTGCTGAAGGAAAAGCTCAAAGGGTGATGGCTGATCACCTGATCCCGTTCCTCATCGAGAACCGCGGCGTCCGCGGCTTCGCGGTCGAGATCCAGAGCGGCATCCCCGAGATGCTCGGCTGGCGTCACTATTCGAAGGACGTCGAGCGCCTGCTCGGCCAGGCGCTCGCCGCGACGCCGCTGCTCGCCGCCGATCTGCGCGACGAAGGCCGCTTCAACATCCAGTTCAAGGGCCACGGCGCGCTGTCGATGCTGGTCACGCAGATCGACGAGCAGCTGAAGCTGCGCGGCATGGCGAAGGCGACGGCCGATGCGCAGGGCGACTTCCATTCGCTCATGCAGGGCGGGATGCTCGCGTGCCTGCTCGAGCCGCGTGCCGGCGCCGAGCAGTACCGCGCGATCGTCGAGATCAAGGGGCATTCGCTCGCCGAGGCGCTGGAAGGTTACTTCGAGCGCTCGGCGCAGCTGCCGACGCGCATCCGTCTCGCCTCGTCGCCAACGAAGTTCTCGGGGCTCATGATCCAGCGCAAGCCGGAGGGCATCGGGCTCGAAGGGGACAACTGGGATCACGTGCAGGCCTTGTTCAACACGCTCGGCGACGACGAGCTTCTGGCGGCGGACTCGATCACGCTGCTGCGCCGCTTGTTCCCGGAGGAGGACGTGCGCGTGTTCTCCGAGCGGCCGATCCATCTCGCCTGTCGCTGCGACCACGCCGGCATCTCGGCGATGCTGCTTGCGCTCGGCGAGGAGGAGCTGCGCTCGATCGTCGAAGAGCAGGGGCACGTCGAGGTCACCTGCGAGTTCTGCGGCCGGCACTATCGATTCGAGCCGGCCGAGGTCAATAACCTGTTCGCGGCGGCGAACGTGAAGCTCGGCGACCAGACCCGGCATTGAATCCGCCGGCGGGGCCGCTGCGTATATGCTCGTAGCATGCATCCGCTCAACGTCTTTGCCATCACCGTCGGCGTCGTGGTCGCCGCGAAGACGATCGCGTGGCTCCTGCAATTGCGGACGCGCAACGCTGGAATCGTCGATGCGATCTGGGCGTGGAGCCTCGGTGGACTCGCGCTGATCTATGCCGGCCTCGGCACTGCGCCCGCGACGACGCGCGTCGTCCTCGCGCTGATGGGCGGCACCTGGGGCATCCGTCTGGGCACGCATCTGTGGCGGCGCAACTGGGGCCAGCCCGAGGATTTTCGCTACGCGAAATTCCGGCGTGAATGGGGCGCGCAAGCGGATCGCAACATGTTCTGGTTCTTCCAGTTCCAGAATGTGTTCACGCTGATGCTTTCGGTCGCCGCGTTCATGCCGATCGCCTATCGACCGAGCGACGCACCGATCGCCGCGATCGTGCTCGCGATCGCGCTCTGGTTCACCTCAGTGATCGGCGAGGGCGTCGCCGATGCACAGATGGCTGCGTTCCGCGGCGATCCCGCCAACAAAGGCCGCGTCTGCGATCGCGGACTGTGGCGCTACTCGCGCCACCCGAATTACTTCTTCGAGTGTCTGCACTGGATCGCGTATCTGCCGCTCGCACTCGCGCCCGGCGGCGTGTCGTGGAGCTGGATCGTGCTCTTCGCGCCGTTGGTCATGGCGTTCCTGCTGATGAGACTGTCCGGCGTTCCTTTGCTCGAGGCGGAGATGATGAAGCGCAAGCCTGGCTATGCGGACTACGTGCGCTCGACGAGCGCGCTGATCCCGTGGTTCCCGAAATGAACGCGATCGAGCTCTGCGAGCGCGGACTGATGCCCGACATCGTCGCGCGCTTCGGCATGCGTCAGCTGGTGAAGCAGCGCATCGACGACGAGCGCGCCGCCGGATCGAAGCTGCAAGCGTTCGTCGACGAGCTCGGCGCGAGCCCGATCGCCATCGAGACGCATGCCGCGAACGCGCAGCACTACGAAGTGCCGCCGGAGTTCTTCCGGCTGCACCTCGGCCCGCGGCTGAAATATTCCTGCTGTCTGTATCCGACCGGCCTCGAGACGCTCGCGCAGGCCGAGGAGCGGATGCTCGCGCTCTACGCGGAGCGCGCGCAGATCGCCGACGGCATGCGCATCCTCGATCTCGGTTGCGGCTGGGGCTCGCTCTCGCTCTGGCTCGCGGAGAAATTCCCGCACGCGCAGATCACCGGGCTTTCCAATTCGGCGGGGCAGCGGGAATTCATCCTCCAGCGTGCTGCTGAGCGCGGCCTGTCGAACGTGCGCATCGTGACCGGCAACATCGCCGAGTTCGATTTCGACGCGCCGGCCATGTTCGATCGCATCGTGTCGATCGAGATGTTCGAGCACATGAAGAACTATCGGCTGCTGCTCGCCAAGCTCGCGCGCTGGCTCGCGCCGCAGGGCAAGCTCTTCGTGCACATCTTTGCGCATCAGGATCTCGCGTATCACTTCGAGGATCAGGGCCGGGACGACTGGATGAGCCGCTATTTCTTCACCGGCGGCACCATGCCGAGCCGCGCGCTCCTGCGGAGCTTCCAGGACGATCTCCGCCTCGCGACCGAATGGTGGATCGACGGCACTCACTACGAGCGCACGGCCAATCACTGGCTCGCCGGGATGGATGCCGCGCGCGAGCCGATCCTCGAGGTGTTCCGCAAGACCTATGGCGTGGCAAACGCGAAGCGCTGGCTCCATCGCTGGCGCATGTTCTACATGGCGGTGGCCGAGCTGTTCGGCTATCGCGGCGGCGCCGAGTGGGGCGTGGCGCACTATCGGTTCGAGCGAAAGTCTTAAGGAGACTCGAGGCGCAGGTGCGCTAAACTTTTTTCCAGAAACGATTCCAACGACCTTTCCGATGAAAACTGCCTTCGCCCTGGCCCTGTCGCTGGCCGCGTCGAGCGCGCTGGCCGGAGCGCCCGAGAACCTGCGCTTCTACGGCTACGCCTACGACCTCAAGACCAACAAGTACCTCTACACCGAGGTGCACGAGCAGCACATCGTGGACGACCGCTGGGTCAGCGGCACGATCGACTACTACGCGCCGGACGGCCAGGTGATCGGGCACAAGTCGCTCGACTTCGGCAAGGATCCGGAGCTGCCCGCGTATCACATGGACCAGACGGACATGGGGCGCGTCGAGGCGATCACCGACGCCGGCGATCCGATCAAGATGATGCTGAAGCTCCCGGGCAAGGACGAGAAGACCTGCGACGTCGCCAAGAAGCCGAACTACACCGCCGACTCCGGCTTCCACATGTTCATCCGCAACCACTTCGCGCAGCTGATGCGGCGCGAAACGGTGAAGTTCGCGTTCGTCGTGCCCGCCGAATGCGATCACTTCAAGTTCAAGATGTATCGCGTCGAAGACACCACCTTCGAGGACAAGCCGGCGGTGCGCATCAAGGTCGAGCCGGCGTCGCTGCTCACGTTCCTGGTCGACCCGCTGATCATGACCTACGACGAGAAGCGCATGGAGCTGCTCGAGTTCCGCGGCATCTCGAACATCCACGATCCGAAGACCGGCAAGGCCTACGTCACGCGCATCGCGTACTATTCGCAGCCGCCGGTCGACGCGCCGAAGAGCCTGCCGCCGCTCGGCGGCGTCGAGCAGCGTTTCCCGCACTAGAGCGATCCATGAACCGACTGCTGTCGTTGCCGCTGGTCTTCGCGGCGATCGTTGCATCCGCCGCGCAAGCGCCCCCGGACGCGCTGAAGAGCGCGCTCGATCGCGCGAAGAAAGCGCACTCGCCGGTGCTGGTCGAGTTCCACGCCCCGTGGTGCTACTCCTGCTACTACATGGCGAAGAACGTGCAGACCGGCCCCGAGTGGGACAAGGTCGAGCATGCGATGGTCGTCGTCGGCTTCGACGTCGATTCGCCCGAAGGCGCGCAGGTGAAGGAAGCGCTGCGCGTGAAGGCGCTGCCGAGCTACGTCGTCCTCGACAGCAAGGGCGGCGAGCTCGGCCGCATCCTCGCCGAGCAGACGCGTGCGGACTTCTACAGGAAGATCGACGAGATCAGCGCGCGCTCGACCTCGCTCGACGATCTGCGCGCGAAAGTGCGCGACGCGAGTCCGGCTTCGATCGAAGCAGGGCGCGCGGTGCTCGCCTCGTACCTCGCACGCAACGACGCCGCGGGCGGCATCGCCTGGCAAGCGCAGCTGCCCGAGCCCGCGCGCGCGGCGCTGGAGAACGATGCCCAAGCTGCTCTGTTGTCGAAGCGGCTCGTGTTCCTGTCGGCGTCGCAGTCGAAGGACGTCAACACGTGCCTCGTCGCGGGGCAGGCGGTGCTCGACGGCGATCTCGGCTGCGATCGCTACTATGAGCTCGAGAAATACATGGAGTGCGCGGACTCGCGTCCCGCCGGCGAGCAGAAGCGTCTGCTCTCATCGCAGCGCGCGTCGATGGACAAGCTGATCGCAAATCACGTGTTCAGCAAGAGTCCCACGTGCGCCGACGAGCGCAGCGCGGTTCTCACCGCGGCCGATCTCTACGCCAAGCTCGGCGACAAGAAGGCGGAGCAGTCGGTGCTCGGCCGCGCCATCAAGCGCGATCAGAAGAAGCTCGGCGGCAATCTCAAGAAGGATCGCAATCTCGCGGACAACGAGCGCGTCTATCTCGATCGCGCCGGCCGCACGAAGGAATTCGATGCGCTGCTCGTCAAGCTGATCGCCGCGTATCCGGACGATTACGTCTATAACTTCCGCTACGGCAAGAGCCTGCTGGCGCGCGGCGAGGCTGAGAAGGCGCTGCCGTATTTCGAGAAGGCCGCCGAGAAAGCCTACGGACAGAATCGCCTCGCAGTCGCGCAGCAGCGAGCGCAGGCGCTGATCAAGCTGGGTCGACGCGACGAAGCCAAGAAGGTCGCCGCCGACGCGCTCGCGCAGAATGGTCCATGGTTTCCGGACGATGTGGCGAAGCTGAAGCAGATCGTCGGGTCGTAGCGGTCGTCTCGCGCAGTCCGCCGATCCTTCTCGGCGGGGGACGGCCAAACTAGCCTTCCCTGGCCGCCTCGTCGCCCGCCATCCCTGGCGGTCGAACGCCCCCGCCGAGAAGGATCGGCGGCCTGCCACGAACCGCGGCTGTGACCACGCGGCTGTTGATCCGCCTCGACGGGGGCGTATGCGGCCATGGACGGCCGCATACGAGCTCCAGGGAAGGAATTTTCAGGCGTCCCCCGGCGAGGCGGATCAACAGCCAGCGCGAGGCACTACGCCCAGGCGATCTTGTTGCGGTTCTCCGACTCCTTCGTCAGCAGATCGGCGTAGCGCTTCTCCACCTCGGCGCGCTTCACCTTCATCGTCGGCGTCATGAACCCGTTGTCGATCGTCCAGGTGTCGCCGACCACGATGATCTTCGCGATCTCCTCGTGCGGCTCGAGCGTGGAATTGACGAGCTCCATGTCGGCGACGAGCTGCTTGCCGACGTCCTCGCGCGGCTTCTTCCGCGCGTCGGGGGTGAGCGTGACCAGCATGATCGGCTGCTTCAATCCTGATCCCACGAAGCAGAGCTGGTCGATGTCGGTGTTGCGCGAGAGTGCGCCTTCGATCGGCGCCGGCGCGACGTACTTGCCCTTCAACGTCTTGAAGATGTCCTTCACGCGGCCGGTGATGTAGAGGTAGCCGTCGGCGTCGACGCGGCCCTTGTCGCCGGTGCGCAGATAGCCGTCGGCGGTGAACGTCTCCTTCGTCTTCTCGGGCTCGCGATAGTAGCCGGCCATGACCGCCTGGCTCTTGTAGAGGATCTCGCCCTCGTCGCTGAGCTTGAATCCCGAGTCGGGGAAATTCTTGCCGACCGAGCCGATGCGATTCTGTCCCGGCAGGTTCGCGCTCGCGTAGATCGAGTTCTCGGTCATGCCGTAGCCCTGCAGGATCTCGAAGCCGAGGACCTTCTTGAACCAGTCCATCAGCGGGATCGGCAGCGGCGCCGCGCCGGAGAACACGTAGCGCGTGCGATGCAGGCCGATGCCCTTCAGGATTTTCTTGCGGATGAATCCGCGCACGATCGGGATGCTCATGAGCCGATCGAGCTTGTGCTGCGGCAGCTTCTTCAGCACGCCGGCCTGGATGCGTCCGTAGACGAGCGGCACGCCGAAGAAGCGCGTCGGCGCGACCTTCGGCAATTCCTGCGCGAGCTTCTCGATGTTCTCGAGGAAATGCACTTCGGCGCCGAAGTAGAGCGATCCGAGCTCGACCGCGCCGCGCTCGAACGCGTGCGCGAGCGGGAGATACGAGAAGAGCACTTCCTGGCCTTGCGGCGGCAGGTACCTCATCAAGCCTTGCGCGGCGAAGATCATGTTGCCGTAGGTGATCATCACGCCTTTCGGGTTGCCGGTGGTGCCCGATGTGTAGATCAGCGTGAGCAGCGCATCGTGCGCCGGCGCCTTGTACTCGCGCAGCGGCTCGTGCTTCGCGATCAGATCGTCCCACGCGTAATCGCACTGCGGCACGTCGGGATACGGGAACGACACGGTCTTGATGCTCTTCGGCAGCGTGCGCATGAAGTCGCCGATGTCCGGCATCGGCCCGACGAAGATCAGGCGCGTCTCGCTGTGCTCGAGGATGTATTTCGTCGCCGACTCGGCCTGCTTCGGATACAGGCCGACTGCGACATAGCCCGCCATGCTGATCGCGAGGTCGGCGAACAGCCAGTGCGCGGTGTTGCGGCCGGAGATCGCGATGCGCGCGCCGGGCTCGAAGTTCATCGCCTTCAACGCCGCGGCCATGCGGCGGACCTGATCGGCCGCCTGCGCGAACGTGTAGGTACGGGTCTGGCCTTCGACCGGCTGGATCAGATAGCGCTGATTGGGCTTGACCTGCTCCCAATGGAACAGCATCTCCAGCGGATTCTTCTGGTCTGCCATGGCTCCCCGCCGCTCATATGGTTTTAGGATGGGCGGCACAGTTTGCTAGGCTCAAGGGCAATAAGCAAAAAGGGAAGGGCCGATGAAATGAAACGCTTCTTCGTGATCCTGCTGCTTCTCCTCGTCCTCGCGGCGCTGTACCTGCTCATCGCGCCCACCAAGGTCGCGCCAGTCGCCTGGTCGCCCAAGCCTGCGCCGTCGTCGACCGAGGGCACCTTCGCGCTGAACGACAAGCTGAAGGGCATGCAGCGCATCGCGCAGATCGGCGTGGTCGGCCCCGAAGGCATCGCGGTCGATGCCGTCGGCCGCATCTATGCCGGCTATCTCGACGGTCGCGTCGCGCGCTTCGCGCCGGACGGCAGCGGCTACACGTTCTTCGGCAACACGCACGGCCGTCCGCTCGGCACCGCGTTCGGGCCCGATGGCGGGGTCGTCGTGGCCGACGCGTTCAAAGGCCTCATGTTCCTCGACGGCGGCAACGAGCCGCAGGTCCTGGTCGATTCCGCCGACGGCGTGAAGTTCGGCTTCACCGACGACCTTGCCGTCGAGAAGCTCGGCAAGGGCATCTACTTCAGCGACGCGTCGTCGAAGTTCGGCTTCGGCCATCACATGGAGGATCTGATCGAGCACGGCGCGAACGGCCGCCTGATCCGCTACGACTTCCGCACCAAGGAGACCAAGGTGCTGATGAAGGATCTGCACTTCGCCAACGGCGTCGCGATCGGACCGGACGACGAATTCGTGCTGGTCAACGAAACCTCCGAGTACCGCGTGATGCGGTACTGGTTGAAAGGCGACAAGGCCGGCACGAGCGATGTGTTCATCGACAACCTGCCGTGCTTCCCGGACAACCTCTCCTACAACACGATGAGCCGACGCTTCTGGATCGCGTGCGCAGCACCGCGCGATCCCATGCTCGACAAGATGGCCGGCGACGTGTTCGCGCGCACGATCGTCGCGAAGCTGCCGGCGTTCCTGCAGCCCGGACCCAAGCGGCACAGCATCGCGATCGGCGTGGACGTCAACGGACAGGTCGTCGCGAATCTGCAGTACGCCGGAACGGATGCGTACTCGCCGGTCACGAGCGTGCGCGAGTTCGGACCGTGGCTGTACTTCGGCTCGCTCACCGAGAAAGCGATTGGCCGCATTCCACTGCGCGTCGCCTTTCCCGATGCACCGCCCCCGCCGCCGGGCTGGGAGAAAGTGCCGGGCCCATACGACGCGGGCCCGGCGGATCAGAAGCTCGAGGGCGGGGAGCGCGATTAGGAGCGTGCGATGAAAGCGAAGACGGCGACGAAGCGCAGACAACGCGGCCGGCCGACCAAATGGGTCACGGCTTCATTTTCGGAAACGGTCTGGATCGGCAAGAAACCCGGCATGACTTTCGAGGTCTGGGAGAAGTGGAAGAAGAAGCGGCGCAAGCTCGGCACGCTCTTGATCACGGTCGGCGGCCTGCGCTGGTGGCCGCACAAGGCGCCGGCGCCGAGGCATCGCACGTGGGAAGAGCTGGATCTCTGGTTCAACTCGTAAGCAAGGTCTAACAAGGAGCCGTCATGTCTCACGAGGGTTATCACGAGCCGGTCAACGAGCTGTCGCCGCAGATCCGCGACATGCACCGCGCCATCGAGTCGCTGATCGAGGAGCTCGAAGCGGTCGACTGGTACGCGCAGCGCGTCGCCGTCTGCAAGGACGAGCAGCTGAAGCGCGTGCTGGAGCACAATCGCGACGAGGAGAAGGAGCACGCCGCGATG
>DASRHK010000013.1:0-7795 GCA_035650495.1 Nevskiaceae bacterium | reverse complement strand
TGTTCTTCAACACGCCGGCGCGACGCAAGTTCATGCGCGCGGAGGGAACCGAATTCCGTCACGCCGACCAGCTCGTGCGCCGGCTCGCGCTGTCGCGCTTCGACGTCGGCTTCCGGCTCAGGCACCAGAATCGCAGCGTGTTCGATTGCCGCGCCGCCGGCGACGACGCTGAGCGCGAGAAGCGCGTCGCCGCGTTGTGCGGCGAGGAGTTCATGGAGAGCGCGCTCTACATCGAGGAGAGCCGCGGCGATCTCAAGCTGCGCGGCTGGCTCGCGCTGCCGAGCTTCTCGCGCGCGCAGCCCGATCTGCAGAACTTCTATGTCAACGGCCGCGCGGTGCGCGACAAGCTGCTCGCGTACGCGATGCGCCGCGCGTATGCCGACGTGCTGCACAGCTCGCGCTATCCGGCGTACGTCTTGTATCTCGAGCTCGACGCGGCGGCGGTCGACGTCAACGTGCATCCGGGCAAGGCCGAAGTGCGCTTCCGCGATTCCACGCGCGTGCACGACTTCCTGTTCGGCGCGGTGCATCGCGCGATCCGCAGCGTGCAGCCGGCGCCCGAGGTCCATCATCAGGTGTCGCTCGCGCCGAGCGACGCGACGCAGCCGGAGCCCCAGCGCGTACTGCGCTACGAAGTGCCGCGCTCGTCGCCGATGGCGGCGCGCGAGCCGATCGACCTGGAGCGCAGCGCATGGGCAGCGCTGCAAGCGCGACCGGAGCAACGTGAAGAGATTGCTCCATCACTCGAAGACGCGCCGCTCGGGCATGCGCTCGGGCAGCTGCAGGGCATCTACATCCTCGCGCAGAACCGTCACGGCCTCGTGCTCGTGGACATGCACGCCGCGCACGAGCGTGTGATCTACGAGCGCTTCAAGCAGCAGATGGCCGATGGCGGCATCGCGGGGCAGGCCTTGCTGGTGCCGATCACGCTCAACGTCGAAGAGGACGAAGCCGAGCTCGCCGAGCAACGCAGCGCCGAGTTCGCCAAGCTGGGGCTCGAGCTCGAGCGGATCGGGCCGAAGACGCTCGCGATCCGGACGGTGCCGACGCTGCTGCCGTCCGGCGATGCGACCGTTCTCGTCCACGAATTGCTCGGCCGCGAGACCGACAGTCCCGCACGCGGACACTTCGCGGAGATCCGCGACGCGCAGAGCCGCGTCCTTGCGGAGATGGCGTGCAAGGCCGCGATCAAGGCGCATCGCAAGCTCACGCTCGCGGAGATGGAAGCGCTGCTGCGCGACATGGAGCGCACCGAGCTCTCGGGGCAGTGCAATCACGGTCGTCCGACCTGGGTGCAGGTGCCGATGACGGAGCTGGATCGGCTGTTCCTGCGTGGCCGCTGAAATCCCCGTCGTCCTGATCGCGGGCCCGACCGCGTCGGGCAAATCGGCGCTGGCGATGGCGCTCGCGGAAGAGATCCCCGCCGAGATCGTCAGCGTCGACTCCGCGCAGGTCTATCGCGGCATGGACATTGGTACCGCCAAGCCTTCGCGCGAAGAGCGCGCGCTGGTGCCGCACCATCTGATCGACCTTTGCGATCCGTCGGAGCCGTACTCGGCCGCGCGATTCGCCGTCGACGCGTCGCGCGCGATCGCGGAGATCCGCAGCCGCGGCCGCGTGCCGCTGCTCGTCGGCGGCACGATGCTCTACGTACGTGCGCTGCTGCACGGGCTTTCCGATCTGCCGTCTGCGAACCGCGAGCTTCGCGCGCGCCTGCAGGCGGAAGCCGACGCGCACGGTTGGCCGATGCTGCACGCACGCCTTGCGAAGCTCGACCCGGAAGCCGCAGCGCGCTTGTCGCCGAACGACAGCCAGCGCATCCAGCGCGCGCTGGAGATCATCGAGCTCGCGGGCGAGCCGGCGACGCACGCGTATCGCAAGCGCGCGGCGAATCCGTCGATCGCGGGTCCGGTGCTGCGGTATGCGATGGAGTTCCCGGAGCGCGCGCAGCTGCACGCGCGCATCGAGCAGCGACTGCACCAGATGATGCGGCTCGGGTTCGCCGAGGAAGTGCGCGCGCTGTACGAGCGCGGCGATCTCGATCCCGACCTGCCGTCGATGCGATCGGTCGGCTATCGGCAGCTCTGGGCTTACTTCGACGGCCAGTGGCCGCTGGAGGAGGCGGTGCAGCGGGCGATCTTCGCGTCGCGCCAGCTGGCGAAGCGCCAGCTCACCTGGCTGCGCTCGTCCCCGGAAATCGCGCGGCTCGACCCGCGCGCTCCGGCACTGGCGGAACAGGTTCTGGCGACGCTGCGCCCGCTGCTCAACTAAGGGCCTGTGCTAGACTTTCCTCGCTTGAGCAACACCCCGAATAAGGACAAAACAATGACCAAAGGCCAGACCTTACAAGAGCCGTTTCTCAATGCCCTGCGCAAAGAGCGGATTCCGGTTTCGATCTATCTCGTCAACGGCATCAAGCTGCAGGGCCACATCGAATCCTTCGACCAGTTCGTCGTGCTGCTGAAGAACAGCGTCAGCCAGATGGTCTACAAGCACGCGATCTCGACGATTGTTCCCACGCGCGGCGTGCGCCTGCACGATGGCGAGGGCGACGATCAAGAAGCACCGCAGCCCGGCGCCTAAGGCGCGATCCGACCACCGGCCGACCGTTTTGGGCGGCCCGCAGCGCAGTACCTGAATGTTCGAGCGTCCCAAGGCCGGGCAGCGCGCGCTGCTGGTCCATCTCGAGTTTCCCCGCACCGATTACGAGGCCGAGTCCCAGGAATTCCGGGAGCTCGCGCTGTCGGCCGGCGCGGAGATCACCGGCGTCATCGGCGGCAGCCGTCAGGTCCCCGATCCGGGTCTCTTCGTCGGCAGCGGCAAGGCGCAGGAGATCGCCGATCTCGCGGCGTCGACCGGGACCGAGCTCGCGATCTTCAATCACGAGCTGTCGCCGAGCCAGGAGCGCAATCTCGAGAAGCTCCTGAAGTGCCGCGTGCTCGATCGCGCGGGACTGATCCTCGACATCTTCGCCAAGCGCGCGCGCTCGCACGAAGGCAAATTGCAGGTCGAGCTCGCGCAGCTGCAGCATCTCGCGACGCGCCTCGTGCGCGGATGGACGCATCTCGAGCGCCAGCGCGGCGGCGGCATCGGCCTCACCGGTCCCGGCGAGACGCAGCTCGAGCTGGATCGCCGCCTGATCCGCGGCCGCATCGCGACGCTCAAGCGTCACCTCGAAGAGGTGCGCAAGCGCCGCGCGCAGAATCGCCGCTCGCGACGTCGCGGCGAGATTCCAACCGTTTCGCTCGTCGGCTACACCAACGCCGGCAAGTCGACGTTGTTCAACGCGCTCACGGGGGAGAAGACGTTCGCGTCGAGCCAGCTGTTCGCGACGCTCGACACGACGATCCGCCGCGTCGAGATGCCGGTCGGCAGTCCGGTGGTGTTGGCGGACACGGTCGGCTTCATCCGCGATCTGCCGCACGATCTGATCGCCGCCTTCCGCGCGACGCTCGAGGAATCGCGCGAAGCCGATCTGCTGCTGCACGTCATCGACGCCGCCGATCCGGAGCGATCGACGTACATCGAGCAAGTGAATGCGGTGCTCACCGAAATCGGTACGGACGAAGTGCCGCGCATGCTGGTGTTCAACAAGATCGATCGGCGCTCCGACGAGCCCGCGCGCGTGGAGCGCGACGCCGACGGTGTCGCACAACGCGTGTTCGTGTCGGCGCTACGTGGCGATGGGCTTGATCTCTTGCGCGAAGCGATCGCCTCGCGCATCCGGCCAGCGCTCGTCGTCGAGCACGACGTCGTGCTGCCGCCGTCGGCAGCAAAGGTGCGCGCGCAGCTTTACGAGCATCGCGCGGTGCGATCGGAATCCATCGGCGACGACGGCACTTTCCATCTCCGCGTGGCGATGAACGAAGCGCGACTGCGGGGCTTGTTGTCGCAAGCCGGCGTCGAATGGCCGGCCCGTCGCGTGAAGAAAAAGCCGGCGGCGAAGCGGCCGTCGCGGGCGCGCGGCAAGCGTGCTTCCACGCGCTCGCGCAGGGCTTGAGCTAAAGTCTCGCCCCGACATGGCCTGGAACGAGCCCAACAACCCGAATCGCGACCCCTGGAGCGGCCCGCGCCGCGCCGGCGGCCCCGCCGATCTCGATGAGATGCTGAAGCGGCTGAAGACGCGCTTCACGGGCCGTCGTGGGCCGTTCTCCGGCGGCAGCCTCGGCATCATCATCGGGGCTGCGATCGCGTTCTGGCTGGCGACCGGCTTCTACCTCGTCGACGAGAAGGAGCGGGCGGTCGTACTGCGCTTCGGCGCGGTGTCGCGCACGGTCGACCCCGGCCCGCACTGGCGATTGCCGCGACCGATCGAGAACGAGCGCGCGGTCAACGTCACCAGCGTGCGCTCGGTCACCGACAAGTCCGATCTGCTCACCGCCGACGAGAATCTGGTCAGCGTCGAGCTCACCGTGCAGTACCGCGTCGCGTCGCCGGAGCACTTCCTGTTCAACGTCGTCGATCCCGACAAGACGCTGTCGCAGGCGACCAAGGCCGTGGTGCGCGAAGTCATCGGTCGCAGCACGATGGACGCGCTGATCGCCGAAGGCCGCCGCTCGGTCGCCGAGCAGGCGCGCCGCCTGTTGCAGGAGCGGCTCGATGCCTATCAATCGGGATTGTCGGTGATCGAAGCGAGCCTGCAGGACGTGCGCCCGCCCGATGCCGTGCAGCGCGCGTTCGACGACGCCGCGAAAGCCGCCGAGGAGCAGAAGCGCGCCCGCGACGACGCCGAGGCCTACGCGGACGATCGCCTGCCGAAGGCGAGCGGCGCCGCGGCGCGCGAGCTCGCCGAAGCGCAGTCGTACCGCGATCGCGTCATCGCGACCGCGGAAGGCGAGTCCTCGCGCTTCACGCAGCTGCTCGCCGAGTACAAGAAGGCGCCCAAGGTCACGCGCGAGCGGATGTATCTCGACGCGATGGCCGACGTGCTCGGCAGCACGAGCAAGGTGCTGCTCGACGTCGACAAGTCCGGGCCGACGATCTATCTGCCGTTGGAGCAGCTGATCAAGAACGGACAGGGCGCCGGCAGCAACGACAATTTGCCGTCGATGAACGCCACGCCGCAGCGCGGCGGCAGCAATTCCCCCGACAATCGCTCTCGCGATCGGGGTGGGCGATGAGCAATCGCCAGCTGCTGAACCTCGCGATCGTCGCGGCGATCGCGTTCGCCATCGTGAGCTCGTTCTTCACCGTCGAGCCGGGCGAGCGCGTCGCGCTGTTCCAGCTCGGTCGCATCCAGGGTGCGGACTACGCTCCCGGCCTGCACACCAAGCTGCCGTTCCTGCAATCGGTCACGCGGGTCGATGCGCGCGTGATGACGCTCGAAGCTCCCGCGGAAGGCTATGCGACCCAGGAGCAGAAGAGCCTGCGCATCGATTACGTGCTGCGCTGGCGCGTCGCCGACACGGTCGCGTACTACCGCGCCACCGGCGGCCAGGAGCTGTCGGCGGACGATCTGCTGTCCGCGCTGGTCAACCGCGCGCTGCGCGACGAGATCGGCAAGCGCAGCGTGCACAGCATCGTCGGCAGCGGCGAAGACCTGAGCAAGACGCTGATCGGCGCGCTCGAGCCGAAGGTCGGCGAGCTCGGCGTCGGGCTGGTCGATCTGCAGCTGCGTCGCGTGGAGCTGCCGGAGGAGCTGCGCGACGCGTACTACGATCGCATGCGCGCGGAGCGCACGCGGGTCGCGGCCGAGCGTCGGGCCAAGGGCGAAGAAGAAGCCGAGAAGATCCGCGCCGAAGCCGACGCCAAGGCCGACAGCGCGGTGGCGAGCGCGTATCGCGATGCCGAGAAGCTGCGCGGCGAGGGCGACGCGAAAGCCGCCGAGATCTACGCCAAGGCCTACGGCCAGGATCCGGACTTCTACGCGTTCTATCGCTCGCTCAACGTCTATCGCGACGCGTTCCGCGGCGATCGCAACGTTCTGGTGCTGGAGCCGAAGGGCGAGTTCTTCCGCTACTTCAAGCAGCCCGAGCCGGCGCGCTAGCGTAGACGCATGCCGATCTGGATCGACTTGCTGCGCGCGCTCGCGCTCGTCCTGGTGCTCGAAGGCATCCTGCCGTTCGCGGTGCCGGCGCGCTGGCGCGAAGCGATCCTGCGGGTCGCATCGCTCAACGATCGACTGCTGCGCCTGATCGGCGTCACCAGCATGACCATCGGCCTCGTCATCCTCCAGGTCATCCGGGCGCGCCAATGAGCCTGCGCAATTGGCTCCCCGAGGGCATGGAGGAATGGCTGCCGCCGGCGTCGTGGAAGCTGGAGGAATTGCGACGCGACCTGCTCGATCTGTATCGCGATCGCGGCTACGGCCTGATCCTGCCGCCGCTGCTCGAGCACCTCGACGCGCTCATGTCGGGCTCCGGCTCGGCGCTCGAGGAGCAGACGTTCAAGCTGGTCGATCCGGCGAGCGGGCGGCTGCTCGGCTTGCGCGCCGACATGACGCCGCAAGCTGCGCACATCGCCGCGCGCCGGTACGCGGACCAGAAGGTCGTCCGGCTTTGTTACCTGGGCACGGTGCTGCGTGCGCGAGCGGATGCGATCGGCGGCGCACGCTCTCCGCGGCAGGTCGGCTGCGAGCTGTTCGGCGAGGCGGACGTGTCCGCCGATCTGGAGATCCTCGATCTGATGCTGGAGACGCTGTCGAGCGCCGGCGTGCGCGACGCGCATCTCGATCTCGGGCACGTCGGCATCTACCGCGCGATCGCGTCGGGCTTGAATCTCTCGGCCGACGACGAAGACGCGCTGTTCGAGATCCTGCAGCGCAAGTCGGCGCCTGATCTCGAGCAATTCGCCGGCACCAAGAAACTTGCGGCCGCTGCGGTGAAGAAGCTCGCGCTGCTGATGGAGCTGAACGGCGACGTCACCGTGCTGAAACGCGCGCGTGCTGAACTGAAGTCAGCGGGCGCTGCGGTTCAGCGCTGTCTCGACGTGCTCGAACGGGCCTCCGGCGAGCTGGGCCGCAAGCGTCCGCACCTGCCGGTCCACATCGATCTCGCCGAGCTGCGCGGCTATCGCTACCAGACGGGCATGGTGTTCGCCGCGTTCGCGCCGGGTCACGGCCGCGAGCTCGCGCGCGGCGGGCGCTACGAGGCGGAGAGCGGCGCCAATGGACGAACGCGTCCGGCGACGGGCTTCTCCGCCGACTTGAATGAACTCCTTCGCTTGGGATCCGAGAGATAAATGGGCAAGACGGTTGTCGTCATCGGCGCGCAGTGGGGCGATGAAGGGAAAGGCAAGGTCGTCGACCTGCTGACCGATCGCGCGCAAGCAGTGGTGCGCTTCCAGGGCGGTCACAACGCCGGTCACACACTGGTGATCAACGGGGTGAAGACCGCGCTGAATCTCATCCCGTCGGGGATCATGCGCAAGGACGTCGCGTGCTTCATCGCCAATGGCGTCGTGCTGTCGCTGCCGGACCTGATCAAGGAGATCGAGAAGGTCGAAGCCACCGGCATGTCGGTGCGCGATCGGCTGCGCATCTCGGAAGCGACACCGCTGGTACTGCCGGTGCATGCGAAGCTCGATCAGGCGCGTGAGCGTGCGCGCGGCGAAGCCAAGATCGGCACGACCGGCAAGGGCATCGGGCCCGCTTACGAAGACAAGGTCGCGCGACGCGCAATTCGCGTCGGAGATCTGTTTCAGCGCGAGCAGCTGGCCGCGAAGCTCGGCGAGCTTCTGGCGTACCACAACTTCGTCCTGCAGAACTACTACAAGGGCGAGCCGGAGGATTTCCAGCAGACGCTCGACGCGCTGCTCGGCTATGCAGATATCGTGAAGCCGATGGTGGCTGACGTCA
>DASRHK010000012.1:0-13752 GCA_035650495.1 Nevskiaceae bacterium | reverse complement strand
GTCTTCATCTCGGAGATCTTGCCTTCGTGCAGGATCGCCGCGCCGATCAGCTGGACGTCGAAGTGGCGCATGTTCAGCGAGCGCTTGCCCGCCTCGCGCACCGCGGCGAACGCATCCGCCTTGACCTGATCGAGCGTCTCGCCCTTGGCCAGGCGCTCGCGCAGGACTTTGGTCTGCAGGCCGAGCTCGCTGTCGGTCATGCGCTGGTACTTCTCTTCCAGCGCAGCAACCTGCTTCACCAGCGGCTGTAGCCGCTTGATGATGCGCTGGTTCCGGCTCCCGAAGATGCGGGTGAAAAAGTTCGCCATAGGTTATTGGTCGCGCGTCAGGGCGCGCGAAAGGCGGGAATTATAGCCTTTGAGTCGGGGCGGCCCCGACGGTTTCAAGCTCTATCGTGCGGCTTCGATGTAACGCTGCGGGTCGACCACCACGCCGTTGAGCAGGACTTCGAAGTGGACGTGCGGGCCGGTGGCGCGTCCGGTGTCGCCCATCAGCGCGATGCGCTCGCCCTTCTTCACCTGGTCGCCGGCCTTCACCAGGATCTTCGCGTTGTGGCCGTAGCGCGTGACGTAGCCGTTGCCGTGGTTGATCTCGACGAGCTGGCCGTAGCCGTAGCGCTCGCCGGCGTCGGTGACGATGCCGCCGGCGACGGCCTGCACGCCCGACTTCGGCGTGCCGGCGAAGTCGATGCCCGAGTGGAACGCGCGCCGGCCGGTGAACGGATCGTTGCGCATGCCGAACAGCGAGGAGATCCAGCCATCGGCGATCGGCCAACCCGACGGATGCACCTCGCGCTGGAGGCGATTGGCCATGAGCAGATCCTCGACGACGCGCAGCCGGCGCTCGCGCTCCCCCAGCGTCGCTTCGAACGCATCGAGCTCGGCGAGCGACTGCTCGACGTTCAGCGAAGGCGCCGCGACGTCGGGCTCCTCGGGACCGCCCTGCGGCGGCGCGGTGGTGAAGTCGAATTCCTTCGGATCGAGGCCGGCCATCTGCGTGAGCCGGCTGCCGGCCGCGTCGAGACGGATCACGCGCGCCTGCAATTCAGCGAGCCGGCGCGACAGCGCCTGGCTGTTGGTGCCCATCTGCGTGCGCAGATCGTTCAGATGCTGATGCTGATCGCGGATCTCGTCCGCCCATGCGCTCAGCAGGCCTTGCGGCAGCTCCTGTGGACGCGGCTGCAGGTGATAGCCCGTGGTGACCAGCGCAGCTGCGAGCAAGGTCGATGCACCGATGGCGAGCGCCACCGCGTTGGTGCCCAGATGCAGGCGCCAGGTGCGATTGCGCCGCGTGCCGACAATGATAATGTCCATGCGATGCCGAAGCTCCCAACTGCTCCCGGGTCGCCCAACTCCGGCGCCCGTTCCCTGGATGCTCGCTCGTTAGGCGAGGTTCTTGGTCAACCGCAACAGCTGCAAGGGCTGCTCGCGCGCGCGTCCCGTCTCGGGGATATCCAGCGCGAGCTGCGTGCGTATCTGCAACAACCTTGGGCGAATGCCCTGCGCGTCGCCAATCTTCGCGGCACGACGCTCGTGATCCATGCCGATCAGGCCGCGGCCGCGACTGCGTTCCGCCACCGGCACGACGAAGTCCTCAAAGCGCTGAGCCAGAAGCTTGGATTGCCGCTCCAGCGCATCGAGCTGAAAGTCAGGCCGCTACCACGGCGCCTTTGACGTAGGCCGCCGGCACGTCCTGCACCCGCTGGAAGGTCACGATCTCCCACGCCGCCTTGTCCGCGAGCAGCGCCCGCACCAGCACGTTGTTCAGGTGATGACCTGACTTGTACGCGGTGTAGGCGCCGATGATCGGATGGCCGGCGAGATACAGGTCGCCGACCGCGTCGAGGATCTTGTGGCGCACGAACTCGTCGTCGTAGCGCAGGCCGTCGGCGTTGAGCACGCGGTACTCGTCCATCACGATCGCGTTGTCGAGGCTGCCGCCGAGCGTCAGATTGCGCGAGCGGAGGTACTCGACCTCGTTCATGAACCCGAACGTGCGCGCACGCGCGACTTCCTTCACGTAGCTCGTGGTCGAGAAGTCGATCGTCGCGTTCTGGCGGCTGGTCTTGAACACCGGATGCTTGAACTCGATGCCGAACGCCAGCCGGAAGCCTTCGTACGGCTCGAAGCGCGCGAACTTGTCGCCGTCCTGCACCTGTACCGGCTGGCGGATCCGCAAGAACTTCTTCGGCGCCGACAGCTCGTGGATCCCCGCCGACTGGATCAGGAACACGAACGGGCTCGCGCTGCCGTCCATGATCGGCACTTCGGGCGCGGACAGCTCGACCACGCAGTTGTCGATGCCGAGACCGCACAGCGCCGACATCAGATGCTCGATCGTCGCGACCTTGACCTTGGCGTCGGTCACCAGCGTGCTGCACAGCGTCGTTTCGCGAACCAAGTCTGCTTGCGCCGGAATCTCGACCGGCGGCGTCAGGTCGATGCGGCGGAAGACGATGCCCGTGTCCGGGCCCGCCGGTAACAGCGACATGAACACCCGCTGGCCCGAATGCAGGCCAATGCCGCTTGCGCGGACCGGGTTCTTCAGTGTGCGTTGACGCAGCATTCCGTGAGCTTCGTTCGACTCGGCTTAAGTGAGGCCGGCCACGGTCCCCCCGGTGCCGGAATCAAGTGCGAATTCTAGCACTTCCGGCTCCCCTCTCCCGTGATCTCCAGCTCCCCTCTCCCGCTCGCGGGAGAGGGGCCGGGGGAGAGGGCTTCCGTGGTGGCTCATCAGTCCGCCTGGTTGCGCAGGAACGTCGGGATGTCGATCAGCTCGTTGTTGCCCCAGTCCGGCGCGCCGGTCGACGGTGCCGTCGCCGGTCCGCGCTGGTGCTGGAACGTGGGCCGATCGGCGTTGCCCGGATTGCGCGTGCCCGGATGCATGTCGTGCGTGCCCGTCGCCTTCATCGGCATCGGAACGACCTTCGGCTGCTCCTGCTGCTTCGAGCCGAGGCCGGTGGCGACCACCGTCACGCGCAGCTCGCCGTCGAGCGACAAGTCGAGCGACGTGCCGTACTTGACGTCGACGTCTTCCGACGCGATCTGCATCACGCGCTGGTTGATCTTCTGCACTTCCTTCATCTTCAGCGAGCGATCGCAGGCGATGTTGATCAGCACGCCGCGCGCGTTGGCGAGCTCGATGTCCTCGATCAGCGGCGACGACAGCGCCGCCTCGACCGCGTCCATCGCGCGATTCTCGCCCTTGCCGGTGCCGAGACCCATCATCGCCTTGCCGCGATTGAGCATGACCGTCCGCACGTCAGCGAAGTCGACGTTGACCAGGCCCGGGCAGGTGATCAGATCGGAGATGCCCTGCACCGCGTTCTGCAGCACGTCGTTCGCGGCCTTGAAGCAATCCTCGAGCGACGCGTCCTCACCCAGCACCATCGTCAGCTTCTCGTTCGGGATGAGGATCAGCGAGTCGACGTTCTTCTCGAGCTCCTCGATGCCGCGCACGGCCTGCGACATGCGCTTCTTCTGCTCGAACAGGAACGGCTTGGTGACGACCGCGACCGTCAGCACGCCCATCTGCTTCGCGATCTCCGCGATCACCGGCGCCGCGCCCGTGCCCGTGCCGCCACCCATGCCGGCGGTGACGAAGAGCATGTCGGTGCCTTCGATCAATTCGCGGATGCGGTCCTTGTCTTCCAGCGCCGCCTGACGGCCCATATCCGGATTCGATCCGGCGCCCAGTCCGCGCGTGATGCCGGGACCGAGCTGCAGCACCGTCGAGGCCACACAGCGCTCGAGATGCTGCTTGTCGGTGTTGGCGCAGATGAACTCCACTTCCTGGATGCCTGCGCGCACCATCTGGTTCACGGTGTTGCAGCCACCGCCGCCGACGCCGATCACCTTGATGACGGCGCGATTCGTTTGCCCATCGGTCAACTCGAACACTTCGTCCTTCTCCTTCATGAATGTCTCCTGAGAGAAATTGCGACCCGAACCCCGCGCATCTCGGGAACCCTTGTTGAATCCGCCACCGCTGTTCGTCCTGTTGCTCATGTTCAGAAATGCCCCGTGAACCATTGCTTGACCCGTTCCCCCAGCTGCCGCAATCCGGCTGGCGGAGGCTCCTGTGCACCTTGCTGCTGCTGCCGGCGGCCGTAGAGAAGCAGGCCGACAGCAGTTGAATAAATGGGATTGCGCGCGACATCGGTGAGACCCGACACGTTCTGCGGCAGGCCGATCCGCACCGGCAGCTCGAACACCTCTTCCGCGAGCTCGGCGACACCTTCGAGCTTGGCGCTGCCGCCGGTCAGCACGATGCCGCCGGCGATCGCGTCGTAGTAATCGGCGCGATGCAGCTCTTTCCGGATGAACCGGAACAATTCCTCGTAGCGCGGCTTGATCACTTCGGCGAGCGTGAGGCGCGACAGGCGACGCGGCGGCCGCTCGCCGACGCTCGGCACTTCGATGTCCTCGTCGTGGCGGATCAGCTGCGGCGCGGCGCAGCCGTACTTCAACTTGATCTCTTCCGCGCTCTGCGGCGGCGTGCGGAACGCAACCGCGATGTCGTTGGTGACCTGATCGCCGGCGATCGGGATCACCGCGGTGTGGCGGATCGCGCCGCCCTTGAAGGCAGCGATGTCGCTGGTCCCGCCGCCGATGTCGACCATGCAGATGCCGAGGTCGCGCTCGTCGGCCTGCAGCACTGCATAAGCCGAGGCGAGCGGCTGCAGGATCAGCTTGTCGACCGTGAGCCCGCAGCCCTCGATGCACTTCTGGATGTTCTGCGCGGCGGTCACCGAGCCGGTGACCATGTGCACCTTCGCTTCGAGACGCACGCCCGACATCCCAACCGGCTCGTGGATGCCTTCCTGTCCGTCGACCGCGAATTCCTGCGGGACGACGTGCAGGACTTTCTGGTCGGCCGGGATCGCCATCGCGCGCGCGGCATCGACGACGCGATCGACGTCGGCCTGCGTCACTTCCTTCGTGCGCACGCCGACGATGCCTTGCGAGTTGAAGCTCTTGATGTGCGATCCGGAGATGCCGACGTAGACCGACTGGATGCGGCAGCCCGCCATCAGCTCCGCCTCTTCGACGGCGCGCTTGATCGAGCCCATCGTCGCTTCGATGTTCACGACGACGCCCTTCTTCATGCCTTTCGACGGCGCGCTGCCCAAGCCGATCACCTCGAGGCTGCCGTCATCGGCGTGACTGCCGACGATGGCGACGCACTTCGACGTGCCGATGTCCAGACCGACGATCAGATCCTTGTGACCATTTTTCTTGCTCATGACTTCCCGCCCTGCTTGGGTTTCTGGGGTGGGCGCGTGCCCACTGCGAACCCGTTGGAGTAATGAAGATCGATGTACAACGTGTCAGCCAGCTTTCCGGCGAGCGCGCTGCTCACCGGCCCCTTGATGAATTCGAGCTGCTCGGCGAGATCGCCGCGCGCGAAGCGCAGCTCGATGCCGCTCGTCGTGGTCGCGACCCAGTCGCCACGCTCGTCGAGCGACAGCGCCGCCGGTGCGAACGCCGAGTCGCCGAGCGCCTTGCCCATGCGCTCGAACGCGTCGCGCACTTCGTTCTGGCGGCCTTCGGGGCCGGAAAGGCGCGGCAGTCCGGGCGGCACTTCTTCGTCGCGCACGTGGAAGACCTTGCCGTCGCTCGACAACAGCGCGTCGTTCCAGCGCGCGAACGCGGTGTATTCCCACACCCGCACGCGCACGATGCCGGGCCATGCGCGCTCGACGCGAGCGTGCGAGATCCAGGGCAACGCTTCGAGGCGCGCCTTCACTTCTTCCATCGGCAGAACGCTGCCGGGCGCGAGCCACGGCTGGATGGTGTCGCGCAAGGCTTGCGGATCGACCTTGTCGAATGCGCCTTCGAGTTGCAGCTGCGTGACACCCGCGTCACGCGCGTCCTGCACTTCGAACACGATCGCGGCGAACAGCGCGAGGCCGAGCATCGCTGCGATCGCCTGCAGCGCGGTCATCCACCAGCGCGTCGATCCTTCGGTGGATTCGGTGCTGGGGCGTCGTTCCATCGTCATGGCGGCGGCGTTCACAGCGAGGTCTCGAGGATCGCCCAGCACAGATCGTCGAACGAGATGCCGCGCGCTTTCGCCGCCATCGGCACCAGCGAGTGCGACGTCATGCCGGGAACGGTGTTGATCTCGAGCAGATACGGTTGCTCGTTGGCTTCGTCGACGAGGAAGTCGACGCGGCCCCAGCCGGCTGCGTTGACGAGCTCGAAAGCCTTCAGCGCGATCTCGCCGAGCTTCTGCTCCAACGCCGCCGACACGCCCGACGGACAGTGATACTTCGTGTCGTCGGAGATGTACTTCGCGTGATAGTCGTAGAACTCGCCGGCCGGCACGATGCGGATCGACGGGAGCGCCTCGCCGTCGAGGATCGCGACGGTCATCTCCGCGCCTTTGACGAATTTCTCCGCCATCACCGGACGGCCGTCGCCGTGCGCGTCGGCGAAGGCCTTTCCGATCTGCTCGGGCTTCTTGACGATGGTCACGCCGACGCTCGAGCCTTCGGACGTCGGCTTGATCACGAACGGGAAGCCGAAGCGCTTGGCAGCGGCCTGCGCGTCGGCTTCGGACTTGATCACCGCGAATTCGGCGGTCGGCAAGCGTTCGGCTTTCCAGATGCGCTTGGTCGCGACCTTGTCCATCTTGATCGCCGAGCCACCGACGCCGGTGCCGGTGTACGGCATGCCTTGCAGCTCGAGGCACGCCTGCACCGAGCCGTCTTCACCGGCGCCGCCGTGGAGCACGATGAACGCGCGATCGAAGCCGTCGGCCTTCAGCGAGAGCACGTTCTGCGGCGTCGCGTCGATCGCGACCGCATTCACGCCCTTGCGCACCAGCGCCTCGTGGACGTTCTTGCCGCTCCAGTTCGAGACTTCGCGCTCGGCGCTCCAGCCGCCCATCAACACGGCGACGCGCCCGAAATCCTTCGCGTTGGAGGTGCGCTTACGCATTGCGCTCTCCGACAATCTTCACTTCCGTTTCCAACCGCACGTTCTGTTTTTCTTGGACGATCTTCTGCACGTACTCGATCAGCGCTTCGACGTCCGCGGCGCACGCGGAGTCGTCGGTGAGGATGAAATTGGCGTGCAGCTTCGACACTTCCGCGCCGCCGATGCGATGCCCTTTCAGTCCGCTCGCCTCGATGAGGCGCGCAGCGTAATCGTTCGGCGGATTGCGGAATGTGCTACCGGCGCTCGGCTTGCCGACCGGCTGCGTCGCCTTGCGCTTCGCGATCCAATCCTTCATCTCCTTCGCGGCAGTTCCATTCTCGTCGACGGCGAACGAGAAGCGCGCGGCGATGAAGCCGACCATGCCGCTCGGCCACGCGACGTGGCGATAGCCGTACTTGAATTTCGATTTCGGCAGCCACTCGGTGTGACCGTCGCGGAACATCACCTCGACGGAATCGGTGACGCTCCAGGTCTCGCCGCCGTGCGCACCCGCGTTCATCGCCAGCGCGCCGCCGACCGTTCCTGGAATCCCGGCGAAGAACCCGCCGCCGGCGAGCTTCGAATCGACGGTGAACTTCGCGAGCCGCGCGCAATGCACGCCGGCCTCGGCATAGATCTTCGCGCCTTCCTCGGCGCGCAACGCTTCCAGCGCACCATGCAGCGCAATCACCGTCCCGCGCCAGCCGCCATCCCGCACGAGGAGATTGCTGCCGAGCCCCAGCCAGAGGATCGGCTCGTCAACCGGCAGCGACTTCACGAAGCTCGCGAGATCCTCGCGACCCGCCGGCTCGTAGTAGCGATCGGCGGGGCCACCGACCCGCCACGACGTGTGCTTCGCCAGCGATTCGTTCTTCAGGAGCGTGCCGTTCACGCGGCACCTCCAAATTTTTGCTCGAGCGTCGCCGGTAGCTGACCGATGTCGCCGGCGCCGAGCGTGAGCAACAGATCGCCGTCCTGCGCGACGCCGGGCAGCGCGTCCGCAATTTCCCCGGGCGACTTCACGAACACCGGCTCGACCTTGCCGCGGGCGCGAACGCAGCGTGCGAGCGCGCGGCCGTCGGCACCTTCGATCGGCTCCTCGCCCGCGGCGTAGACGTCGGTGAGCAACAGCGCATCGGCAGTCGACAGCACGGCGCAGAAATCGTCGAACAAGTCGCGCGTGCGCGTGTAGCGGTGCGGCTGGAACGCCACGACGAGCCGCCGGCTCGGGTGCGCCGAGCGCATCGCCTGGAACGTCGCGGCGATCTCGCGCGGATGGTGGCCGTAGTCGTCGACGACGAGGACGCGCTTGCCGCCGACCTTGATCTCGCCGTGGCTTTCGCAGCGGCGGCCGACGCCCTGGAACTTGTCGAGCGCGCGACGGATCGCGTCGACAGACACGTCGAGCTCGTGCGCGACCGCGATCGCCGCCAGCGCGTTCTGCACGTTGTGCCGGCCCGGCAGATTCACGTGCATCGACTCGCGCGTGCCGTCGGGCAGCACGGCGACGAAATGCGCGCCGGTGCCTTCGGGACGCACGTCCTCGGCGCGCACGTCGGCGTCGGAAGCAAAGCCGTAGGTCGTGATCGGCCGGCCGATCTCCGGCAGCACCTCGCGCACGACCGGATCGTCGGCGCACAGCACCGCGAGCCCGTAGAACGGCAGGCGGTGCAGGAAGTCGATGAACACCCGCGTCAGCTTCTTGAAGTCGCCGCCGTAGGTCTCGAGATGATCGGCGTCGATGTTGGTAACGACGCTGATCAGCGGATTGAGCAGCAGGAACGACGCGTCGGACTCGTCGGCTTCGGCGACGAAGTACGAGCCGGCGCCGAGCCGCGCGTTCGATCCGGCGGCCTTGACGCGGCCGCCGACGACGAAGGTCGGATCGAGTCCGCCTTCGGCGAGCACGCTCGCGACGAGCGACGTCGTCGTGGTCTTGCCGTGGGTGCCGGCGATCGCGATGCCGTAGCGGAAGCGCATCAGCTCCGCGAGCATCTCGGCGCGGCGCACCACTGGGATCAGGTTCTCGCGCGCGAAGGCCAATTCGGGATTGGATTCCTTCACCGCGGTCGAGACGACGATCGCATCGGCGCCTTCGACATACTCAGCTTTGTGGCCGTAGCTCACCTTCGCGCCGAGCTCGACGAGGCGCTGCGTCGCGGCGCTCTTCTTGAGATCGCTGCCGCTCACGTCGTAGCCGAGGTTGAGCAGCACTTCGGCGATGCCCGCCATGCCCGAGCCGCCGATACCCAGCATGTGCACGCGCTTCACGCGGCGCATCGGCGTGTCGGTGATGCGCTTGTTCGGCATCGGGTTCGGACTCACGCCGCCGCTCCGAGAATGCTTTCGACGATCGTGTTCGTCGCATTCGGCCACGCGCGCGTGCGCGCGGCTTCCGCCATCGAGATCAGCCGCGCACGATCGGACAGCAGCGTGTCGAGCGTCTGCGCGAGCTTCTCGACCGTGAGATCGGCTTCCTGGATGAGGATCGCCGCGCCGGCGCTCGCGAGGTATTCGGCGTTGCGCGTCTGGTGATCGTCGACCGCGTGCGGATACGGCACGAGGATCGATGCGCATCCCGCAGCCGCGAGCTCCGCGATGGTCGACGCGCCCGCGCGGCAGAGCACGAGATCGGCCCACGCGAATGCTTCCGGCATGTCGTCGATGAACTGGCGCACTTCGCCGCTCACACCGGCCTTGGCGTATGCATCGCGCGCGATGTCGAGCGTGCGACCGGCCTGGTGACGCACTTCGGGGCGTCGATCGGCCGGAATCAACTTGAGCGCTTCGGGCATGCGCTCGTTGAACGCGCGCGCGCCTTGCGATCCGCCGACGACGAGCACGCGCCGAGTCTCGCGCTTCAGGCGCTCGCTCGGACGCGGCAGCAGGATGAAACCGGCGCGCACCGGATTGCCCACGGCTAGGGCACGTCTGAAGGTCTGGGGGAATGCCTCCAGTACGTTTCTCGCGATGCGCGCCAGCAATCGATTCGTCAGTCCCGCGGCCGCGTTCTGCTCGTGGATCACCAGCGGACGGCGTGTCAGCCACGCGGCGAGCCCGCCCGGCCCCGCCGCGAAGCCGCCCATCCCGAGCACGACCTGTGGGCGTTGACGGCGCAGCGCCGCGAGCGCATCGCGCAGCGCGCGAAGGATCAGCAGCGGCGCCGTCAGAAGCTTCTTGACGCCTTTTCCGCGCAAGCCCGACACGCGGATGAATTCCATCGGGATGCCGTGCGCCGGCACGCGCTTCGACTCGAAGCTGTGCGGCGCGCCCATCCACACGACGTCGTGGCCGCGCGCTTTGAGCTCATCGGCGACTGCGAGCGCGGGGAAGACGTGTCCGCCGGTGCCGCCAGCCATGATGAGGACTTTCACGCGTTGGCCCTCCGCGTGAATTTGAAATTCTTGTGGCATGCGTGAAAGTCGCGCCCGCTCCCGCACCCACGTTCGCCCGCAAAAAGCGCGGCCTCACGGCACCGTGTCGCGGGCGCTACCTTCACGATGATTCCCCGCCGCCGAACAGCGAGATCTGCCGCGGATCCCACGCGGGCCGGCGGCTCTTCAGCACGCGCTTCGCCGGCGCGGCGTGCTCGCGCGCCTTCGCGGCGAACGCACCCGACGGCGCACCGGCAGCTTCGAGGCGGTTCTCGTGATCGACGCGCAGCATGAGCCCGAGCATCACGAACACGGTCATCAGGCTCGAGCCGCCGTAGGAGATCAGCGGCAGCGTGAGGCCCTTGGTCGGCAGCAGGCCCATGTTCACGGCCATGTTGATCAGCGCCTGCATGCCGAGGCACGCCGACAGGCCGTAGCAGAGATACGCGCGGAAGCGTCGATTGAATTTCTCGGCGCGACGCGCGATGACGAAGCCGCGCCAGACGAGAACGCCGAAGAGCGCGAGCAGCACGACGACGCCGACGAGCCCGAACTCCTCGCCCATCACCGCGAAGATGAAGTCGGTGTGCGTCTCCGGCAGGTACAGCAATTTCTGCACGCTGTTGCCCAAGCCCACGCCGATCCACTCGCCGCGGCCGAGCGCGATCAGCGACTGCGCGAGCTGCCAGCCGCCGTTCTCGATGTCGGCGAACGGGTCGGAGAACGCGAGCAGGCGGCGCATGCGATACGCCGACGTCGCGACGAGCAGCGCGAACGCGCCGGCGCCGGCGCCGAGCATCAGCGCGAGATAGACGAGCCGCGCGCCGCCGAGGAACAGCATCAGCATCGCCGTGCCCATCAGGATCGCGGTCGAGCCGAGGTCGGGCTCCATCAGCATCAGCCCGCTCGCGAGGCACAGCGGCAACAGCGGCTTGATGATGCCGGCGAAGCTGTTCTGCAGCGCGACCTGCTTGCGCACGATGTAGCCGGCCAGATAGATCATCAGCGCGAGGCGCGCCGGCTCGGACGCCTGCAGGCGGAATCCCGCGAGGTGCAGCCAGCGCCGCGATCCGTTCACGCCGATGCCGAGCCCCGGGATCAGCACGAGCACGAGCAGCAGGAGCGCGAACATCAGCAAGAGATAGCCCGAGCGCTCCCACGCCGACATCGGCACGCAGAACGCGAAGGCGCCGCAGGAGAGTCCGACAAACGCGAACGTGAGCTGCTTGTAGAAGAAGTGCAGCGGCGCGCCGGTGAGCTTCTCCGACACCGCAACCGACGCCGATGCGACGAGCACGAGGCCCCAAGCGACCAGCCCGCACGCCGCGAGGAGGAACGGCAGGTCGAGCCCTTGTTGCGCGCGCAGGTCGTTGATCACGCCGCCACCTGCTCGCGGACCGCGGCGCAGAACTGATCGCCGCGATCCTCGTAGTTCTTGAACTGGTCGAAGCTCGCGCACGCGGGCGAGAGCAGCACACGATCGCCCGGCAGCGCGAGGCTGCGTGCGCGCACGATCGCGTCGCGCATCGTCGACTCGCGATAGATCGGCAGCGCGCCGAACACGTCGTGCTCGATCTTCTCCGCGTCCTGACCGAACAGCACCGCGGCGCGCGCCTTCTGCGCGAGCGGCTCCATCAGATCGGAGAAATCCTGACCCTTGCCGAGTCCGCCGCCGAGCCAGACGATCGGGCCCGGCAGGCCTTTGAGCGCCGCGACCGTCGAGCCGACGTTGGTGCCCTTCGAGTCGTTGAACCAGGAGACCGAGCCGGTCTTGGTCACGAACTCGCAGCGATGGCGAAGGCCCTTGAAGTCGATGAGCGCTTCGATCGCGGCGTTGCGCGCGATGCCGGCGGCATCGGCGAGCGCGAGCGCGGCGAGCGCGTTCGCGGTGTTGTGCATGCCGTAGATCTTCAGCGCGGTCTGCATGACCAGGCGCACCGAGCCGCAGGTGAGCCAGTGCTGCCCTTCGCGCGTGACGACGCCGTAATCGCCGTTGAGCGGCTCATCGAGCCCGAAGCTCACCGACTTCGCCGCCGACTTGAGGTTGCGCCGCGTCTCGCGATCGTCGCGATTGAACACGGCCGTCTGCGCGCCGTTGTAGATGCGCGCCTTGGCCTCGGCGTACGCCTCCATGCTGCCATGGCGATCGAGGTGATCCTGCGACAGGTTGAGCACGGTGGCCGCGACGCAGCGCAGCGAATACGTCGACTCGAGCTGGAAGCTCGACAGCTCGAGCACGTAGAGCTCGTTGCGCAGGTCGAGCAGGTCGAGCGCCGGTGTGCCGAGATTGCCGCCGACCGCGACGCGCTTGCCGGCGCGCTTGGCCATCTCGCCGACCAGCGTCGTCACGGTGCTCTTGCCGTTGGCGCCAGTGATGCCGATCACCTGCGCCTTCGGGAATGCCTTCAGTGCGCGGGCGAAGAGCTCGACGTCGCCGATCACTTCGACGCCCGCGGCGACGAGCTCCCGCACGAACGGCTCCTTCGGCGAGATCCCTGGCGAAATCACGGCGCCTTTGAACTGCGACAGCGGATGCGGCGCGTTGAAGCCGTTGAGCTTCAGCGTGACGCGCGGCGCCTGCACGTGCTCGAGCGCCGGCGGATTCGCGCGCGAATCGGTGGCGAGCACATCGGCGCCTTCCGTGAGCAGATAGCGGCACGCGGACGCACCAGACTTGCCGATGCCGATCACGATCCACTTCTCGCCCCGGTGCTTGTTCATCGTCATCGCACCTTGAGCGTGGCGAGGCCGACCAGCACGAGGATCAGCGTGATGATCCAGAAGCGCACGATGATCTTGGGCTCGGGCCAGCCCTTGAGCTCGTAGTGGTGATGCAGCGGCGCCATGCGGAAGATGCGCTTGCCGCCGCTGTACTTGAAGTAGCCGACCTGCAGGGCCACCGACACCGTCTCGGCGACGAACACGCCGCCCATCACCGCGAGCACCAGCTCCTGGCGCACCAGCACCGCGACGACGCCGAGCGCGGCACCGAGCGCGAGCGCGCCGACGTCGCCCATGAACACCTGCGCCGGATACGCGTTGAACCAGAGGAAGCCCAGTCCTGCGCCCGCGATCGCCGTGCAGAAGATCGCGATCTCGCCCACGCCGGCGATGTACGGGATGCCGAGGTAGGTCGCGATCTTCACGTTGCCGGTCGAATAGGCGAACACCGCGAGCGCGGAGGCGACCAGCACGCACGGCATGATCGCGAGCCCATCGAGGCCATCGGTGAGATTGACCGCGTTGCTCGAGCCGACGATGACGAGATACGACCAGGGGATGAAGAAGAAGCCGAGCTGGATCGCGACGTCCTTGAACATGGGCACGATCAGCGCCGACTCGACCGGCGTCTTCGCGGTGGCGTAGATCATCCCGGAGGTCGCGAATCCGGCGAGCGAGAGCCAGAAGTACTTCTGCTTCGCCGACAGGCCCATCGAGCGCTTGTTCTTGATCTT
>DASRHK010000011.1:0-17578 GCA_035650495.1 Nevskiaceae bacterium | reverse complement strand
TCGGAAGGCATGGTGCTCGCCGGCAGCGACGACAGCGGGCTCGCCGTCCTGACCACCGAGCATGCTTTGGCGCCCGGCGCGAAGGTGAGCTGATCCATGCCCATCACACCCGCGTTCGCAAAAGCGCTGCGCTCCTTCGAGGCGACCATCACGCAGCAGCAGCGCGACAGCGCCTTGCGCCTGGAGCCGACGCGGGCCGAGAAGCTGGACGCCGCGTGGTCGTCGCTGCTGCCCGCCATGCGGGAATTCCTCGCCGGAGCCGTCGTCGCGGGCGCGCCGATCGAGCATTCGTCGATCAGCCGCGACGGCGCGGAGATCTCAGTAAAGATCCGGGACACCACCGCAGCCCGCGGAACGCGCTATCTGATCCTCTCGCGCAAGCATCCGCTGGATGCCCAGGCGCCGGCCGATCAGATCTGGCTCTGCGAGGTCGGCGGGACTGCCAGCGGATTCGGTGACGTCATCGAGGGGGCGCGGGGCCTGATCAAGCGGGTGGTCGCCGCCTCGACCTGAGAGCGCCCTGCGGGGCGGGCCGCACATCACACCGGGACCGCCTTTCGTCGGTTAACGGGATGTGGGAACGCCACAGTTGATGCGAACTAGCGTCCGGAGACTCCTCAACATGCGTTCATCGGGCTTCACTCTGGTCGAGCTGGTCATCACCATCGCGGTTGCGGGGGTGCTGCTCGCCATGGCGGTTCCGAGCTTCACCCGGACGATCGTCTCGAACCGCCTCGCCACCACGGCCAACGGCGTGATCGCCTCGCTCAACGCCGCGCGCCTGGAGGCCATCCGGCGCAATGCGGTGGTCACGGCGACGTCGGGCCGCACGTCCGTGCAGCTGTGCAGCAACACCACGGGCAACAACGGGAGCGGCGCGCTGCAGACCGCATGCGGAACCTCGGGCGGCGCGGTCTACACGCTCGAGCCCGACGGCACGGCCAGCAAGGTCGTCGATGCGGTCCTGGTTCCGGACAGCATCTCGCTCGGGACCATGACCGGACTGCGCTACGCCGGCAGCGGCCAGGCCAGCTCCACCGGCAGCACCGGCGCCTTCTCGGGCCTCGTTGCCGATGTCTCCACTAGCAAGCTCAGCACCAGCAATCATCGCTGCATCTATCTGACCACGGGCAGCATCATCAGTACCTGCATCACCAGCACGGCGTGCGCGAACAGTGAACCAGCGAACTGCACAACCCAGTGACCGTCCGCGCCTCACGGCGCGCCAGGACGGCGTCGGCTTCGTCGAGATCCTCGTCGCCGTGCTGTTGCTGTCGGTCGGTGCCCTCGGCATCGCGCTGATGCAATCGCATTCGCTCGCGAACAACAGCAGCTCGATGGGACGCTCGATGGCCGTGGTCATGAGCTACTCGATCCTCGAGGCCATGCGGGCGGATCGCGATGCCGTCGTGGCGGGCAGCTACAACACGACCGTCGCCGGCAACAACTGCCCGGCAGCGACGCCCAACCTCTACAACAAGCAGCTGAACGCCTGGTGCACGCAGCTCGCCCAGGTCCTCGGCGCCGTGGCCACGACCACGGGCAACATCAGCTGCACCGGAACCACGCCCGCCTGCACGATCACCGTGACCTTCGACGACAGCCGCATCGGCAACAACGTCGCCGCCGGCACCAATGCGGCCGCCAACCAGTCCGGCGGCAAGTCCGCGCAAACCGTCGTCACCACGTCGAAGCTATGAGCCCACTCTCCCTGAAGCGTCGCCCCGCCGGCTTCACGCTCGTCGAGCTGATGATCGCCATGGTGCTCGGCATCATGCTGGTCGGCGGCGTGTCGGCGCTGTTCCTCTCGAACAAGCAGTCGTACGGCACCAATCAATCGCTGGGCGAAGTGCAGGACAACACGCGCATCGCCTTCGAGCTGCTGGCGCGCGACATCCGCCAGGCGGGCCTGACCTGCAACAACAACGGGCGCGTCACCAACGTGCTCAACAACGCGCCGCCCGCCGGCGGCACGGATTGGTGGGCCGACTTCGCCAATGCGATCCGGGGCTACGACAACGGCGTGGCGGATCCGGCGGTCACCTCCGGCACCGGCGTCGCCCAGCGCGTTGCCAGCACCGACTCGATCCAGCTGATGGGCGCCGGCGACACCGGCCTGTCCGTGCAGAGCCAGAACCCGGCTTCCGCCAACGTCAAGATCAACGAGCAGACGGCGGATCTGCACGACGGCGACATCATCATGATCTGCGACCCGGATCACGCGGCCATCGTCCAGATCTCGAACTACAACTCGTCGAACGTGACGCTGGTGCACAACACCGGCAACAGCGTCTCGCCGGGCAACTGCGCCAAGGATCTCGGCTATCCGACCAACTGCGGCAACGGTCCGGGCTCCTATGCGTTCGGGCCCAATTCGATGATCGCCGTGCTCAAGGCGGTGGATTGGTACATCGGCAACAACGCGCAGGGCGGACGCTCGCTGTATCGGGTGACGGTCGGCAACGTCGGCGGCACGCCGACGGCGTCGGCGCAGGAGATGGTACGCAACGTCACCGACATGCAGATTACGTATCACCGCGCGACGACCGCGACCTATATCGACGCCACGACCGTGGGCGCCGCCGCCAACTGGACGACGGTCGACGCGGTGCAGATCAGCCTGACGTTCGTCAGCACCGACACCCGCTCGACCACGACCGCGAACCAGCGCCTGCAGCGCCAGATGTCGACGATCGTCACGCTGCGCAATCGGATCACCTGACATGAAGACCTTCCGCATCGAGACGCAGCGTGGTGTCGCGCTGGCCATCTCCCTCATCCTGCTCCTGGTGATCACGCTGGTCGGCATCATGGCGATCCGCCTCACCACCGTGCAGCAACGCATCACCGCGAATTTCTACGATCGCGAGGTCGGCTTCCAGGGCGCAGAAGCGAGCCTGGTCGCGGCGGCCGCGGCGCTCGACACCGGCACGACGATCGATCGCGATTGCAGCACCACCGCGACCGCCTGCCAGACCAACCCGTTCACCGACAGCGGCTTCAACACGGCCAACATCCACACGGTCGCGACCGGCTCCGCCGCGGGCCAGTTCACGATCAACGGCAATGCGACCGGGCAACCGCAGTACGTGATCGAGAACATGGGCCAGTGGCCTGATACGGATTCAGACACCGGCTTCAACCAGTCGGCGAACTCCGCGCAATACGGCGCCCAGGGTGTGCAGGGCGTCTTGCGCACGTTCTATCGGGTCACCGCGCGCAGCGGCGATCCGGCAGCGGTCGGCGATCGTGCAGTGGTGACGCTGCAGGCGATGTACAAGAAGTGAGGAACGAGGTGAACAGCATGAGCCACGGCAATCCCATCACCAGGCGGTCGCGCCTTCGCACCGGCGCGCTGCTGCTGGGCCTCAGCCTGGCAACCGCCGTGCAGTTCGCGAACGCGACGGTCACCGTCGACCAGTCGCCGCTGACGGTCGAGCAGACGCTCGCCCCCAACATCGTCCTGATGCTCGACGACTCCGGCTCGATGGGCTGGAACTTCATGCCGGACATCTGCTACCTCAACGGCGTGACGTGCAACTCCGCGAAGACGTCCATCACGGGCTACACGATGGCGTCGGACAACACGAACGTTGCGCTCCTCGACTCCACCAACAACGGCGTCTACTACAACCCCCAGCACACCTATCCGCTGCCCATCCAGGTGGACGGCACGTCCTATCCGAACTCGCCCGGCCTGACCGGCGCCTGGGTGGACGGTTTCAACAACGCCACCTCGGCCACGGTGAACCTGACGACCTACGCGTCGGCGGCGTCCAACCTGTCCAACTACTACTACACGGGGTCCTACGAGACTTACACCGACGGCAGCGGCGCCGGCACCGGCTACAGCAACCTGCCGTTCTCCACGACGACCTCGACGACCGTAACGACGACGTATGCCGCGACGGGCACGACGACCAACAAGACCGAAAACAACAAGACGGTCAAGCAGTGCGTGAACGATTACAACAGCGACCAGGATGCGAACACTGACGTTTCCAACTGCCAGTGGAACGGCAGCGCGTGCCCCGTGAACCCGGGCAATGGCAGCTCGCAGAGAACGTGCACCTGGACCGAGACGAACTACAACGCCAGCAGTTGCACGTCCGGCGACACGCGCAGCGGCGGCACGTGCTCACACACGGTCGTCACGACTTACTACTACTTCCAGTTCTCGACCGGCCCCGCGGCCGGCCCGTACACGCGCTATTTCGTCGCACCCACGGCGCAGGGATGCCAGGCAATCCCCGCGGGCGTGACCTGCGTGACGGAAGGCGACACCTCGGGAGCCGCCGCACCGATCGGCGTCAACGCAGGCCAGAACATTGCCAATTGGTTCTCGTATTACCGCACGCGCCTGCTGTCGGCGAAGAGCGGCCTGACCGCCGCGTTCAACACGCTCGACCCGAGCGTGCGCTTCGGCTTCGGCTCGATCGACGGCGACAACGACAATGCGCTGCCGACCGGCCAGTTCACCGCCAACAGCGTGACGCTCGCCAAGGTCAGCCCGTTCGACAACAGCTGCGTCACCAGCGTCGTCAGCCCTTGCGCCAAGGGCCAGTCGGGCACTCGCAGGAATGCCTTCTGGAGCTGGATCGCCGGCGAGTCGTCCGGTGGCGGCACGAATCTGCGCAACGCGCTGGACATGGTGGGCCAGTACTATTCGGCCAGCGGCACCAACAGCGCATGGAAGACCTCGAGCGCCGACGGAACCGAGCTCGCGTGCCGGCAGGCGTATGTGATCGCCACCACGGACGGATTCTGGAACGACAGTTTCACGCTCAGCGGCACCGCGAACGCCGACGGTACCAACCACGCCGCGATCACGGGCGTCAACAGCCAGACCTATACCTACACCGCCCATGCGCCATACAGCGACAGCAACTCGAGCACGTTGTCCGACGTGGCGATGAAGTATTGGGTGAATGATCTCCGGACCGACATCGCCAACGACGTGCGCACCTCGACGGAGGATCCTGCGTTCTGGCAGCACATGGTGACGTTCACCGTGGGCCTCGGTTTCGATCCGACGGGGATCAGCCCGGCAACCTACGACCACACGCCGGGGAGTCCGCCTGCGGGCAACGGCGTGAACGATCCGACCGCGACCACGATCGCCGACATTTTCTCCTGGGCCAACGGCGGGCAGGCGATCCCCAGCTTCAGCTGGCCGACGCCGGCCTCGAACAGCATCAACAACATCGCCGACCTCGCGCACGCGGCGGTCAATGGGCATGGCGGCTTCTACTCCGCGGGCAGCCCCGAAGCATTCGCGGGCGGTCTTTCCGACGCCTTGAAGCGCGTGGTGGGCCGCAACGGCACGGGCGCGAGCCTTGCTGCGAACAGCACCACGCTGCAAGCGGGCACGGTCGCCTATCAGGCGTTCTATTTCACCAGCAAGTGGAAAGGTGACCTGCTCGCGTACGCGGTGGACAGCACCACCGGAGCGATCGCGCTCAATCCAAGCTGGACGGCTTCGATGCAATTGCCGACCCCCGCCAGCCGCAACATCATCACCTGGCCCATGAGCGGCTCGACGATCGCATTCACGAGCGCGAATGTCGGATCATTGTCCTCAGCCCAGCAGACTGCCTTGGGTGCCAATGCCACGGCGCGCCAGAACGTCATCAACTATCTGCGCGGCGATTCCTCGCTGGAGCAGAAGAACGACGGCATCTACCGCGATCGTGACGTGGCGATCGCCGCCACCAACCAGGTCAATTCCCTCGGCGACATCGTCGATTCCACACCCGTGTTCGTCGGCGCGCCGAACCCCAACACCTTCATCCTCAAGACGTTCACGGGCTCGGACACTTATTCGGCGTTCGCCGCCAGCCAGGCGTCGCGCTCGCCGCGCATCTGGGTTGCGGCCAATGACGGCATGCTGCACGCGTTCGACGCGTCCACCGGCGCCGAGACGTTCGCCTACCTTCCCGGCTCGGTGATCCTCGCCAACGTCGCCAATCTCGCGGATCCCAATTACGGCGGCAGCCTCGCGCATCAGTTCTTCAATGACGGCCAGCTGACCGTGGCCGATGTCTATCTCAGCGGCGCCTGGAAAACGGTGCTCGTCGGCACCACGGGCCGCGGGCCCAGCAAGACCGTCTATGCGCTGGATATCACCGACCCGGCGGCGCCGACGCTGCTGTGGGAGCGCTCTGCCGCCGACGGCCAGACCAACAGCGGCTACATCGGGCAGATCGTGGGCCAGCCGGTGATCGCGCAGACTGCGGACGGAACCTGGTCGGTGCTGATCGGCAACGGCTACAACAGCACGCAGGACAAGGCGGCGCTGCTCCAGTTCGCGCTGTCCAACGGCGCGTTGAGCGTGCACGCCACCAATAATTCGACCAGCAATGGCCTCGCGTCGCCGGCGGTCTGGATGTCGAGCGTGAGCAACGGCATCAGCACTACGGCGTACGCCGGCGACCTGCTCGGCAACGTCTGGTCGTTCGATCTTTCGAGCAGCAATAGCAGCGGGACCCTGCTCTACACCGCGAAGGACGCCAGCGCCAACGCGCAGCCGATCACGGCAGGCATGCTGGTCGGAAAGGATCCGGACACCGGCAACCTGTGGCTGTTCTTCGGCACCGGCAAGTTCCTCAACACGGCCGACCTCAGCACCACGACGACGCAGACGTGGTACGGAATCATCGTCTCGCTGGGCGGAGCGCCGGCTGGAGAAATTGCGATTACGTCGAGCAGCACACGCAGCGCGCTGAGGCAACGCAGCATCCTGACCGAGGCCGCAGCAACCTCGACCACCCTGGGATCGCGCACCGTCTCCAGCCCGACGACCGGCGACATGAGCGGCAAGGCGGGCTGGTACCTCGACCTGCTCAATCCCAACGGCTCGCCGGGGCCCACCGCGGAAGGCGAGCGTATCGTGGCACCGAACCAGTTCCAGGGCTCCCTGATCCTGGCGACGACGCGCATCCCGGTTGCGGTCGACGCGTGCAACCCCAACGGTCGCGGCTGGATCATGGCCCTCGACCCGTTCACCGGCGGCAACCCCGCGGCAGTCTTCTTCGATCTGAACGGCGATCGCCTGTTCAACGATTCCGACAAGGTCGGCGGCAAGGCGTCTGCGGGGATCGGCTTCACCGCGCTGCCGAACAGCCCGATCTTCGTGAGCAACACGATGCTCACGAGCTTCGACAACGCGAGCCACAGCAGCGTCGCGACCTTCTCCAGCGGCTCCCTCAAGCGCGTATCGTGGCGCGAATGGATCGGACAGTGATGGCGAAGAACGGAAGCGGAGCGATGAAGGCGCTGGCCAGAGGCTTCACGCTGATCGAGCTGCTGGTGGCGATGGCGATCCTGGCTGTGCTGCTCAGGATCGCTGTCTCCTCCTACACGAGCTCCGTCGCCAAGACCAAGCGGCGCGCGGCAGAGGCCTGCCTGGCGAACTACGGCACCTACATGGAGCGCTACTACACGACGAACCTGACCTACGTCGGCATGGACAACACGGCGCTGACCGCACTGGGTCTCGACTGCGCTTCGGCCGCGCAGACCGGCTCCGACTACACCTACAGCTTCACGGCAACGCCGACGGCGGCTGCCTTCACGTTGCAGGCGGTGCCAGGCACGGTGCAGTCGGGTCGTGACGCCAGGTGCGGCACGCTCACACTGGATCAGACCGGCAATCGCGGCATCAGCGGAAGCTCGACCGTCGCCGACTGCTGGTAAGCCTCACGGGCTCGGACAGAGCCCCGCGAGATCGCGCGACTCCGCGCGGACGCGGCCACTCGCGGCAAGGATCAAGTCGGTCGCGTTCGCTCCCCGCCCGCCGCGCGCGCACAAGCGCAGCGTTCCTGCCGCGAAAGCACCGTTGGACAATTGCGACGTCCCGATCGGATCGAACACCACTGCGCTGCCGAACGGCCCGTTGCCGGCGATCGTCAGCGAGGTCTCCGATGCGAGATCCGCTCGCGACAACACGACATCGTTCGCGCCGAGCCGGCCGTCGCGATCGCGATCGACGAACACGATCCAGGTGCGGGCCGACCAGTTGCCCGTGCATCCGCGGGCGGGATCGCCGGCGCAGAACGTCGTCGGCAGGCCGCTCATGACGCCTTTCTGGCGGGCCATCGTCAGATCGGTCAGGAGCTGATTGGCGGAAACCGCCAGCCGACTGCGATCGACGACGTCCTTGAACGCCGGCACCACCATCGACGTCACGATCGACGACACCACCAGCCCGGCCATCAGCTCCACCAGCGTCCACCCCTTCTGATCGCGTCCGCGCATTGCCGCCCCCGCCCGCTCCCCGGTTCGGCGAAAATACGCAGGCTTCCCGAGCTTCCCCACTGTCCATTCGGCTAGGTGCCGACGCCGTGCAAGCCGTCCCTGAACACATCGACGCGTTGCTGCCGCAGACGCAATGCACGCGCTGCGGCTATCCCGCGTGCCGGTCGTACGCGGATGCGATCGCACGCGGCGAAGCACAGATCAATCGCTGCCCTCCCGGCGGCGCCGAAGGCATCGCGCGACTCGCGCGACTGCTCGACCGGCCGATGCTCCCGCTCGATCCGTCGTGCGGCGAGGAGAAGAGCGTCGAGACCGTCGCGCGCGTGGTCGAAGCCGACTGCATCGGCTGCACCAAGTGCATCCAGGTCTGCCCGGTCGATGCGATCCTCGGCGCCGCGGGCGTGATGCACACGGTGATCGAATCGGAATGCGACGGCTGCGAGCTCTGCGTGCCGGCGTGTCCGGTCGACTGCATCGTGATGGAGCCTCGGCCCGCGCTGCCACCGGCGTTCGCTCGCGCGGCGCAATTCCGATCGCGCTACGAAGCGCGGCAATCGCGGCTGGCGCAGCAAACGCGCCGCACCAAAACCGTCGCCTACGATCCGGTCGCAGCCGCGCTCGCGCGAGCGAAGAAATGACGCCGGCGAAGCGCCGCAAGATCTACGAGCGGCTGCGCGCGAACAATCCGGCGCCGACGACCGAGCTCACGCACGAGACGCCGTTCGAGCTCCTCGTCTCCGTCGTCCTTTCCGCGCAAGCGACCGACGCCGGCGTGAACAAGGCGACGGCGAAGCTCTATCCCGTCGCCAATACGCCGCAGGCGATGGTGAAGCTCGGCGAAGCGGGACTGAAGCGCTACATCAGCACGATCGGGCTGTTCAACACCAAGGCGAAGAACGTGATCGCGCTGTCGAAGGTGCTGCTCACGCAGCACCGCGGCGAAGTGCCGCGCTCGCGCGAAGCGCTCGAGGCGCTGCCCGGCGTCGGCCGCAAGACCGCGAACGTCGTGCTCAACACCGCGTTCGGCGAGCCGACCATTGCGGTCGACACGCACATCTTCCGCGTCGCGAATCGCACCAAGCTCGCGCCGGGCAGGAACGTCCGCGAGGTCGAGGACGAGCTCGTGCGTGTCACACCGGATGAGTTCAAGCAGAACGCGCACCACTGGCTGATCCTGCACGGTCGCTACGTGTGCAAGGCGCGCAAGCCCGAGTGCCCGCGCTGCCCGATCGCCGATCTGTGCGAGTACGAGGCCAAGACGCCGCCGGAGAAGAGCCGTGGGTGACGTGAGCTTCCAGTTCTGGCGCGACAATGGCGACGCCTTCACCTATCGCGGCCACAGGATCTTCTACGCGCTCGGCGGCCGGGGCGGCGCCGACGCGGCGCTGGTGCTGATCCACGGCTTCCCCACGGCGTCGTGGGATTGGCATCGCCAGTGGGACGCGCTGTGCAAGCGCTTCGCGATGGTCGTCGCGCCCGACATGATCGGCTTCGGCTGGTCCGCGAAGCCCAGGCGCTACGACTACTCGATCCTCGATCAGGCCGATCTCCACGAAGGGCTGCTGCGCGAGCTCGGCATCACCGACTACCACGTGCTCGCGCACGACTACGGCGACACGGTCGCGCAGGAGCTGCTGGCGCGACGCGTCGAGCGCAAGGCCGACAGCCGCGCGCCGATGCTGCATTCGGTCTGCTTCCTGAACGGCGGACTGTTCCCGGAAACGCATCGCCCTCGCCTCGTGCAGAAGCTGCTGGCGAGTCCTCTCGGCTGGCTCATCGCGAAGAGGATGAGCGAGGCGAGCTTCCGCAAGAGCTTCAGCGCGGTCTTCGGACCGAACACGCAGCCGAGCGCAAAAGAGCTCGACGAGTTCTGGCAGCTGATCCGCCATGACAACGGCAGCCACAACTTCCACAAGCTCATCGGCTACATGGGCGAGCGGCGCAAGCATCGCGCGCGCTGGGTCGGCGCGCTGCAGAGCTCGCCGATCCCGCTCCGCGTCGTCGACGGCCTGGTCGATCCGGTCTCCGGTGCGCACATGGTCGCGCGCTATCGCGAGCTCGTACCCAATCCCGACGTCGTGGAGCTCCCCGGCATCGGGCATTATCCGCAGGTCGAGGCGCCCGACGCCGTGCTGCGCGCTTTCCTCGAATTCCATCGCCTCAACTAGAACCGATCATGGACACGCACGCCAACGAGCTCGAGATCTTCCGCGACAACGTCGTCCGCTTCCTGAAGGACAACGTCGAGCCGCACTACGAGAAGTGGGAGAAGGACGGCATCACGCCGCGCGCGCTGTGGACGCAGATGGGCGAAGCGGGTTTGCTGTGCGTCGACGCGCCGGCCGAATACGGCGGGCTCGGCGCGCCGTTCGAGTTCGCGTGCGTCGTGCTCGAGGAAGTCGGGCGGCTCGGCTTCGGCGCGCTCGCCGCGAATCTCGCCGTGCACTCCGACATCGTCACGCCATACATCGCGCATCTCGGCAGCGAAGAGCAGAAGAAGAAGTTCATCCCGAAGCTTTCGAGCGGCGAGATGGTCGGGGCGATCGCGATGACCGAGCCCGGCGCCGGATCGGACCTGCAAGGCATCAAGGCGACCGCCCTGCCCGACGGCAACGGTGGCTTCGTCATCAACGGCTCGAAGACGTTCATTACCAACGGCCAGCACGCCGACGTCGTCGTCACCTTCACCAAGACCGATCCGAAAGCCGGCGCCAAGGGCACGACGCTGTTCCTGGTCGAGCGCGACATGAAAGGCTTCACGCGCGGCCGCAATCTCGACAAGATCGGCCAGCATTGCGGCGACACGTCCGAATTGTTCTTCGCCGACGTGCACGTTCCCGCCTCCGCGATCCTCGGCAAGCAAGGCAACGGCTTTGGCCATCTCGTCGATGAGCTGCCGCGCGAGCGCCTCACGCTCGCGATCTCCGCGGTCGGCGCGGCGGAAGGCGCGCTCGCGCTCACGATCGACTACGCGCGCAATCGAAAGGCGTTCGGCCAGCCGATCGCTGCGTTCCAGCACACACGCTTCGAGCTGGCGGCGATCAAGACCGATATCGAAGTGAACAAGGCGTTCACGAAGCACTGCGCGGCGCTCTATGCGCAGCGCAAGCTCGACGTGCCGACCGCCGCGATGGTGAAGCTCGCGACGACCGAGATGCAGTTCCGCGTCGCCGACAAGTGCCTGCAGGTGTTCGGCGGCTACGGCTACATGACCGAGTACCCGATCTCGCGCTACTTCGCTGACGCGCGCGTGCAGCGCATCTACGGCGGCACCTCGGAGATCATGAAGGAAGTCATCGCACGCGCTGTCGTGGGTCGATGAGCGATCTCACGCGGCGCGAGCTTCTCACCGGCGCTGCCGCGGCAGCGGCCGTCGCGGGGTGCGGACAGAGCTCGCCGATCGCCGGCGCGCACGCCGCGGAACCCGGCACCGCGAGCGGCAGCTACGAAACCGAAGTCGCCGTCGTCGGCGCGGGACTCGCGGGATTGACGACTGCGCGTCGACTCGTCGCGGCCGGACGCGACGCGCTGGTGATCGAAGCACGCAATCGCGTCGGCGGCCGCACGCTGAACCATCTCGTCGCCGCACCCGGCGCGAGTCCCGGCACGATCGTCGAGATCGGCGGACAGTGGGTCGGACCCGGACAGGATCGCGTGCTCGCGCTGATCGGCGAGCTCGGGCTCGAGACGTTCAAGACCTACGACACCGGCGCCTACGTCGACTACCGCGAAGGCCGGCTGATGCAATACAACAACGTGCCCGATCCGACCGGGCTCGGCGTCAATCGCATTCCGCCGACCGATCCCGTCGCCGCCGCCGAAGCCGGCGTGACCATCGAGCGCCTCGATCTCATGGCCGCGCAAGTGCCCGTCGATTCGCCGTGGACTGCCGCGAATGCGCTCGACTGGGACAGCCAGACGTTCAAGAGCTGGATGGACGCGAACATCGTCTCGCCCGCCGGCAAGACGCTGGTCGCGCTCGCGATCGAAGCGGTGTTCTCCGTCGAGCCGCGCGACGTGTCGCTCCTGCACGCGCTGTTCTACATGGCCTCGGCGGGCAAGCTCGAGAACCTGATCAACACGACCGGCGGCGCCCAGGAGTCGCGGCTCGTCGGCGGATCGCAGCGCATCTCGCTCGAGATGGCGGCGCAGCTCGGCGCGCGCGTGCTGCTCAACGCGCCGGTGATCGCGATCGACCAGGACGACAACGGGGTCACCGTTCGCGGCGAGCACTTCAGCGTGCGTGCGAAGCGCGTGGTCGTCACTGCGCCGCCGACGATCGCGGCGCGCATCCGCTACAACCCGGTGCTTCCCGCGATCCGCGATCAGATGACGCAGCGCATGCCGATGGGCAGCGTGATCAAGGTGCAGTGCGTGTATCCGACGCCGTTCTGGCGCGACGCCGGACTCGCAGGCCAGGCCACGAGCGATACGGGACCCGTGCGCATCACCTTCGACAACACACCGCCCGATGGCAGCGTCGGCGTGATGATGGGCTTCATGGAAGGCGAAGACGGCCGCAAGGCCGACGCGATGAGCGAGGCCGATCGCCGGCAAGCGGTGATCGAATGCTTCGTGCGCTACTTCGGCGATCAGGCGGCGAATCCGCTCGAGTACGTCGAGCAGAACTGGATGCGCGAAGAGTTCTCGCGCGGATGCTACGGCGGCGTGTTCCCGCCGGGCGCGTGGCTCGACTTCGGCGCCGCGATGCGCACACCGTGCGGCCGCATCCACTGGGCCGGCACCGAGACCGCGACGATCTGGAACGGCTACATGGACGGTGCAGTGCGCTCGGGCGAGCGCGCGGCGGACGAGGTCGCCGCACTGCTCTAGAGGTTGTGCGCGGCGAAGGTGTCGCAGCGGCCCACCGAGCCGCTGTCGAATCCGCTCTTGAACCAGCGCGCACGCTGCTGCGACGTGCCGTGCGTGAACGAATCCGGAACCACCGTGCCGCGCGCTTCGCGCTGCAGGCGATCGTCGCCGATCGCCGTCGCTGTCGACAGCGCCTGCTCGATGTCGCCGGGCTCCATCCAGTGATGACGCGCCTCGGCGTCGTGCGCCCACACGCCGGCGAAGCAGTCGGCCTGCAGCTCGAGCCGCACCGACAATCCGCGATCGCCCTGCATCGGCTGGCCGCTCTGCGCCGCGCGCTCGACCTGATCGGAGATGCCGAGCAGCTTCTGCACGTGATGCCCGACTTCATGGGCAACGACGTACGCGTTCGCGAAATCGCCGCCGCCGCCCAGATGCGCGCGCATCTCCGCGAAGAACGACAGATCGAGATAGACACGCTGATCCTCGGGACAGTAGAACGGTCCGGTCGCGGCGCTCGCCGCGCCGCATCCTGAGCGCCAGCGCTGCGAGAACAGCACGAGCGTCGGCGCGACGTAGCTGCGGCCGGCGCGTTGGAACTGCGCGGACCACACGTCTTCGGTGTCGCCGAGGATCGCGCGGATGAAGTCGGCCGACTTGTCACCCGCCGGTGGCGGTGCGCCTTCCTGCTGCGTCGGCGGCATCGTGCTCTCGACGAGCCCGAGCATCTCCAGCGGATTCACGCCGGCGAAATAGCTGACGACGAGCACGAGCAGCGTGCCGCCGACGCCGAGCCCGCCGACGCGCATGCCGCGCACGTCCTGCACGTTGTCGCTGCGTCGCGCGTCGCCCCAGCGCATGTCAGAACGCCTTCTCGACGCGCTGCGCGTAGCCGTCGGCAAGCGCAGAAAGCGCCGCGACGCAATTCCCATCGAACGCGCTGCCGTGCATCAGCGCGAGCGTCGTTGGCTTGAGCTCGGCGAGCTTGCGGATCGTCGGCGCGGTCTGCGGCGTGAGACACGTCGCGTGGAAAATATCTTCGGCCGCGAGCGCCGGACCGACGATGTCCGAGTCGATCCGCGGTGCGTGCTTGCCGATCGCGGTGAACAGATCACCGCACATCAGCGTCTGCGACTTCTCCTCGAAGATCACGCCGGCGTCCCAGCCGTGCGGCACGTGCGGCGTCGCGAGATAGCGCACGCGCTTGCCACCGAGATCAATCGACGCGCCGTCCTTCGCGACTTGCGGCGGCCGGTCGCACAGATCGTTCATCGAGATCATGCAGCCGATCTCGCCGGCAACGACCTGCGACTGCGGTGCCGCCGCGAGCCACTGATTCATCGATCCCGATTCGTCGGACTCGTGATGGCCGAACGCGATCCAGCGCAGCTTCGCCACCGGCATCACTTTCGTCATCGCCTCGGAGATCAACGGGAACATCGCGCGCGGCCCGGTGTGGAACAAGAGCGGCTGATCGGCGCGGATCAGATATTGGTTGAAGGTGAAGTTCGCCGGCGGCACGTAGGTCGACAGGCGGAAGATGTTGTCGGCGATCTCGTGGACGACGGTTTCCATGACGCGTGCTCCTTCAATCTGCTGCGACGGCGGGCGCGGACGGAGCGCGCGACGTCGCGGGCTGCCCTTCGGCAGACCCGAGGAATTGGACCGCGAACGCGGCGAACTGATCCGACTCGATCGCGTCGCGCATCCGCTTCATCAGCTGCTGGTAATAGCTGAGGTTGTGGATCGTGTGCAAGCGCGCCGCGAGGATCTCGCCGCAGCGATCCAGATGATGCAGATAGGCCCGCGAATAATTCCGGCACGTATAGCACGCGCATTTGGCATCGAGCGGCGACGGATCATCGCGATGCTTCGCGTTGCGGATGCGTACCACGCCTTCGCTCGTGAACAGATGCCCGTTGCGCGCGTTGCGCGTCGGCATGACGCAATCGAACATGTCGATGCCGCGCGACACTGCCTGCACGAGGTCGCGCGGCGTGCCCACGCCCATCAGGTAGTGCGGCTTGTCGGCGGGCAGCTTCGGCGCGATCGCGTCGAGCACAGAGAGACGCTCCTCTTCGGCTTCGCCGACGGAGAGTCCGCCGATCGCATAGCCGTCGAAGCCGATCGTGGTGAGGTGCTGCAGCGATTCGCTGCGCAGATCGGCATACATCCCGCCCTGCACGATGCCGAACAGCGCGCCCGGATGATCGCCGTGCCGCGTCTTGCAGCGCGCGGCCCAGCGCGCGGAGAGCTCCATCGACTTGCGCGCCTTCTTCTCCGTCGCCGGATACGGCGTGCACTCGTCGAACTGCATGATGACGTCGGCGCCGAGCAGATGCTGCACCTCGATCGCGCGCTCCGGCGACAGGAAGATGCGATCGCCATTGATCGGCGATGCGAACTTCACGCCTTCCTCGGTCACCTTGCGCAGCTCGGAGAGGCTCCACACCTGGAAGCCGCCGGAGTCGGTGAGGATCGGCCCGTCCCAATGCATGAAGCGATGCAGGCCGCCGAGCTTCGCGACCTCCTCGCCGCCGGGTCGCAGCATCAGATGGAACGTGTTGCCGAGGATGATCTGTGCGCCGATCTCGTGCAGCTCCTCGGGCGTCATCGCCTTCACCGTGCCGTAGGTGCCGACCGGCATGAAGGCTGGCGTGTCGACCACGCCGCGCTCGAAGGCCAGCCGGCCGCGCCGCGCGGCGCCGCTCGACGAAAGTTGCTGGAATTTCATCGGGTCATTTTACGTGTCGTTGACGGCCCTCACCCGGCGGGTCTAGGTTCGGCTCCCCACCATCCGGTGGTCCGACTCGGGAGTCGCGTCATGAACAAGAAATCGCGAGTTGTGGCATTCATCGCCGGCGCCGCGCTGGCCGCCGCGAGCGCAGCGAGCTTCGCCAAGGGCGGCGGTAGCGACAACGTCATCTGGCCCGCCGATGCGATCAAGTGGGAAGACGGCCCGGTGAAGGGCACGCACGTCGCCAAGCTGTGGGGCGACTGGATGAAAGGCGGGCCCTACGGCGTGCTGGTGAAATTCGACGCGGGCGTGATGCATCCGCTCCACCATCATTCCCACACGCTGAAGACGGTGATCCTCTCCGGCACTTTCGTGTTCAAGCCGGACGGCGGCACGGCGACCAAGCTCGGCCCGGGCTCCTATCTCAAGCAGGTCGGCGACAAGAAGCACGAGAGTGGCTGCTCATCCGAGTCCGAGTGCGTGTTCTTCATGAGCTCGAGCGACAAGTTCGACTATCTCGACGACAGCGGCGCGGACAAGAAGAAATAACGACGGGGTATTCTTGGAAGCCCGGCGCCCAACACGCCGGGCTTCTTGCGACGAGGATCGATTCATGTGCCGCAACATCAAGACGCTGTTCAACTTCGAGCCACCCGCGACCGAGGAGGAGATCCGCGCCTCGGCGATCCAGTTCGTGCGCAAGCTGTCGGGCTTCAACAAGCCCTCGAAGATCAACGAAGCCGCCTTCGATCTCGCCGTCGCGCAGGTGACCGACGCCGCGCGCCTGCTGATCGGCTCGCTGGTGACGCTCGCGCCGCCGCGCAACCGCGACGAGGAGCGCGCCAAGGCGATCGCGCGCAACGCCGAGCGCTTCGCCAAAGCATGATGACCACGCCGCTGTCGCCGGCGGCCATCGCCGCGTTGCACGACGGCAACAAGATCGAGGCGATCAAGCTGACGCGCCGCGAGCGCGGCTGCGATCTCAAGACCGCGAAGGACACGGTGGACGCCTACATCGCGAGCCAGCCGCTCTTGCACCAGGCTTTTGCCGAGGGCGAAGCGCAGGCGCGCCGCGGCGCGCTCCTGTGGCTCGCGATCATCGTCGCCGCGGCCATCGCGGCCTACGCGTTGCTCGCGCGCTGATATGTCGTTCGCGGCCGAGGTGGCGAAGCGCTTCGACTTCCTCGTCCGCGACCATGGCTTTGCGTGGATCGACCGCTCCGAGTTCAAGGTCGGCGAGCTCGCGACCTATCGCAAGGACCCGATCGAGCTCTCGATCGGCTGGTACAAGGGCGAGGTCGACCTGAGTTTCTCCATCGCGCTCGACTTCGCCGCAAGTCACAGAGTCTTCCGGCCGTATCTGTCGCGCACGTTCGGGCTGCACGAGATCGCGACGCGCCAGGATCCTGCGGCCTACGCGGAATTAGCGGCGCGCATGCGGCCGCTCGGCTTCGTCACCACCCTCGACATTGCAGCCGTCTATCTCGAGGAGGCGGCGAAGATCGTCAAGCGCTTCGCCGCGCCGATCCTCGGCGGCGATCTCGGATTGCTGGAGAAAATCACGCTGGCTCGCCAGGGGAAGGCCGCATGAATTCGCATCGAGCGCTGTTCACCATCGCCGCGCTGTTCAACTTCATCGTCGCCGCGCTGCTGGTGTTCGGCAACGCGACGACGTGGAAGCTGTTCGGGATGGCGCCGCCGCACGAGACCTTGTTCGTGCAGCTGTTCGCGGTGTTCGTCGCGCTGTTCGGTGTCGCCTACGCCTGGATCGGC
>DASRHK010000010.1:0-25438 GCA_035650495.1 Nevskiaceae bacterium | reverse complement strand
CCCGCCACTCCCGTACCCCCGGATCGAAGTGGCTGATCCGGGACTAGTGTCCGACGAGGTTGCGGCCGAACAGGCCGACGTGGATCGGCTGGCCGACATTGGCGAGACCGACGCTCAGCACCTGGCCGTAGCCAGACGCCTGGCCACTCGCCGCGGCGATGCCGACGAGACCGCCGTTGCCCGACAGCGGGCCGCTCTTCAACGCAATGCCGACCGCGCCGCCGTTACCGGTGCTGCCGATGCTCGCGACGCTCGCGCCGACCAGCTTGCCGTTGCCGAAGCCGCCGATGTTCTTGTTGGCGAGGATGACGCCGACCTGCGGCAGACCGGGCAGTGCCTGCGCCGCCTTCACCGTTGCCACGCTGCTCTTCAGCGTCGCGATCGGCTTGAATCCCAGCGACGGGACCTTCGGCAGCATCGCGGCATGAGCCGACGAGCCCAGCAGGGCGAGACACAGCGCAGCGGCAATCGAAGTCTTGTTCATCTGTTCGTCTCCAGTGAGCGGACCTTGCGATCCGGACGGGACGCACTGTGCGGCAGCGACCAGGGCGGTGAATGTAGGAATTCGCCGACGTGCCCGAAAATCGGTAGCTTTTCTCTACGGCCGAAAGCCTTGGCGCTGTAGGGTTTGCGGTGAAACGACTGCGCTAGTGCTGCCGCGAGATCCGGCGCAGGAAGGCCTCGAGATCGGCGACGCCCTGATAGATGCCGAAGCCCACGCGCAGGTGATTGGCGCGACAGTCGGTGACGATGTTGTCGTTCATCCACGAGCGCGTGAGCGATTCGGCGAGCGCGGTGCGGAAGCAGAGGAAATTGCCGCGAGCGCCGTCGGGCGGTCGCAGCGTCGAGCGGCTGAGGTGCGGATGCTGGAGCGCGTCGAGCTCGCGCAGAAAATACTGCTGCAGCTCGGTGACGTGGCTGCGGACCTGCTCGGGCCCGACGCGCTCGATCTGCGCCCAGCGCTGGATCGCGTTGAAGCGATACAGCCCGCTCGGGTCGAACGTCGCGCCGAGGAAGCGCGAGCCGTCGGTGCCGTAGGCGACCTTGCCCTTGCGCTCCGAGCCGAGCGCGCCGAATTCCGCGTACCAGCCGGTGTCGACCGGACGCAGCGCGCGGTCCGGCGGACAGTGCATGAAGCACACGCCTTCGCCAGCCATCGCGTACTTGTAGCCGCCGGCCAGGTAGAACGCGCGGGAAGCGATCGTCGACAGGTCGACCGGCAGCGCCATGAACGCGTGATAGCCGTCGATCGCGATCAGAGCCTTGTCGTGCGGGCACGCGCGTACCAGCGAAGCGAGATCCTCGATCAGGTAGCCGCTGTTGAAGAACACGTGACTGAAGTAGAGCAGGTCGTACTCGGTCTGCTCGATGGCCTCGCGCAAGCGCAGCGGGAAGTCCACGAACGGCTCGAGCTCGATACGAGTCACCTCGGCGAGTCCTGCGGTCTCCAGGCGCGTGACCTGCCTCGAGAAGCTGTGGAATTCGGAATCGGTCGTCAGCACGCGCACCTTGCGCCGCCGGATGCACGAGAGCAATCGCATGACGAGCTCGTGCGTGTTCGGCGCGAACGCGATGGTGGACGGATCGGGCAGGGACAGCAGGCGCGCGATGTGGCGCTGCGCTTCCGGGATGACGTCGCCGAAGATGGTGTCCCACTTCAAGTCGATGAGCTCGGCCGCCGCCAGCCACGCGCGCTGATGCGCTTCGAACGAGACGTCGGGCCACGGGTGATGGCTGTGCGCGGCGAAGTGCAGCCGCCCCGGCTTCGCGTTGAGGAAGCGCGAGAAGTGCGGCTTGAGCGACAGCAGCGGCACGCGCGCCTTACAGCTTCTTGTCGAAGTGGAACGCCGTCACGACCATGCCCTCGCGGAAATAGAACTTGTGCGCCTGCTGGCGATGCGTGCCGGAGTCGAGCGTGTAGCTCTCGCAGCCGAGCGCGCGCGCCTTGCGCTGCAGGCCCTCCATCAACGCATGGCCGACGCCGCGCGAGCGGCGGCTTTCATCCGTGATCAGGTCGTCGACGTACATCTGCACGCCGTTGAACGTGTTCTCGTGCACGCGCCAGATCGCAACACCGACCACCGCGTCCTCCTCCACGGCGATCACCATGCGGCCGCCGCCGGCGAACACCCTTTTCATCTTGGCAGCGTAATCGGCGGGAAGTTTCGTCCGCAGCTGACGGTGCACGGTCTCGGCGCGCGCAAGCCAGCCGCTCTCGATCACGCGGCCGTCATTGTCAGTAACCTCGATCAGCCTGATCATGTACCCAATGTCCCAAATCCATCGCGCGTTCCCGCCGATCGCCAGCGCTCTGCGCGAAACATTGAAGGAAGGCTATTCCCGCGCCGATCTGCTCAAGGATTTCTGGGCGGGCATCTCCGTCGGCATTATCGCCGTTCCCCTGTCGCTGGCGCTCGCGATCGCATCGGGCGTCGCGCCGCAGCACGGGCTCTACACGGCGGCGGTCGCCGGCGCCGTCGTCGCGCTGACGGGCGGCTCGCGCTTCAATGTCACCGGGCCGACCGCCGCGTTCGTCGTGATCCTGTATCCGATCGCCACGCAGATGGGGCTTGGCGGTCTCCTGGTGGCGACGCTGATGGCGGGACTCATCCTCATCGGGCTCGGCTGGGGCCGCATGGGCCAGCTCATCGAGTACATCCCGCATCCGGTGACGACCGGCTTCACCACGGGCATCGCCGTCGTCATCGCGAGCCTGCAGCTGAAGGATTTCCTCGGACTCTCGTTCATCGGCACGCCGGAGAATTTCATCGGCCGGCTCTGGGCGATCGCAGCCGCGCTGCCGACGCTGCACTGGCCCGACCTCGCGCTGGGCCTCGCGACGTTGCTGCTGATGATCGGCTGGCGCCGCTCCAGGCTGCCGGGCCCGCCGTATCTCGCCGGCGCGATCTTCTGCGGATCGATCGCGTTCGCGCTCAAGCATTGGTGGCCGGAGCTCTCGGTCGCGACGATCACCGATCGCTTCGGCGGCGTGCCCTCGCAGCTGCCGTCCTTGCATTGGCCGTGGGCGCTGCCGGGGAAGGATGGCGCGCCTCTGCACCTTTCGTTCGACGTGCTCCGGAGCCTCGTCGCGCCCGCGTTTGCGATCGCCATGCTCGGCGCGATCGAGTCGCTGCTGTGCGCGGTGATCGCCGACGGGATGACCGGCAGGAAGCACGATCCGAACGCGGAGCTCGTCGCGCAGGGCCTCGGCAACGTGATCTCGCCGCTGTTCGGCGGTATCCCGTGCACCGGTGCGCTCGCCCGCACCGCGGCCAACATCCGCGGCGGCGCGCGCTCGCCGCTCGCGAGCTTCACGCACGCGCTGTTCGTGCTCGCCGCGATGCTCACGCTCGCGCCGCTGTTGTCGTGGCTGCCGATGTGCGGACTGGCCGCGCTGCTGCTGAAGGTCGCGTGGAACATGAGCGAGCGGAAGAATTTCCAGCGCATCCTGCGCGTCGCGCCGCGCTCCGACGTGCTGCTGCTCTTGATCTGCTTCGCGCTCACCGTGCTGATCGACATGGTCACCGCCATCGTGGTCGGCGTCGTGCTCGGCTCGATCCTGTTCATGCATCGCATGTCGAAGCTCTCGCAGGTGAACCTGCTCGAGGAAACCCATCCGGCCGCGCCCGCTGGATTGCCCAAGGACGTGCGTTTCTACGAGATCGCCGGTCCGTTGTTCTTCGGCGCCGCCGAGCGCGCGATGCAGTCGCTGCGCAATCACGACAAGAAAGTGCGCGCCGTCGTGCTCGATCTCTCCGCGGTGCCGACCATCGACATCACCGGGCTCGTCGCGCTCGAAGGGCTGATCGACGATCTCAACGACGCGGGGATTTTCGTCGCGCTGTGCGGCGCCCAGCACAACGTGCTGCAGGTGCTGGGCGAAGCCGGCTACACCCAGGAATCGGGCAAGCGGTGGTACTACCAGTCGAGCGACGCCGCGGTGAAGCGGCTGCGTGAGATGGGGTAGGATGCGGACGCTGCCGCAACCCACGCCGTCTCGCGTCGAAGGTCACTTTGGTCGACACCCCGGTCCCCGCCGCGGACCCTCGCGAAAAGCTCAAGCTGGTCTACGTCCTTGGCCTAGCGATCGCGCTGTTCGCGCTCAGCAGGCCCGACGTGCTCGTGGCGCTGCTCGCTCTGCAGGTCGTCCTTTGGTTCGTCTCGCGCCTGCCGGCGGTTGCCCTCTGGAGATCGACGCGGCGATTGGGGGTGTTCCTGTTCCTCATCGCGCTCTCGTTCGCGTTCGTCGGCACCGGCGCGCAGAACGATCAGTGGATCCACGTTCCGGTCGCGCGCTGGAGCGTGCCGGTCAATCTCTCGGGACTTTTCCTCGCTGTGCTGATGGGCTTGCGCGTCGTCACGCTCGTGATCGCGAGCGCCTGGCTGCAACGCTCGTGCGCGCCCGGCGCGCTGGTGCGCGGCATGCGCGCGCTGCGGGTGCCAGACGTCGTCGCGATTACCGTGGACGCGACGCTGTCGATCCTCGGCGGCGATCGGCCGATGCGCGGCGGCGGTCGAGGCGATGGCAGTGGCAGAGGAGGCGGGGGCGGCGGCGGACATGGCGGCGGGCGGCGACACGCCGATCCGAGCGCCGAGTCGGTAGGCTGGAGCGAAATCCGCGGTGGTCAGAGCGGCGCTGTGTCGCGCTTGCTCGAGCGTGGGCTCGATCGTGCGCAGCGATGGTTGAGCGAGCACTACCCGGAAATGGATGCCGCACAGTTGCGCGATTTCTCGATTGCGCTCGCGCTCTGCCTCGCGGTGATCGGCACCAAGGCGCTGCAGGTGCTGCCCGGAATTCCGTTCGCGTCGGGCCACAAGAACATCATCGTCGTTCCGCTGCTGCTCTATGCAGCGCACGCCACGCGCATGCGTTTTGGCGGCTTCGCGGTGGGCACCGCGGTGGGCGTGGTTTCCTTCCTGCTCGGCTACGGCAAGTACGGAATCCTCGAGGTCGCGCATTTCGCGCTGCCCGGCCTGCTCGCTGATCTGCTGATGCCGCTGGTCCGCGCCCAGTCGCGCGCGCTGCGCCTCGCGCAATTTGCGGCGGTCGGCATCGTCTTGGGCATCGGACGCTTCGCCGCCAACTTCCTTGCCATCCTGCTGGCTGGCGCGCCGGACGTGGCCTTCGTATTATTCGCGCCGCTGCTGGTCTCCCAGGTCGCGTTTGGCGCGCTGTCCTGCTTCGTCAGCGTTGCGATCATCCGTCCCGAAAACCCTGAGCCGAAAACCAATGAGCAAACCTATGCCCGATGATGGGCGCACCCACGTGCGAAGCGGGCTGATGCGAGAGAGCCTCGTCAGCCGCAAGCTGCTCGAGCAGACCGACGGCGAGACGGTCAAGGGCATGGTCCCCGACGTGAAGCTGGTCGCCATCGGCGGACGCAGCATCATGGATCGCGGCGCCGAAGCGATCCTGCCGCTGGTCGACATGATCGTCGCGCAGCGCCCGCGTCACCGCATGGTCGTCGGCGTCGGCGGCGGCGCACGCGCGCGGCACACGTATGCGATCGGGCTCGATCTGGGCCTGCCGGTCGGTGGGCTGGCGCGCATCGTCGGCGGCGTCGAGGAGAACAATCGCGACATCCTGCAGTTCCTGCTCGCGCCGCACGGTGGCATCACGCTCATCAAGGAGCACTTCCGCGATCTGCAACTGTTCCTCAACAACGGCATGATCCCGGTCTGCATCGGCCAGCCGCCGTATCACTTCTGGGAGCCGCCGCCGCGCGACGGTGCCGGCATTCCCGACAACGGTCCCGACGTCGGTCTGTATCAGATGGCGGAGATCATCGGCGCCGAGCAGTTCATCCTCGTGAAAGACGTCGACGGCGTCTACACCGACAATCCGACGCGCAATCCGAAAGCGACGTTGATCCGCGAGACGACTGCGCGTGATCTGCTTGCACGCGATCTGCCGGATCTGCCGATCGAGCGCGAGCTGCTGCACACGCTGGAGAACGCGCGCACCGTGCGACACGTGCAAGTGATCAACGGGCTCAAGCCCGACAATCTGAAGCGCGCGCTCGACGGCGAGCACGTCGGCACCATCATCCGCTCCAGCCGGAGCCGCGCATGAGCCAGAAGAAAGACGGCAAGATCTGGATCGAAGGCATGGAGAACGCGCTCTCCGACGCGTCGCTCTCCGGTCATTCGTCGCGCGCGGCCTTCGCGGACAAGCAGTCCGTCGCGGTGCTGCCGAATCTGTGGATCATCAAGATCGGCGGCCAAAGCATCATGGATCGCGGCGCGAAGGCCGTGCATCCGATCCTCGCCGAACTCGTGGCCGCCAAGAATGCCGGCACGCAGTTCATCCTCGGCACCGGCGGCGGCACGCGCGCGCGGCACATCTATTCGCTCGGGCTCGATCTCAAATTACCGACCGGTGTGCTCGCGCATCTCGGCTCGAGCGTGCCGATGCAGAACGCGCGCATGCTCCAGCTCCTGATGGCGAACGACGGCGGCGTGATCTGTCCGGCCGACGACGTCGATCGCCTGCCGTTCATCCTCAACTCCGGCTGCATCCCGATCATGTCGGGCATGCCGCCGTTCGAGTTCTGGGAGAAGAACGCCGACGTCGGGCTGATCCCGAGCAATCGCACGGACGCCGGCGTTTATCTGCTCGCGGAATTCCTCGGCGCGCGCGGTGTGCTCTACATCAAGGACGAGGACGGTCTCTACACCGACGACCCGAAGAAGAATCCGTCGGCGAAGTTCGTCCCGGAAACGACCGCGAAGGCGCTGCTCGAAGGCGGGCAGGACGACATCGTCGTGGAGCGCGCGGTGCTCCAGCACATGCAGCGCGCGAAGAAGATCCGCGAGATCCGCATCGTCAACGGGCTCAAGCGCGGGCAGATCACCGCGGCGCTGCGCGGCGACAACGTCGGGACGCTGATCCGCGCGAATTAGGGCGAGGGCGGCGGACCACCGCGTTTCGCGGGGGCCACTTCCGGCTGTTTCGCAGGTGCCGCGTCAGGCTGTTTCGCGGGCGCTTCGAATTTGATTTGCTTGAGCTCGGTCACGACGTTCGAGTATCCGCCTTCGGCGGCCTTCCCCACGACCTTAAGCAAGCCCTTGCCGGTGAGCACCACCAGCGCGCCCTCCGATTCCAGTGAGCCCGCACTGTAGCTGCGGCGTTTGTCGCCGCAGCCCAGGAATTCGACGGCCTTCGCCTCGAAACGCATGAGCAGCGTGGGCAGCGGCACAGCGCGTCGCAACTGCTCGCCCTGGTTGACCTGTGTCGTCTCGAACTGCGCGAAAAACGTTTCGGGCGGATAGAAGACTTGATCGATTCCGGCAGTCCCGATCACATGAAGATCGGCGCCACACTCGTGATGCGCAATTCCTGGCCATGGCCGATCGTGCCCCTGTCCCTGAGCGGCAGCGCAGTTGGCGGTCAGCGCGAGGAGAGCTGCGGTACAGCGGGCCGCATGCTTCATGGCGCGGTGCAATTCGACTCTTCCGGGTGCGATCGCTCGCGGCCACGGCCGCCGGGCGCGCCGTGTCCGGATTTGCTGGCGGGCTTGGAAGGCTTTTCCCTCCTCGGCGAACGGCCAGGGCCTTCGCATTTCGGTACATCGCTGCGTCGCGGGGGTGCCGAGGACGCGACCGCCGCCGCGTTGCCCGCAGGCAGCACCCAGACATCCGAGACGACCTGGCGCCCGCCGCAGGCCTTGGTGCCCGTCGTCTGCACGATCACGTTCAGCCCAGCGCCGAGCTCTTTCAGGAGCGCATCGAGCGAGGCCCTCCGGTCGATGGTCACCGGCTGCTCGAGCGTCGTTTTCGCGACGAAGCGGAAGTGAGTCTTATCGGACAGGCGCTGCAGCACGTCGCCCAATCGTGCCGCTTGCGCGCGGACATGGATGCGGTCCGAGCACTGCGCGCCATCGACGTGGATCGTCTGCGCGTGCGCGGAGCCGGTGAGCGCCACGAACAAAAAGCCCCGCACGAGACGGGGCTTTGGGAAAAGCATTTTGCGGATCAATAGAAGGATTTGACGGGCGCCATGACGAGACGCAGCGTGGTGCCATCCGGTACCGATTCGGCCCACACCACCATGTCCTTCGCGCCCGCGACGAACTTCGGTCCGAAGTCCACGCCGTTGAGCGTGCTTCCGGTGTGGACCGCCGGCTGCAGCGCGAGTCCGCCGGCGCTCGGAGAGAAGGCGAGGTGGGCCATGGAACCGGTCTTGCCCAGGCCCGCGATGAGATGGATCAGGTTGTCGCCGCCCAGGAATGCGCGGCCGTACCAGAATCCGGGAACCTCCACCTCGGGCCCCATGCGCAGCGTCGCGATGTTGGCCGGACTTCCATCATGGGGCACCTTGCTCGGATTCAGCCGCACGAAGACGCTCGTCCCGCCGCTCGCGCAGACGTTGCACCAGTTCACCGCGTCTGGTGTGTTGCGCTTGTCGCCATAGACGACATTGACGATGTCGTTGGCGCCGACCGACACGAACAGGTGCTGCTTCTGCACGTGCGGATGCTGGTTGGGCACGGAGTTGAACAGCTGCGTCGTGCTGATCAGTTTGTTGCCATTGCCGTCGAGCATCAGATAGCCCGCTGGCGCATCGCCGTCGATGTCGCTGGCGCCGTAGAGCACGTGGACGTTGCCCTTGGAATCGAGCGCGATCGACGGCATGCTCAATTCACGGTCGAGCGTGTCGGGAACCGGCGCTTGTCCGTGCAGGATTTGGCTCGTGCTCGGATCAAATTTCAAGAAGTCGAGCGTTCCGGTGCTGTTGGTGCCGTGATGGCGGACGACGTAGGCGATATTCTTCTTGTCGAGCGCCAGAGCATGCTTCTCGCCGTTGTCGTTGCCGACGACGGTTTCCGTCCACTCGAACGCGGCCGGTTGCAGGACGTTTCCGTTCAGCGTGCCCTGCTTGCTCGGGTCGATCACTGCATACCGGAGCGTCTCCCCGCTGCCGCCCCAGGTGACGACTGCCTTGTTGTTCGTCATGACGGCGATCTGCGGATGACCGTGGGTCCCAGCTGCCGATTGGTTCAACTGCGACGCGCGGATCAAAACCTTGCCCGTCGAGCTGACCAATGTGTAATAGATATTGCAGTCGTGATCCTTACAGGAGTCGAGCTGTCCTGGAGCCGAGCCGGTCGCGACGATGTGGATGTTGTTGTTGCTGTCGACCGCGGCGGCCGGCGCCGAGAATGCGATGGTGGCGCCGCTGTCGAGGACGATCTTGCCGGCGATGGGGACGGGATTCGTCGCTTGTGCGGCGCTTGCGAACACGAGGGCAGCAGACAGCAGCACGCTGCGCGCAGCGGAGCATGCGACCGAGGATGGCTTGGTGGCGTTCATGATCCGATCCTTATCAATAGAAGGAATTGATGGGGGCCATCACCAGCCGGAGCGTGGTGCCGTTCGGCACCGACTCCGACCAGACCACCTCGTTCTGCGCGCCGGCAACGAACTTCGGGCCGTAGTCCACGCCGTTCAGCGTCGCGCCGGTGTGAATGACCGGTTGCAGGATGATCGTGCCGTTCTTGGGATCGAAAGCCACGTGCGCCAGCGAGCCGGTCTTGCCGACGCCTCCGATGACGTGGATGAACTTGTCACCCGCCATGAACGCCCGGCCGTACCAGAATCCCGGAATCTCGATGTCAGACCCCACCCGCAGCGTTGCCATATTGCTCGGGTTGCCGTTATGGATCGCCTTGCTCGGATCCAGCCGCGTGTAGATGGTGGTGCCGCCGGTGGCTCCGACTCTGTTGTCGTTGTAGTGGCCGGCGTCCGGAGTATTGCGCTTGTCGCCGTAGACGATGTTGACGATGTCGTTGGCGCCGATGATCAGCGCGAGATGCTGCTTCTGCACATGTGGATGGATGCCGGGGACGGCGTCATCCAATTGGGTCGTACCAATCAGCACATTGCCGTCGCTATCGAGCATCGTGTAACCCGCGGGTGAATCGTCGCCGAGGTCAGCCGCGCCATAGACCACGTGAAGATTGCCCTTGGAATCGAGCGCGATCGACGGGGAGTTGGCTCCCAACGCACCGGTGGAGGCGATATCCGATTCCGCATGCAGAACATTCCCCGTCGCTGGATCGAATTTAAGGAAGCGCAGCGGATCCGTGCCGCGCCTGCCCACGGCACTTCGCACGACGTAAGCGATGTTCTTGCTGTCGAGCACGAGCGCGTGCTTGCTACCCTCGGCGTTACCAACTTCCGTTTCCGGCACGGCGAGGGCGGCAGGCTTCAGCGCGCTGCCGTTGAGCGTGCCTTGCTTGCTCGGATCAACGAGGGCGTAGCGCAGAAACTCGCTGGGACCATCACAGCAGCCACTTCTACCGGCGCCCCAGGTGATGACGGCTTTTCCCGTCGATGTCAGCGCGATCTGCGGGTGGCCGTGCTTGCCAGGGCTGGACGAATTGATCTGCGAGGGCTTGATCAGCACCTTGCCTGCCTGGCTGACCAACAAGTAATAGACGTTGCACAGATGGCCGCCGCTCTTGCACGTATCCAGCGATCCGGGCGCGGAACCCAGCGCGGTGATGTGGACGTTGTGGCTCGGATCGACCGCGATGGCCGGCGCACTCAGCGCGACGGTGGCCCCGGTATCGAGGATGGCCTTGTTCGCGATCGCGACGGGCGCCGTCGCTTGCGCGGCGCCTGCGACCAAGGCGAGGAAAAGCAGGGACAGGCGAGCCGCAAAGCCTGCGATCGGGGATGGCGTGGCACTCATACGCACTCCTTTTGTTATTGACGCACCGCAGGGCGGACGGGTAGCGCCAACCCTTCATGGGACTCCGAATAAATACGCTGCGGCTACCGCCCTGTCAATCAACTTTGTCTCGCAAGGCTTTGACCTTGAAGTGCGACGCGCCGACGGGGCACGGTTTTTCACAATCGCAGGCGCGCTGCGCCCTCTAGAATTGGCGGCCCCGTTCGACCACTCGCGTATCCCCATGAACTGGTCAGTCCTCGCGCAGACCTCGGGCCTTCTGGCCCTCTCCAACTTCTTCATGACCGCGGCCTGGTACGCGCACCTGCGCGACCTGCGCGAAAAGCCGTGGATCGTGGCTGCGCTGCTCTCGTGGGGGATCGCCTTCTTCGAATACGTGCTGCAGGTGCCCGCCAACCGGATCGGCTACGCGACGATGTCGCTGCCGCAGCTCAAGATCCTGCAGGAGATCATCACGCTCGCGGTGTTCGTGCCGTTCGCGATCGTCTACATGAAGGCGCCGCTGAAGCTCGACTATTTGTGGGCGGCGCTGTGCATCTGCGGCGCCGCGTATTTCATCTTCCGCAGCTAAAGCAGATTGGCGCCGATCGCTTTGAGCACCGCGTGCGTGCGATCGCGCGCGTCCAGGCGTTGCAGGATGTCGGTGATGTGATTCTTCACCGTGCCGTCGGAGATGTTGAGCACGCGTCCGATCTCCTTGTTGGAATAGCCGCCCGCGACCAGCCGCAGCACGGCCTGCTCGCGCGGGCTCAACCGCGGCGTCGGGCCGGTGCCGTTGACGCCGTGATGCGATGAGAGCGACATCGGCGCCAGCAGCGTCTCGCCGTTCTTGAGCTTCACCAGCGCGTCGCGCAACGCTTCGGGCGCCGCGTCCTTCAGCATGAATCCCTGCGCGCCGGCTTCGACCGCCGCGCGCAGCAAGCCCGGATCGTCGAACGTCGTCAGCAAGAGAACCGGCGTCATGTCGCCGCGGCTGCGCAATGCGCGCGTCACTTCGATGCCCGATCGATGCGACATGCGGATATCGCTGACGATGACGTCCACCGCTTCGCGCTGCAGCGCGGTGAGGAGCGCATCGCCGTTCTCGGCGCTGATGACGACTTGGAGATCCTCCAGCGATTCGAGCAGCGCGCGCAGACCGTGCAGGACGAGGGCCTGATCGTCGGCGAGCGCGATGCGCATCATGCGGGCGCGGGATCCGGCACCAGCGCCTGCAGCTGCAATCCAGACGGTGCGTGATCGCCGATCGACAGGCGCCCGCCGACTTCCTCCATGCGCTCGCGCAAGCCGCGCAGTCCGTTGCCGACGCGCACCTGTCGCGCGCTGCCGGCGCCGTCGTCTTCGACCGTCAGTGTCACGCCCTGCGGCGAGCGCGCGAGCGCGACGCGCACGACGCTCGCACCGCTGTGTCGCAGTGCGTTGGTGAGCCCTTCCTGCGCGCAGTGCAGGAGCGCGTCGGCGCGGCGCATGTCGGCGACACGCACTTCGGGATCGAGCTCGAAGGTCACGCGCGGCCGCGGCAATCCCGGATCGAGCGCGACCAGCGCCTTCTGCAAGTCGACGCCTTCGTGCTGGCGCAGCGTGCTGACGACGCCGCGGATGTCGGTGAGCAGATCACCGGCGAGCTTCTCGCTTTCGGCGACCGCGGCCGCGTGCTCCGCTGCGACTTTCCGGCGCAGCAAGCCGAGCTGCATCTTCAGCGCGGTGAGCTTGTGGCCGGCGATGTCGTGCAGCTCGCGCGACAGGCGCAGCCTTTCTTCCGCACGCGCGCCTTCGCCGAGCAGCTTGCGCGTCGCGATCAGCTCCGCATTGATCTGTTGCGCGGTGTTGCGCGCTTCCATCTCCTGCACGAGCGCGTGGCAGGTCAGCAACGCGAACGCCTGGAAGCCGAGGTACGCCGCCAGCAGCTGCGCCGGCATGTGCGCCATCTCCGCGGTGATGCCGTACTGGATGAGCAGCCAGCCGAGGACCACATTGATCGCGGCGAGGATCGCAAGCGCAGCACGCGTGGGGAACAGCCCGGCGATCTGCACTGCGACCAGCACGAGCAGCGTCGGCTGCAAGCCGTCGCGGAACACCCAGCAGGAGATGAGCGCCGCGATCGCCTGCGGGATCACGCAAGCGCGCTGCGCCGCGACCGACGCACCCCGCGCCTGCAGGACCGCACGCAGGATGAACAGGCCCTGCAAGCCGAGCAGCGCCACGACACCGACCCAGGCGTGTGGCACCGGCGTCGCTTCGAAGAAAGTCTGACGCAGCGGACCATAGGAAACGCCGGCGCACGTTGCGTACGCCGCGAGGTTGAGCGGATTGAGCACGCCCGCGCCGGGGCCACGCTGGAGGGACAGCTGCGAGATCGGCATGCCCGCAGTATAGGCAGCGCTCCGCCCGGGCACGGAGGTGACTTTTGTCACCCCGCGCTCGTGCCTTTCCTCATCTGCCGCGGGAGCTCCGGTCCGAGCAGCATGATCCCGAAGAAGGACAGGAGACGATCATGCATCTCGCGAAGTGGGTTTCGCTCGGCGCGGTCACCCTCGCGGCGGCGTCGTGCGATCTCGCGTCCGCGGCGTCGCTCGACGTCGAAGTCACGCATCTGCGGCCGACGCGGACCGTCACGATCATGGTGTTCTGCGACGCGGCCGCATGGACCGGCTCTGCGGCGCCGGTTTCGACGCGGCACTTCGCGGCGCGCGATACGACGCAGACGTTGCACATCGACGGGCTGCCGAGCGGACGTTGCGCGGTCCACGTCGCGCAGTCGCCGAACGATTCCGCGGTCGAGCTTCCGGACTTCGCGCTCGAGCGGCACGGCTACAGCGGCAACGGCTCGCACGATCGTCGACCGTCGTTCCAGCGCGCCGCGATCCAGCTCGGCGAGAAATCCGCGCGCACCACGGTGCATCTGTTCACCGGGGAGCATCACTGATGAACTTTGCGCTCGCTTGCGCCGGCGCGCTCAGTGTCGCGGCGGCGGCAGTCCACGGCATCGTCGGCGATCGGCTCGTGCGGCGCATCGATCGACACGCGCTGCCGAAGAGCCCGATCGGCGGTCCGAACAGCACGTTCGGGCTGATCCACGTGTCGTGGCATCTGGTGACGATCGTGTTCCTGCTCGCGGGCGCCGCGCTGTTCGCGATCAGCACGAGCGGCAATGCCGCGCTGGTGCGCGGCGTCGGAATCTTCCTCGCCGCGATGTATGCGTGCTTCGGCCTCTTTGCGATCGGCTATTCGTTTGCGCGATTGCCGTCGGCGCTGCTCAAGCATCCGGCGCCGATCGGATTCGTCGTGGTGACGGCGCTGATCTGCTGGGGCGCCTTCTAGACGTAGTGCCCTGCGGCCATGCATACGACCGCCAGGATCATCAGGGCGGCGACGACCCGATTCGCTCCGAGCGCGCGTTGACGCAGCGCTTCGATTTCGGATTGCGGCGCAGCTTGCTCGATCAGCGCCGCCATCTTGTCGGCGCTACGGCCGATGACGGCGCCGCCGATGGCGACCGCCGCGATTCCCGCGAGACCGCCGATGCCGAAGACGATGCCCGACGTCGTGCCGATCGTCGCTGCGCTGAAGCCACCGGTGAATCGCCAGTACAACCAGATGCCGGTCAACACTGCGAGGCCGCCGGTCACCGCCATGTAGACGCCGAAGCGCCTGCGCATGAGCGCAGCGAACATCGAATTGCTGCCCGGTGCGCTGTCGCCGAGCGTCGGGAACAGGAACAGCGCGGTGAAGACTCCTGCGCCGAGCCACAGGGCGGCGAGCACCACATGCAGAACGCGGATCGCGACGAACGCAGCCATGGTCAGAGCACGTACGGCACGAGCCACCAGCTGCGTTTCTTGTACGCGGCCCACTCGGGATAGCGCGACATGCTCGCTTCCTTCATCACCATGTTCACGGCGAAGAGCCCGAGCCACACCCACGCGAGCACGAGGAACGGGTACCAGTGCCAGACCATCAGCGCGAAGCTGCCGTAGATCATCATCTCGCCGAGATAATTCGGATGGCGCACGTAGCGGTGCATGCCGTCGGTGATCAGCCCGCGCTTCACGCGCAGCGTGAAGAATTTCTGCGCGTCCGCCGCGATCATGATCACGCAGCCGAGGATGCACAGCGAGATGCACAGGCAGAACCACGCGTAGTCGGGAAGCGGGTAGTGCGGATTTGAGACGCCGGAGATCAAGAGCCAGCCGAACACCCAGTACTGGCCGAGCACGCCGAGGAACGCGTTGATGCCGCCGCCGATGGTGATCTTCTTCTGCCAGTTCGGATCGGGGAATGCGGTGTCCTTGAGGATCCACACGAGCCCATAGGAGCCGTGCATCGCGAGGTAGATCCAGGCCGCGGTGCTCGTGTTCCTGTAGTACCACATGAGCGCGCCGAGGAAAGCGAACGTTCCCGCCTTCTGGAAATTGATCACCCACGAGAACTTCCACGGGCGCGCGCCGCCGCCGAAATCGTTGACGAGCCAGTCGGTGAACGCGCGCATGCGCTGCGCGAGGGCGGGGGCGGGCGTGGCCTGGACGGTTTCCATGAGGAGCCTCGAGGTGCGGCGACGTAGGCAAAAACGCTAACCTATTTCACCTCGACACGAAAGCGAACTCCCGTGAAATCGCGCCCAGTGCTCTACGGCCTGTTCGCAGCGTCCGGCTTTGCCGGATTGATCTACGAATCGATCTGGACCCACTACCTCAAGCTGTTCCTCGGCCACGCGGCCTACGCGCAGACGCTGGTGCTCGTGATCTTCATGGGCGGCATGGCGGCAGGCGCGTGGCTCGCGGCGAAGGGCTCGCGCAGATTCGCCAATCCGCTGCTCGCGTACGTCCTCGTCGAGCTCGCTCTGGGCCTGCTGGGCGCGCTGTTCGACCCGGTGTTCCGCGGCGTGCAGGGCTGGTGCTTCGATCACGCGATCCCGTCGCTGCAATCCGGGCTTGCCATCGACCTCCTGAAGTGGAGCGTCTCCGGGCTCCTGATCCTGCCGCAATGCGTGCTGCTCGGGATGACCTTCCCGTTGATGAGCGCGGCGGTCGTGCGCCGGGCGCCGGCGTCCGCTGGCGCTGCGCTCGGATGGCTGTATTTCACGAATAGCCTCGGCGCGGCGATCGGCGTGCTGGTCAGCGGCTTCGCGCTGGTCAAGGCGGTCGGCCTGCCGGGCACGCTGCTCGTCGCGGCGGCGCTGAACGTCACGGTCGCGAGCGGCGCGTGGATCGTGCACAGGCTCGCCGGCGCGCCGACGACGCCCGCACCGGCCGCGGGCGCGACGACCGACGCGAAATTGCCGACGCTGCTGTTCGCGGCCGCGTTCCTCACCGGCGCGGCGTCGTTCTTCTACGAGATCGGCTGGATCCGCATGCTGTCGCTCGTGCTGAGCTCGGCGACGCACGCGTTCGAGCTGATGCTCTCGGCTTTCATCCTCGGGCTCGCGCTGGGCAGCTTCTGGATCCGCAACCGCATCGGCAGCTACGCGGATCCGCGTCGGGCGCTCGCCTGGATCCAGATCGTCATGGGCACCGCTGCGCTCGGCTCGCTCGTGATCTACGGATTCAGCTTCGACTGGATGGCCGCGATCCTGCGCGCGCTCCAGCGCAACGACGCCGGCTACGTGCTGTTCACGCTGTTCTCGCATGGCATCTGCGTCGCGCTGATGCTGCCTGTCACGTTCTGCGCCGGCATGACGCTGCCGCTGATCACCGCGATGCTGATCCGCGCGGGCTACGGCGAAGCCGCGATCGGCCGCGTCTACGCCGCGAACACGCTCGGATCGATCGCGGGCGTGATCGTCGCGGTGCACGCCGTGATGCCGGTGCTGGGCTTGCGCGCAGTGATCATCGCCGGCGCGCTCGTCGACCTCGGACTCGGCCTGTGGCTGCTGCGCGGCCGTCTCGGCGGGCGGGCGCAGCGGGCTGGCGCCGGTGCGCTCGTGGCGACTGCAATCGCGATGATGATCTTCGCGCGTTTCGATCCGGCGAAGCTCGCGTCCGGCGTCTACCGCAGCGGCGCGGCAAAGCAGCCGCGCACGCTGGTGTTCCATCGCGACGGCAAGACTGCGTCGGTCGATGTCTACACCGCGCCGGATGGCACGATGTCGATCGCCACCAACGGCAAGGTCGACGCCGGCCTCAACATCCGCAGAGTCGCCATCGACGACTACACGATGATCCTTTCCGGCGCGCTGCCGCTGGCGATCAATCCGGCGGCGAGCGACGTCGCGGTGATCGGCATCGGCTCCGGGCGGTCGACGCATACCGTGCTCGGATCGAGCCGCGTCCGGCAGGTCGACACCATCGAGATCGAGCCGGCGATGATCGAGGGCGCGCGCCTGTTCGGACCGCCCGTGCAGCGCGCGTTCGACGATCCGCGCAGCCGGCTGCACGTCGAGGACGCCAAGACCTTCTTCTCGCGCAGCCATCGACAGTACGACGCGATCATCTCGGAGCCGTCGAACCCCTGGATGAGCGGCGTCGCGACGCTGTTCAGCCGCGAGTTCTATGGCCAGGTGAAGCGGCATCTCAAGCCCGGAGGCGTGCTGCTGCAGTGGATGCAGCTGTACGAGATCGACCTGCCGCTGGTGTCGACGATCCTGCAAGCGCTCGGCGATCAGTTCGCCGACTACGAGATCGTGGCGGCCAACGATTTCGACGTGCTCATCGTCGCCGTGCCCGAGGGCCAGGTGCCCGACTTCAAGCCGGAGATCTTCTCCGATCGCGGCGTGGCCGAGCTGCTCGGGTCGCTGGGCCTGAACGGCGTCGCCGACCTGCAGCTGCGCGTGATCGCTCGAAAGGAGCAGCTGCAGCCCTGACTCACGTCGTTCGGCATGCCTGCCAACTCCGATTATTTCCCGGTCCTCGACCAGAACGTGCAGCGGCGGTTCTTCCGCGGCGACAAGGCGACCGCGATCCACGAGCTGCAGCCGGTGAGCCTGCTGCTCTCAGGGATGCCCGCGGCGCGCATTTCCGCCAGCGCCTTCGATGCCAACGTCAAGTCGGCGCTGGAAGCGCAGGCGCTGCGGAGCTACGTCGAGGATCCGACGCGGCCCAGCAAGCTCGATCCGGAGCTGGTCGAGCGTCTGAATGCGATGCGCGCAATCGGCTCGCGCTGCGGGTCGGCGGCGGACGACGCGACCTGGTTCAGGCAGTACCTCCAGCTGCTGAACTTCGTGTCGTTCTTCGACGCGGACACCACGCGCGCGGTGGTCGCCTATCTCACGCCGCATCCATGCGCGGCGCCGCGCGAAATCGAGAAGTGGCTTGCCCTGCTCGATGCGGCGGGGACGCGGCAGTGGGACCGCGCGGCGCAGATTGGTGACAATCTGCTGCCCGCGTCGCAGCCGCTGCCGGCATCGCTGCAACGCGAGCAGGCCGAGACGATTGAGCGTGTGCTGCTCGTCGCCGACCTGAAGTCGGGCAACATCACACGGGCTCGTCAGCGCCTGCGCGGCTGGCACCGGCGCGAGCCGGACAGCGCCGGCTTCGCCTTCCTGCGCGCCATCATCGAACAAGGATCGTGACCATGTTCAAGGAATATCCTCAGTACGACGGACTCGGTCTCGCCGCGCTCGTCGCGCGCAAGGAAGTCACGGCCGTGGAGCTGCTCGAATGCGCGATCGCGCGTGCCGACGCGGTCAATCCGAAGCTCAATGCGATCGTCATCCCCGCGTACGATCTCGCGCGCGAGCGCGCGAAGGCGGAGCTGTCGGGACCGTTCGCGGGGGTGCCGTTCCTGACCAAGGATCTGTTCCAGGAAGTGCAGGGCGTGCAGACCGCGTATGGCTGCAAGGGGCTCAAGCGCGCGAACTACATCGCGCCGTTCACCGCCGAGATCACGCGACGCTGGCTCGAAGCCGGCGTGGTGATCTTCGGCCGTACGAACACGCCCGAGTTCGGCGCGAAGGGGATCACCGAGCCCGACGCGTGGCCTCCGGCGCGCAACGCATGGAACCCCGATCACACGCCCGGTGGCTCGAGCGGAGGCTCCGCGACCGCGGTTGCGGCCGGCGTGGTGCCGATGGCGGGTGCCAACGACGGCGGCGGATCGATCCGCATCCCGGCGGGATTCTGCGGACTGTTCGGGTTGAAGCCCGGACGCGGCCGCACGCCGTGGGGACCGGCGATGAGCGAAGCGATGCACGGCGCGGCGATGAACCACGTCGTCTCCCGCAGCGTGCGCGACAGCGCCGCCATGCTCGACGCGACGCAGGGGCCGGAAGTCGGCTCGATGTACGTGATCGCGCCGCCGGAGCGTGCGTATCTCGAAGAAGTCGCGCGCGATCCGGGCAAGCTGCGCATCGGCTTCACGCGACGCTCGCCGATCGGCACGCCGATCGATCCCGAAGCGGTGAAGGCGGTCGAGGACACCGCGAAGCTCCTCGAGTCGCTCGGTCATCACGTCGAGGAAGCCGAGCCCGCAATCGACACGATGCAGCTGTCGAAGGATTTCATCCTGATGTGGTTCGCGCAGTGCTCGGCGACGGTGAAGCGCATCAAGGAAATGACCGGCTGCGGCGACGACGGCTTCGAGCTCGACACGCTCGCGATGGTCGCGTTCGGCAACGCGACGCGCGCGCCGGAATACGTCGAGGGCTACTGGCGCTGGAGCGATTACACGCGAAGCCTCGACGAGTTCCACCAGAAATTCGATCTGTTCCTCACGCCGACGTCGGCGATGCCGCCGGCGCGCATCGGCGAGATCGTCACCGCGCCGTGGCAGCACTTCGCGATGAAGATCCTGCTCGCGCTGGGCCTCGGCCGCGTCGTGCTGAAGTCGGGGATCATCGAGCAGATGGTCACCGAGAATCTCAAGTGGGTGCCGTTCACGCAGCTCGCGAACCTCACGGGCACGCCGGCGATGTCGGTGCCGCTGCATTTGACCGCGAACGGATTGCCGATCGGCTCACACTTCATCGCGCCGCACGGCGGCGAGGGGATGCTGTTCCGTCTCGCCGGTCAGCTCGAGAAGGCGAAGCCGTGGTTCGAGAAGCGCCCGGCGATTTGACGAGTCGCTGACGATCAGGTCCAGGCGGGGGACGCCTGAAAAGCTCCGTTTAGCTCGTGCGCGGCCATCCCTGGCCGCGCGACGCCCTCGCCAGAACCTGATCGTCAGCTCAGGTCACGCTCGCGGGTTGTAGTCGGAGAAGCGCTTCGCCATCTCTTCGTAGAACCGGCGATCGTCTTCGCTGGAGGCGGACGGCGTCGCGATCTGCAGCGTGACGATCTGATCGCCCGGCAGCGTGCCGGGCAAGCCGCGACCTTTCAGCCGAAGCTTCTGGCCGCCGTGCGCGCCCGGCTTGAGCGTGAGCTCGACGGATCCGCCGAGCGTCGGCACCGGAATCTTGCCGCCGAGCGCCGCTTCCCACGGCGCAATGCGAACGGTCGCGAGGATGTCGCGACCCTTCGCACGGAATTGCGGATGCTCGGTGAATTCGACTTCGAGCAGGAGATCGCCGCCGCCGGCCCCTTGCTCGGCGAGGCGGATGTTCTGGCCTTCGGTGACGCCTTTCGGGATGCGGACCTGCAGCTGGCGTCCATCCGACAGCGACATCGTTCGCGTCGCGCCGTGGTAGGAATCCTCGAGCGTGATCGCAACCTTTGCGCGTGTGTCCTGCGCGGTATCGGAGAACCCACCGCCGAAATCCTCGGCCGTGAAGCCGCCGCCAGCCGCGCCGCCGAAGAGGCTCGAGAAGAAATCCGAGAAGCCGCCGGCGCCGCCGCCGCGGCCGAATCCCGGCGGCACGCCGCCGAAGCCGCCGCGACCGCCGCGACCGCCGCGTGAGAAGTTGAATTCCCAACCCGGTGGCGGCGTGAACTGGCTGCCGGCTTTCCAGTTGGCGCCGAGCGAATCGTAGGCCTGCCGCTTCTTCGGATCGGACAGGACCTCGTTCGCTTCGTTGATCTCCTTGAACTTCGCCTCGGCGTCCTTCGCCTTGTTCTTGTCGGGATGGTATTTGCGCGCGAGCTGGCGATAGGCCTTCTTGATCTCGTCGGCCGTCGCCGTGCGCGAGACGCCGAGCACCTTGTAGTAGTCGTGGTATTCCATCGTCGCTCAGTATCCAACAAGCCTGCCGTGGAAAGCGAAATGCCGCCTTCTTCTGGCGGCATTTCGTAAAACAACCGTACCGGCGCGTTAAGCCGACTTCGTTGTTCGCTGTGCACGAAGTCGGCTTGAACGCGCCCCTACGTTAGTGTGTCACCTGAATTCGCCGCGGCTGCGACGCCGGACGCTTCGGGATGACGACTTCGAGCACACCATTACGGTTCGACGCCTTCACCGCCTCGGAGTCGACCGTGTCCGGCAGCGAGAAGCGGCGGAAGAAGCGGCCCGAGACGCGCTCTTCGCGACGGCTCTGCACTTCCTTCTGCTCGGCTCGCGCGGCGCGGCTGCCCGCGAGCGTGAGCACGCCCTTCTCGAGCGTCACTTCGATGCTCGCCGGATCCACGCCCGGCACGTCGGCGAACAGCACGAACTTGTCGGCGTGCTCCTCGATGTCCACGGCAGGCGCCCAGTCGGCGGTGGCGCCGGAGCTCGCGTCATTCGTGGATGCGTTATCGAACAGCTTGTTCATCTCGTTCCAAAGTTGCTGATGCAGCCCCCAGGGCTGGTAACGAAGCAGTGTCATGGCTGACCTCCAGTTGGTTCCATTTGTCACGGGCCATCGCCCGACGCCTGCTAAATTGAGGACGCGCTCCCGGCTTTCAAGACCCCCGAAATGAGCAAATCCGGCTTGCCCCGGTCGATCTGGACCCTGGGCTTCGTCAGCCTGCTGATGGACGCATCGTCCGAGACGATCCACGCGCTGCTGCCGATGTTCCTGGTCACCGTCCTCGGCGCGAGCACGGTCGCGGTCGGCCTGATCGAGGGCGTCGCCGAGGCCACCGCGCAGATCGTGAAGATCTTCTCCGGCGCGATCAGCGACGCGTTCGGCAAGCGCAAGCCGCTCGTGCTGTTCGGCTACGGGCTTGCCGCACTGTCGAAGCCGCTGTTCCCGCTGGCGACGGGTGTCGCCTGGGTTGCGACCGCGCGCTTCGCGGATCGCATCGGCAAAGGCATCCGCGGGGCGCCGCGCGATGCGCTGATCGCGGACCTCACCGATGCGAGCAACCGTGGCGCCGCCTACGGACTGCGCCAATCGCTCGACACGGTCGGCGCGTTCGCGGGTCCCGCGGCGGCGGTGATCCTCATGTGGGCGCTCGGCGGGAATTTCCGCGCGGTGCTCTGGATCGCGGTGATCCCCGCGATCCTCTGCGTGCTGCTGATCTGGTTCGGCGTCGACGAGCCTCAAGGCAAAGCGCGCGCGCCGAAGGCGGATCGCCCACAGCTGCATTGGCGAGAGCTGCGCAACCTCGGCGCGATGTACTGGTCCGTCGTCGCCGTCGCATGCGCGATGACGCTCGCGCGCTTCTCGGATGCGTTCCTGATCCTGCGCGCGCAGGACGTCGGTGTGTCGACCGCGCTCGCGCCGCTGGTGATGGTCGTGATGAACATCGCGTTCGGGCTTTCTTCCTATCCCGTGGGCAAGCTCGCCGATCGTGCGGATCGGCGCACGCTGCTCCTGATCGGATTCGTGCTGCTGATCGCATCTGATCTGCTGCTCGCTGCGGCGCACGGCGTCGTCCTGCTGGCGCTCGGCGTCGTGCTCTGGGGGTTGCACATGGGCTTCACGCAAGGACTGCTCGCGGCGATGGTTGCGGACGCGGCGCCGGCGGCTCGCCGCGGCTCGGCGTTCGGGCTGTTCTATCTCGTGAGCGGCATCGCGATGCTGCTTGCGAGCGTCATCGCCGGCGGCTTGTGGGGAGCGATCGGGCCGTCGGCGACGTTCGCCGCGGGCGCGGGATTCGCCGTGCTCGCCACGCTGGGCCTGTTGCTGTTGCGCCATAATCCGCGCCCATGAATCCGCCCGTCGACACCTGGCGTCCCGACAGCTGGCAATCGCGGCCGGCCGTGCAGCAGCCGACGTATCCCGACGCCGCCGCGCTCAAGGACGCGCTCGAACGTCTCGCGACGCTGCCGCCGCTGGTGACGTCGTGGGAAGTGAACGCGCTGCGCGAATCGCTCGCGGAGGCGCAGCTCGGCCGCCGCTTCGTCCTGCAGGGCGGTGACTGCGCGGAATCGTTCGCGGACTGCCGTCCGGAGATCATCACCAATCGTCTGAAGGTCCTGCTGCAGATGTCGCTCGCGCTGGTGCACGGCTTGAAGAAGCCGGTGCTGCGCATCGGCCGTTTCGCCGGCCAGTACGCGAAGCCGCGCTCGACCGATACGGAAACGCGTAACGGCACGACGCTGCCGGCGTATCGCGGCGATCTCGTCAACGGTCCCGAGTTCACCGCCGCGTCGCGCACGCCGGATCCGCAGCGATTGATCGAAGGCCACGCGCGCTCGGCGATGACGATCAACTTCGTGCGCGGCCTGATCGACGGCGGCTTCGCCGATCTGCATCACCCCGAATACTGGGATCTGGATTGGGTGAAGGTGTCGCCGCTCGCGGCCGAATTCCAGAAGCGTGTCGATGCGATCGGCGACTCGGTGCGCTTCATGGAGACGCTCACCGGCACGCCGATCCACGAGTTCTCGCGGGTGGATTTCTTCACCTCGCACGAAGCGCTCTTGCTCTGGTACGAGCAGGCGCAAACGCGACAGGTGCCGCGCAATCCGGGCTGGTACAACCTGTCGACGCATTTCCCGTGGATCGGCATGCGCACCGCCGACGTCGGCGGTGCGCACGTCGAGTACTGTCGCGGCATCCGCAATCCGATCGGCGTGAAAGTCGGTCCCGCGATGACCGGCGACTGGCTCAACGAACTGTGCCGTGTGCTCAATCCACACAACGAGCCGGGCCGCCTCACGCTGATCCATCGCATGGGCGCGAGCCAGGTCGGCGCGCATCTGCCGCGGATGATCGAGGCGGTGAAGCGCGGCGGGCATCGCGTGCTGTGGCTGTGCGATCCGATGCACGGCAACACGCAGGCCACCGCGAACGGCACCAAGACGCGCCGCTTCGACGACATCCTCGCGGAGCTCGCGCAATCGTTCGACATCCATCGTGCGAGCGGCTCGCATCTGGGCGGCGTGCATCTGGAGCTCACCGGCGAGAACGTCACCGAATGCCTCGGTGGGGCGCGCGCGCTGTCGGAAAAAGATCTCAGTCGGGCCTACACCTCGGCGGTCGATCCGAGGCTCAACTATGAGCAGGCACTGGAGCTTGCGCTCGAAATCGTCAAGCTCGGCGCGTGATGCCGCTCGTCGGCTTTGCGGAAAGTACGATTGACTTTCTCTGTAGTGAAATCATCGCCACGCGCCGCAGCGCGATCCGGCTACCCCTAGAGTGCGCGCAACCCGCCCGGGAGTCGGGACGGGAGACCTAGGAGCGCAGTATCCATGTTCAAGAAGGTTCTGGTGGCCGGTGCCTTGATCGCGTGCACCAGCTCGGCAGTGCAGGCATCGACGACGACGACGACGTTCAACGTCACCGCGACGGTCATCAGCTCGTGCTCGACCTCGGCGTCGGATCTCGCGTTCGGCAACTACGATCCGCTCGCAGTCGGCGCGGCCGTCGGCACCACCACGGTCACGGTGACTTGCTCGCTGCTCGCGCCCTACAGCATCGGCTTGTCGATCGGCACCAACGGCGTCGCCATCAACAACCGCAAGATGAAGATCACCGGCGGCGGCACCGACCTGCTGAACTACGGCTTGTATCGCGACCTGTCGCACACGCTGAACTGGGGCATCACCACCGGCCTCGGCGGCGACACGCTCAATCTCGTCGGCACCGGGCTGGCGGTCGGCTCGACGGTGTTCGGCACCATCCCGGCGGGGCAGACCGGCGCCTCGGTCGGCAGCTACACTGATACGATCACGGTCACGATCACTTTCTAAGACTCGTATGCGCTTGAGTTGGGCCAGAGCGATGCTCGGCCTGACTCTCGCCACGGTGTTGATGTCGGGCGCCACGCCTGCGTCGGCGCAGGGCGGGGGCGGGTTGCAGGTGAGTCCGATCCGCCTGGATCTGGGCGCGAAGCAGCGTGGCGGCGCGCTGACGCTGACCAACACCTCCGAGAGCAAGAAGACCATCCAGGTCGACGTCGTCGCCTGGTCGCAGAACGGCGAAGAGGACGTCTACACGCCGAGCCGCGAGCTGCTCGCGAATCCACCGCTGTTCTTCCTCGAGCCGGGTGCGTCGCAGGTCGTGCGCATCGGACTCGCGGCGTCGGCGAAGGCTTCTGCATCCGAGCGGTCGTATCGCGTTTACCTGCGCGAAGTGCCCCAGGACAAGCCGGTCGACGCTGCAACGCTGCGCGTCGTCGTGCGGCTCGGCGTCCCCGTGTTCGTCTCGCCGGCCGCCGCGATCGCGCCGGATCTGCAATGGAGCGGGCAGCTGCAGAAGGACGGCAGCGTCATCGTCGCGCTGGAGAATCGCGGGTCCAAGCACGTTCGCGTCGCCCAGCTGAAGCTGCTCGCGGCCACGGGTGGCGAAGTGCTCGGCGAGGATCCGTCGCTGCACTATCTGCTCGCGGGCTCGCGCCAGCGCTGGCAGATCAAGCCCGGTGCCCAAAAGCTGACGGCAGGGCCGGCGAGGATTTCCGCGCTGATGGAGGACGGAGCACGGGAGTTCCCCGTTGTCGTGCAAGCCGACTAGGTTTGCCTGGCTTTCGTGCGCGGCGGGCATGCTCTGGTGCCTGCGCGCGAGCGCGGCCGATCCGTGCTCGACGCTGCCGCCGCCGGAGAAGGGCATCACGGAATTGCTGCTGA
>DASRHK010000009.1:0-34921 GCA_035650495.1 Nevskiaceae bacterium | reverse complement strand
CAGCAAGGACGCACCATGCCGACCGCGCAGGTCAACGGGATCAAGCTCCACTACGAAACGCAGGGCAGCGGCACGCCGCTGGTGTTCATCCACGGCCTCGGCAGCTGCCTCGAGGACTGGGAGCATCAGCTCGCGTACTTCAGCAAGCGCTACCGCGTGATCACGGTGGACCTGCGCGGCCACGGCCGCAGCGACAAGCCGACCGCCGGCTACTCGATGCAGCTGTTCGCGAGCGACATCGCGATGCTGTGCAACGCGCTGCGGCTCGAGCCCGCGCACATCGTCGGCATCTCGCTCGGCGGGGGCATCGCGTTCCAGCTCGCGGTGGACTCGCCGGAAGTCGTGCGCACGCTGACCATCGTCAACAGCGCTCCGGAAGTGTTCTTCAAGACGCTGAAGGAGAAGTTCGCGATCTGGATGCGCTTCGCGATCATCAACACGATGGGCCTGCAGAAGCTCGGCGGGATCCTCGCCGAGAAGCTGTTCCCGCGGCCGCAGGACGAAGCCGAGAAGCGCAAGTTCCTCGAGCGCTACCAGCGCAACGAGGCGAAGCCGTACAAGGCGTCGCTGCGCGCGTTCATCGGCTGGAGCGTCATGAATCAGATCGGCAATCTGCGCATGCCGACGCTGATCATGGCCGCCGATCAGGACTACACGCCGATCTCGCTCAAGGAGGAGTACACACCCAAGATCCCGGGCGCGAAGCTCGTCGTCATCCCGAACTCGCATCACGCGGCGCCGATGGAGACGCCGGAAACCTTCAACGCCCTGCTGGACGAATTCCTCGCGGCGCACTAAGGTGCGCGGCCATGAAACGAATTCTTCTCGCGCTGGCAGCGCTCCTGCCCTTCTCCGCCTCGGCGGCCGTCAACTGTGACCAGGCGATCCGCCTCGACGCGGCGAACAAGCTCGTCGGCGGCAAGTGGTTCTCGACCTCCACCAAGGAGAAGGCTCGCGGCTATGTCTGCGGCTATTCGCTGACCGGCGGCGGCGGCGAGCTCGTGCTGACCAAGGCGCACGGCAACCTCAACCACATGCTGAAGGCCGGCACGATGTCGCGGCTGTCCGGCATCGGCAAGAGCGCGTCCTACTTCAAGGACACGCCCAAGGGCGAGACCCCGGTGCGCGGCGCGCACGCGACCGCGAAGAACGGCGATCAATACCTGATCGAGCTCACGCTCAAGAAAGCCGTCGACGACACCGCGGTCAAGACCTACCTGGTCGACACGCTCACCGCGCTCGCCGGCGCCACGCCGGTTCCGGAAAAGAAGCCTCAGGCCACGCCCAAGCGGTAAGAGCCCGGGCGGCTCTTGGTCCACTTCTTGAACGCGCGGCGGAACGCGCTGACGTCCTCGTAGCCGAGATCGCGCGCGATCTCCCCGACCGTGCGCGTCGTCTCGTGCAGGTGATGGATCGCGAGATCGCGGCGCACGTCGTCCTTCATCAGCTGGAACGTCGTGCCCTCCGCTTCGAGCCGCCGCCCGAGCGTCGACGGCGCGACGTTGAATTCCGCCGCGATCTCCTCGAACGCCGGCCAGCGCGCGCCGTCGCTCTGACGCAGCCGCCGCCGCACGCGCGCCGACCAGCCGTCGACGTTCTTGTATTTGAGGAACACCGACTGCGGCGCGTCGCGCAGGAACGCCTTCACCGTCTTGTCGCTCTGGACGATCTTCGACGCCAGCACCGCTGCGTCGAAGCGCAGCTCGGTGCGCGGCGCATCGTAGCGACGGTCGTGCGCGAACATGATCGCGTGCTCGGCGGCATGCGGCGGACGCGGGAACGCGAACGCCGCGCGGAGCACGGGCAAGCGTCGTCCGGCGAGCCAGCAGATCAGTCCGTGCACCATCACGAGGAACGTTTCTTCCGCGAACCGGCGCTGATTCACGCCGCGGACCTTCGTCTGCAGCCCGACCACGGCCTCGCCATCCTCCACGACCAGCTCGCCGCGGACGTCGGAGAGGATCGCGGCGAACGCGCGCAGCGTCCGGCGCAGCGCCTGCTCGAGATCGCGGCTGTGCAGCACGGCGTAGGTGACGAGCGCAAAGCTGCCGACCTTCATCCGATGCGAATCGAGCCCGAAGAACTCGTCATCGCGCTCGCGATTCGACGCGAGCCACAGCGCCGCGAACGCGCTCGCGGTGACGCGCGAGGACGCGGACGCGAGCAGATTCTTCGGAATGCCGGCCGCTTCGAGCAAGCGCGCCTGCACCGGCGCGTCGAGCCCGGTGAGCGCGGCGCGCACGAAGTGGATGGAAACCGTGTCCCGCTCGGCCATGACACATGGTTGCAGAAAACGTCAGGCATACACTAGGACGTCCGGATTCGGGGGAACCGCTGTGAGAACTCTGCTGACCGCCACGCTCGTCGCCGCAGGCCTGCTCCTGGGCGGCTGCAGCGACAACTCGCACACCGGCGACTTCACGCAATGCACGACGACGGCTTGCACCGGCGACGACGGCGGCGGAACCGGCGGCAGCAACAATCCCGGTGGCGGCGGGACCGGCGGCGGCGGAAACAATGGCGGCGGCTCGGGCGGAACCGGCGGTGGCGGCACCGGCGGAGGTGGAACCGGCGGTGGAGGTGGAGACGGAGGAGGCGGTGGCGTCGTCGGCTGCACCGCGACGCACACGTTCGCGAACGCGCCGATCGAGCGCGCCGCGATCACGCACTACGGTCGACGCGTCACGCCGCTCGGTCATCTCTCCGACGTCGGCAACTTCCCGGGTGGCGGCGCGCTCACGCGCGACGGACGCTTCTACTGGAGCGTCGACACCGGCAAGGACGTGAACTACGTCTGGATCATCGACGTCGGCAGCGGCAACCTCATCCAGCAGCTCCCCCTGCCCGGCACCGGCGGTCACGTCGTGTTCTCGCCTGATGGGGCCACCGCGTACGTGCCCGGCAATCCGATGGGCGGCTCGGATTTTCCCGACGGCACGAGCGTGAAAGCGCCCGGCGGCGACGCGATCCACGTGTTCAGCGTCAACGTCGTGACGGGTCAGGCCGTCGAGCAGGAGCCGATCGCCATCCCGTCGAGCGCGAACCCGCTGCTGCCCGTCGGCTCGTCGCGACAGAACAGCTCGATCGTCGCGACGCAGAGCATCGACAGCTTCGGCTTCACCGAATGGCCCGAAGACATCGCGATCTCGCCCGACGGCAAGTTCCTGCTCACCGCGCTGCTCAATTCCGATCGCGCCGCGATCGTCGACACCACCACCAACGCCGTGACCGTCGTCACCGTCGGCACCTATCCGCGCGGCGCCGCGATCGAGCGCAGCGGCAAGTTCGGCTACATCGCCAATTCCAACGACGGCACGCTGTCGAAGATCGACCTCGCCGCCGGCAGCGTGGTCGCGACGATCCCGCTCGGGCTTTCCGGTGAAGACATCTCCGATGCCGAGTCGGGCGTGCTCACGCTTCTCGCCGATTCGAGCGTCGATCGGCTCTACGCAACCGTCGCCAATCGCGATCTGTTGATGGTGCTCGACACCTCGACCGACACGATCGCCAAGCGCATCGACCTGCGCCGCAACGGCGGCCACGCCGGCATCGGCGCGACGCCGACCGGACTCGCGCAATCGCCCGACGGCTGCACGCTCTACGTCGCGAGCGCGTACGAGAACGCGATCGTCTCGGTCGCGTTGAAGGATCGCGTCGACAGCGCGACGAAAGCGTACTCGCGCATCGGCGCGATCCCGATCGCGGACTATCCGACCGCGGTCGCGGTAACGCCGGACGGCAACGAACTCGTCTGGATCGCCGGCAAAGGCATGGGCGTCAACAAGGGCAGGAACGGCGACGCGCCGGTGCGCATCAAGCAGTTCTGGCAGCGCGGGCTGGTCGGCGTGCTCGCCACGCCCGACGACAACTATTTCGCGCAGGTCGACAGCGTCGTCACCACCAATCTCACCCCGGATGGCGAAGCGACACCGGCGTCGACCGTCGTCCACGGCGCGTCGACCGGTCCGTTCACGTTCGCTCCGAGCGCGCAAATCAAGTACGTCTTCCTCGTCGTCAAGGAGAACCGGACCTACGACAACATCTTCGGGACGCTCAAGCGCGGCGACGGCGCGCCGAAGTACGAGCTCTACGACGACAACTGCGGCGCGGGCAACACCGCGTTCGAGGGCGTGGATCGCACATTCCCCGGCTGCGGCTGCACGCCGAATGCGCACGCGCTGGTGCGACGCTGGCCGCTCCTGACGCAATTCATGGCGAACTCCGAGCAGTCGGAGGAAGGCCACGTCTTCACCACCGGCGGCTATCTCACCGATTACCTGCAGCGCAACTCGCATTGGGAGCCGTCGGGTCGCGGTCGCCCGTACGACACGGGTCTGTATCCCGTCGCGTATCCGCCGAAGTACTTCATCTTCGATCAGCTGCTCGCCGCGGGCATTCCGTTCCGCAACTACGGCGAGCGCAGCGGCGGCATGAATCCGGAGCCGTCGAGCCAGGGCGCGAATCGGTCGACGACGCAGTTCGCGCAGATCCAGGCCGCGACGCAGCCGATCTATCCGATCAACGGACTCTCCGCGTGCATGCAGGCGGGCTTCGGCGTGGATCCGGCGCCGCTGTTCGAAGGCTGCTTCTACGATTCGGCCGCGCGCGGACTGTCGCGCGTGAATGGCGACAACGTCGCGCCGCCCGGCGCGGTGTCGCGCTTCCAGATCTTCGAGACCGAGTTCACGCCGATGGTCGCGCTCGGCACCTGGCCGCGCTTCGCCTACCTGATCCAGTTCAACGATCACGGCCAGGGCAACACGCCGAACAACACGACCGAGATGGCGCAAGCCGCCGACAACGATCTCGCGCTCGGCCAGCTGGTCGACCTCGTCTCGCATTCGCCGATCTGGTCGCAGTCGGCGATCTTCGTGATGGAGGATGACAGCCAGGACGGCGGCGATCACGTCGATTCGCATCGCATGCCGGCCTACGTGATCTCGCCGTGGGTGAAGCAGAGCGCGGATCCCGCGACCGCGCCGATCATCTCGCGCCGCTACGATCAGCTGTCGATGCTGCGCACGATCCAGCTCATCCTCGGCATCCCGCCGCCGTCGCTGCTGCACGCGCTCGCGGTGCCGATGTACGACGTGTTCATCGATCCGTCGCAAACGCCGAACGCCGCGCCGTACACCGCAATCCTCCCGGAGCGCTCGCTCGTCGAGCAGGTCGGGTCGAGCGCCGCGAGCAAAGCGTTCGCCAAGAACGCGCCCGAGCTGTTCCGTCTTTCGCAGCGCCTGCCGTGGCACACGACCGACGCGGTGCCGCAATCGATCGCCGACCGCATCCACTTCGCGAATGTCTGGGGCGACGACAAGCACTATCCGGGGCCGGGGCCCAATGCGTCCGGCGAGGAAGGCGAGCGGGCGGAGGAGATGCTGAGCCGCCTGAAGCAGCGGCACTGAGCAATCCGCAGATATACTTCCTGGCAATCACGGGACTTAGAGGGGAGCCTTACTTGCGTCCGATCCACGTTGCATCTGCCTGTACAGCCGTTCTGTCTCTCCTCTGCACCACCGCCAACGCCGCGCTACCCCCGCCGAAGAACGTCGGCTACTACGAGATGTGCGCAGGCGCCGGCGCCGCCTATCAGGTCGCGCCGATCACTGCGGTGGGCCAGACACCGGTCCTGCTCGATGACCTCACCGGCGCCGATCTCGCCGGCATCGACGTCCTGTTCGTGACCAATTGCGACAATGGTGGCTACGGCGGCGAGTATCAGAGCCGCCTGTCCGACATCGCGACCTTCGTCAGCAACGGCGGCGTGCTGCTCATCCACGATCGCTACGTCGACGGCGCGTCATCGATCCTTCCCGGCGGCGACTCGTTCACGATCATCCGCAGCTTCGTCGACGACGCCAACATCAACGTGCTGGACGACTCGACGATCCTCACGCATGGCTGGGCCGGCGACGTCACCAACACGAACCTGGACGGCGGCAATTCTTCCAGTCATGGATTCGCAATCGCGGGCACGCTGCCCGGCGACGCGGATCTCTTCTTGAGCCAGGCCGATCCGACGCACATCGTGACCTTCTCCTACGGGTTTGGCGCGGGCAAGGTCCTTTACTCGAGCATCCCGCTCGACTTTTACCTCGCGGGCAATAACCCGCCGAAAGCGATTGCCAGCATTTACGCACCCAATGTAATCGCCTGGGCGGCCGGGTTGCCGCCGCCGACGTTCGATTTCGGCGATGCGCCGGCACCGTATCCCACATTGCGAGCCGATGACGGAGCACATCACATCTTCACCGGCAGCGGTCCGATCCTGGGCTCCGCCATCGACGACGAGACGGACGGCCAGCCGAACGCAGCGGCAAATGGCGACCAGGGTGACGATGGCGTGACCATCCTGATCCACGCCGACGGCGGCAGCCCCGGCATCGCGCAAGTGGTCGTCAGCGGCGCGCCCGGCAAGCTGGACGGCTGGATCGACTTCAATCAGGACGGCGACTGGAACGACGCGGGGGAGAAGATCTTCAACTCGGTCCCGGTGAACGTCGGCACGCAGAATCTCACCTTCAGCGTCCCCGCCCCGACTCCGACGTTGAGCGGCCCGATCTACGCACGCTTCCGCATCAGCACCGCCGGCGGTCTCGGGCCCACGGGCTTCGCGCGGGACGGTGAAGTCGAGGACTACGTCCTGAATGCGATCGGAGGCTCATCTGCTGCCGGCGGCACGAGTAGCAACGGCGCCGGCGGCGGAACGGAAGGCTCGGCGGTCGTGGTTGGCGGCGGCGCGCTGCCGCTGGGAACGCTCGCCGGCCTGCTCCTGATCTGGGGTGGCAGAAAACGTCAGCGCCGTTGACCGCGGGCGCACTTTGGGGGGCGCGACAGCAGACCTAAAATGGGGGCTCACGGAGAGCCCCCATGTCCGCCCAGATCCACAAGATCGCTGATCACGCCCGCCCCGACGCCGCGACCGCGCAGCCGCTGCGCTTCGTCACTGCCGCGTCACTGTTCGACGGCCACGACGCGTCGATCAACATCATCCGCCGCCTCTTGATGTCGCACGGCTGCGAGGTGATCCACCTCGGCCACAACCGCAGCGTCGAGGAGATCGTCACCGCCGCGCTGCAGGAAGACGCGCACGGCATCGCGATCAGCTCGTATCAGGGCGGGCACATGGAGTTCTTCAAGTACATGCTCGACATGCTCCGCGAGCGTGGCGGCGCCGACATCCGTGTGTTCGGCGGCGGCGGCGGCGTGATCGTCCCGGAAGAGATCAAGGAGCTGCACGACTACGGTGTCGCGCGCATCTACTCGCCGCACGACGGCCAGCAGCTCGGGCTGGACGGCATGATCGACGACATGCTGAAGCGCGCTCGGCATCCGCTCGAGGGCGACGTGACGGCGCTGCTCGAGAAGATGCGCAAGGGCGATCGCCGCGCGCTCGCGCGCGTGATCTCGCTCATCGAGCAGAAGAAGCTCGACTACCAGAAAGTCCTCGCGGGCGATCAGAAGAAAGTCCCCGTTCTCGGCGTCACCGGCACCGGTGGCGCGGGCAAGTCGTCGGTCACCGACGAAGTCGTCCGCCGCTTCCGCATGGATCAGGACGACAAGCTCAACATCGCGGTGATCGCGGTCGATCCGTCGCGTCGCAAGTCCGGCGGCGCGCTGCTCGGCGATCGCATCCGCATGAACGCGCTGTATCGCGCGGCGGACAAATCCGAGAAGGTGTTCTTCCGCTCGCTCGCCACGCGCGAAGGCGGTGCTGAAGTCTCCGCCGCCCTGCCCGGCGCCGTCGCCGCGTGCAAGGCCGCGGGATTCGATCTCGTCGTCGTCGAGACCGCCGGCATCGGCCAGGGTGGCGCGGCCGTTGTCGAGCACGCCGACGTCTCGCTCTACGTGATGACGCCGGAGTTCGGCGCGGCAAGTCAGCTCGAGAAGATCGACATGCTCGATTTCGCCGACGTCGTCGCCGTCAACAAGTTCGATCGGCGCGGCGCCGAAGACGCGGTGCGCGACGTGCGCAAGCAGGTCCAGCGCAACAAGACCGCGTTCAAGCAGAAGCCCGAAGACATGCCGGTGTTCGGGACGATCGCGGCGCGGTTCAATGACGACGGTGTGACGGCGCTCTACTTCGGCATCAAGGAGAAGCTCGCGACGAAAGGCCTGAAGCTCGCCGACGGCAAGTTGAAACTGCCGGAGACGAAGACCTCGACGCGCGCATCCGCGATCGTTCCCGGCGCGCGCGTTCGCTATCTCGCGGAGATCTCCGATACGGTGCGCGGCTACAAGAAGCGCGCCGATCATCAGGCGAAGCTCGCGCGCGAGCGCCAGCATCTGCGCGAGGCGATCCGCATGGTCGAGCACTCGGGCCAGCCGGTCGACGTTCTGAAGTCCGAGATGCACAAGCGCCTCGATCATCTGTCGCCCGAGTCGAAGCAGCTGCTGCATTCGTGGCCTGAGACGCGCAGCCACTACGTCGGCGACGAATACAAATACAAGGTGCGCGACAAGGAGTACAAGGTCCAGCTGACGACGACCTCGCTCTCCGGCACGCACATCCCGAAGGTCGCGCTGCCGCGCTACAGCGACGAAGGCGATCTGCTCAAGTGGCTGATGCTCGAGAACCTGCCCGGCTATTTCCCGTACACCGCCGGCGTGTTCCCGTTCAAGCGCGAGAACGAAGACCCGACGCGCATGTTCGCCGGCGAAGGCGGACCCAAGCGCACCAACGCGCGCTTCCATCTCGTATCGAAGGGAATGCCGGCGGCGCGACTGTCGACGGCGTTCGATTCGGTCACGCTCTACGGCGAGGATCCCGACGAGCGTCCCGACATCTACGGCAAGGTCGGCAACAGCGGCGTGTCGATCGCCACACTCGACGACATGAAGGACCTCTACGCCGGCTTCGATCTCACTGCGCCGACGACGTCGGTGTCGATGACGATCAACGGCCCGGCGCCGACGATCCTCGCGATGTTCCTGAACACCGCGATCGACTTCGAGATCGAGAAGTGGAAGAAGCAGCACGGTTCCGAGCCCAGCGACACCGCGCGCGCCGAGATCAAGGCGAAAGCGCTGTCGACCGTGCGCGGCACCGTGCAGGCCGACATCCTCAAGGAAGATCAGGGGCAGAACACCTGCATCTTCTCCACCGAGTTCGCGCTCAAGTGTCAGGGCGACATCCAGCAGTACTTCATCGAGCACGACGTCAAGAATTTCTACTCGGTGTCGATCAGCGGGTACCACATCGCCGAAGCCGGCGCGAATCCGATCTCACAGCTCGCGTTCACGCTTTCCAACGGCTTCACGTTCGTCGAGGCTTATCTCGCGCGCGGCATGGCGATCGACGACTTCGCGCCGAACCTGTCGTTCTTCTTCTCGAACGGCATGGATCCGGAATACACCGTGCTCGGACGTGTCGCGCGCCGCATCTGGGCCGTGGCGATGCGCGAGAAGTACGGCGCGAACGAGCGATCGCAGAAACTGAAGTACCACATCCAGACTTCAGGGCGCTCGCTGCACGCGCAGGAGATCGCGTTCAACGACATCCGCACCACGCTGCAGGCGCTGATCGCGATCTACGACAACTGCAACTCGCTGCACACCAACGCCTACGACGAGGCGATCACCACGCCGACCGCCGAATCGGTGCGCCGCGCGCTCGCGATCCAGCTCGTCATCAACAAGGAATGGGGGCTGGCGAAGAACGAGAACCCGAACCAGGGCGCGTTCATCATCGACGAGCTGACCGACCTCGTCGAAGAAGCCGTGCTCGCCGAGTTCGAGAAGATCTCCGAGCGCGGCGGCGTGCTCGGCGCGATGGAGACCGGCTACCAGCGCAGCAAGATCCAGGAAGAGTCGCTGTTCTACGAACACCAGAAGCACAGCGGCGAATTCCCGATCGTCGGCGTCAATACATTTTTGAACCCCGAAGAAAAGGCGCCGGAGAAAACGACGCTCGAGCTCGCGCGCTCGTCAGACGACGAGAAGAACGATCAGATCAAGCGGCTGAGAGATTTCCAAGGTCGCGGCAAGAAGGACGCGCCTGCGGCGCTCGCGAAGCTCAAGAAAACCGCGATCGAGAACGGCAACATCTTCGAAGCGCTGATGGACGCGGTGCGTGTCTGCTCGCTCGGGCAGATCACGCACGCGTTGTTCGAGGTCGGCGGGCAGTACCGACGCAATATGTAAGGCCCTCAGCGCCGATCGATCTCGATGTTCTCTTTCGATCCGCTGCCCGAGACCGCCGCCATGATGCCGAGGCCGAGCACGATCACGAGCCCGATCGCGGTCCAGGCGGCGCCGACGTTCTGCAGGATGCCGAGCTTCCACAGCGCGGCGACCACGCCGCCGACGAGCAGCACGAAGCCGATGAGATAGGTGCTGAACCATTTCATGGCGACTTACCGATCGCGATCGCGCTTGCCGGTGACCTTCTCTTTCACGACTTCGGCGCCGGCCTTCACGTATTCCTTCGCGTCCTCGACCTTCTTCTTGATCTCGCCCTTGAAGCGATCCTTCTTGCCCTCGACGCGCTGAGCATCGCCGCGCGCCTGCAGGTCGCGATCGCCGAGCGCGCTGCCGATCTTCGACTTCACCTTGCCGATCGTCTCTTTCACGCGACCCTTGCTCTTGTCAGCCGTCGCGCTGTGCGCGGCGTCATCCGCCGCTTCGTGCGCCTGCGAGCGCAGATCCTTGTCGTCCGTGGCCATCTCGATCTCCTTTGGGTGACTGCTTCTATAGGACTCGCTCCGGTCGTGCGCGGTTCTGGCGCGACTATTGCAATGCGTCGCGAACTAACGACGCATCCGCCGCGTCCAAAGCTCTGGGTTCGTCGAGGCCCTTCAACCAGCGTGGACCATGAGCCAGTCGGGCGAGAACAAGCCAACCGCGCTGGGCGCAGACGCGGACGTCGCGCGCAATCTGCTCGCGGCCGTCGTCGAGTCCTCTGACGACGCGATCGTCACCAAGACGCTCGACGGCATCATCACCTCCTGGAATGGCGGCGCCGAGCGCACGCTGGGCTACACCGCGGGCGAAGCGATCGGCCGGCCGATCACGATGCTGATCCCCGAAGATCGCCTCGACGAGGAGGTCCGCATCCTCGAGAGCATCCGCGCCGGCAGGCGCGTCGACCATTTCGAGACCTGTCGCCTCGCCAAAGGTGGCCGGAAGCTCGACGTGTCGGTGACCGTATCCCCCATCCGCGACGGCTCCGGCAAGATCATCGGCGCCTCGAAGGTCCTGCGCGACATCACCGACCGCAAGCGGCGGGAGGAGATGCTCGCGTCCGAGCGCGAGGCGCTGCTCAATGCCGAGCGCGCGGCGCGAATGGAAGCCGAGCGGTTCAACGCGAGCAAGGACGAGTTCCTCGCCACGCTGTCGCACGAGCTGCGCACGCCGCTGAACAACATCCTCGGCTGGACCAAGATCCTGCAGAGTCCGAAGGCCTCGCTCGAGGACCTGTCCAAGGCGCTCACCGTGATCGAGCGCAACGTCCTGCAGCAGACGCAGCTCGTCGACGATCTGCTCGACATGAGCCGCATCGTCTCCGGCCAGATGCGGCTCGACGTGCAGACGATCATGCCGCACTCGTTCGTCCAGGCTGCGATCGAATCGGTGCGGCCTGCCGCGGAAGCGCGCGGCGTGCGCGTCGACATCGCGCTCGATCCGAGCGCCGGACCGGTCTCGGGCGACCCGAGCCGCCTGCAGCAAGTCGTGTGGAACCTGCTGTCGAATGCGCTCAAGTTCACGCCCGGCGGCGGGCGCATCCACGTCACGCTCGAGCGCGTCAATTCGCACATCGAGATCAACGTGTCCGACACCGGCGTCGGCATCGACCGCGAGCTGTTGCCGCACGTGTTCGAGCGATTCCGCCAGGGCGATTCGTCCATCACGCGCCGGCAGGGCGGGCTCGGCCTCGGGCTCGCGATCGTCAAGCACATCGTCGATCGGCACGGCGGACAGGTTCATGCGAAGAGCGCCGGCAAAGGACAAGGCGCCACCTTCCGCGTGCAGATGCCCGTCGTCGCCGTGCAGACCGTCGCGCCGGACCGCGTGCATCCGCGCAGCCCCGCCGCGAGCCCGATGCCGCCGCAAGCCGACCTGTCGGGCCTGCGCGTGCTCGCCGTCGACGACGAGCCTGATACGCACGACCTGATCCAGCGTGTGCTGCAGGACTGCGGCGCGAGCGTCACCACTGCGTCGTCGGGAGCCGAAGCGCTCAAGGCAGCCGAGAGCGCCGCTTTCGACGTGCTGGTCAGCGACATCGGCATGGCCGAGATGGACGGCTACGAAATGCTGCGGCAGATGCGCGCGCGCAAGATCCGCATGCCGGCGATCGCGCTCACCGCCTTCGCACGATCGGAAGACCGCACGCGAGCGATGCTCGCAGGATTCATCGCGCACATCTCCAAGCCGGTCGATCTCGTCGAGATGACTGCGACCGTCGCGAGCGTTTGCGGACGCACGGGATGAGATCCCCGTAGGTACGCGATGCGCGCCGGCCCCTACTCTTCTAGAGTAGCGGGCACATGCCGACGCCCTTCCAGCCGAAAGACCCGGACTTCCGCGCACGCGTCGCCGCGAGCTTCGCGCGCCAGAAAGCGATGGAGCACTTCGGCATCACCCTCGCCCGCGTCGATCCCGGCGAAGTCGAGCTGCGCTTCGATTATCGAAGTGACCTGACCCAGCAGGACGGCTTCATCCACGCCGGTGTCGTCGCGGCCGCGTGCGACAGCGCCTGCGGCTATGCGGCGTTCTCGCTGATGCCTGCGGAGGCTCGCGTTCTCACGGTCGAGTACAAGATCAATCTGCTAGCACCTGCGCAGGGCGACTACTTCCGCGCGATCGGGCGCGTGGTGAAGCCAGGTCGAACCATCACCGTCTGCGACGGAGAAGTGCTCGCGGTGAAGGGCGCTCAGTCCAAGCTCGTCGCGACGATGAGTGCGACGGTGATGGCGCTCATCGGACGCGCGTCGGCGTGAATCGACTAGCCGCCGATGACGCAGGACGGATTGCTTTGACTCGGATTCGAGGTGTCGACCACGCTGCTGCCGCCCGGAGGCGGAGTGCCCACGCCGGTGCAGCCGCCGCCGTTGCTGCCGGTGGGCTCATTGTCTGAATGCCCGCCGGCAGCCGCGAGCGCTGCTCCGGTGGCGAGCACAGCACCCGCCGTCCACCAGATCCACTTGTGGCCGTACCAGGGCGTGTCGCCGGTCTCATTCAACTGATCGTCTTTCGCGAGCATGTTGTTGCCGAGCACATTCACCAGGTCGACGCCTTTGTGACTGGCGCTGAGCTCGAACACGCTGAGCAGCGGCGCACCAGCTGACAATGTTGCAAGGCTCGAGTGCGCGAGCTCCGGATCGCGTCGCAGCAGCTGCGAGCGCACGTCGAAGAGCGCCGTGAAGCGCATCGGCACCACGTCGCTTGTGCGGCCGCCGAATTGAAGTCCGAGCGTGAGCTGGGGGCTGAGGCTGTTCGAAAAGGAATCGGCGAATGCCGACGTCGACGTCAGAAGCGACGCGGTGATGAGCAAGGCAAGGCGCATGGTGATCTCCCCGTTAGCGATTCAGTGACCGCTGTTGCTGCAAATTTCGAAGACTTGGTAATTCGGTCCGGTCAGGCCGCTGCTATTGATGCCCGGATCCATGAAGATCTCGACGGCGTCGAATGGCTTCGTCGTCTGAAACGACACGGCACTGTAGGCCGTCGATCCAGGTCCGCACGATGCGCAGTCGAACTCCTGCAGGTCGTTGGCGCTTTCCTGCAAGACGCCGCCAAGGTACGTGCGCAGCTCCACGCCGGAATCGAGGATGGCGAGGTTCGCCCCGCTCAGGTTTTCGGTGACGGCGACGGTGGCGTTATTCCCGGCGGGGAAAACCATGCCGGACTGCGCCGTCGCGCGGATCGACGCGCCTTGCGTGGGAACTTCAATGCCGACGCTGACGCTCGCGGGCGTCGACAGATCACCGTCAGCGGCCGCCGGAAGATTGCTGATCGAGCAAACAACGCAGCCCGGGTCGATCGACGACGAAAGGGTTGCACTGCCACCCGAGATGCTGTCGCAGAAGGCATGGCTCGAAGTGCTGTTGCTCGCGTCCGTGCCCGCGCTGCTGGCATCGGTGCCTGGCTGGTCGGAATCGGCGCTCGGCGCGGCCGGCGCGTCATTGGCTCCGCCGCCGCACGCGGAAAGAAGCATTGCGAGCGACATGGCGGCGGCCTGAACGGCCCTGGATGAGACGTGCATGGATTCCCCCCGGAATCGCTGATGGAAAGCCGGCATCCGTGCCGGTCTTGTGATGCCAAATTCTAGGGGAGTTTCCGGCGGTTTGCCGCTGGTAGGAATCGCTCTAGCCGGCCTCTTGGCTGCGGTATAACAGCAACCCATGGATCCTCTGCTGCTGCGACGTCTGTTGCGGGCCAAAGACAGGATGGATGGCGCCCCGCAACAGGAATGGCCGGTGCGGCAGCTGGCACGCGTGAGCGGTGTTTCCGAAGCGCACTTCGCGCATTCGTTCAAACAAGCCTTCGGCCTGCCACCGCATCGCTATCTCTTGACGCGGCGCATCGAGCGCGCAACCGCGCTGCTGCGCGACACCGATCTCTCCATCACAGACATCGCCTTCCAGAGCGGTTGGAGCAGCCTCGGTACGTTCGGCCGAACCTTTCGCGACATCACCGGCGAGACCCCGCAGTTGAATCGAGCGCGCAGCCGAGCCTTGGCGCAAGCGCCGGGCCGAGTGCCGGGCTGCGTGCTCAGCGCTGCGCAGCGACCCGACCTCAACACCGCAGTTTCGGAGAAGCGGCGGCGTGTCGGTGTCGGCAAGAATGGCGACCCCAGACACAAGGAAGCCCCATGAGCGAAGGCGTCGGCGTTGCGAGTGTTTACGTGCGAGATCAGGATGAGGCGCTCGCGTTCTATGTCGGCAAGCTCGGCTTCCACGTCCATACGGACGTGCGAAACGGCAACTATCGATGGCTCACTGTGCAGCATCCCGACCAGCCTTCGTTCCAGTTGGGGCTGTTCACGCCCGGACCACCGACGCACGATGCGGCCACCGCGAAGGCCCTTCACGAAGTCCTGGCGAAGGGCGCGATGCCGCCGCTCGTCCTCATGGTCGACAACTGCCGAGCGGCATACGACCGCATGAAGAACAGCGGCGTCGAGTTCACGCAGGAACCTATGGACCGCTACGGAACCGTCGACGCCGGCTTTCGCGATCCGTCGGGCAATGGCTGGAAAATGATCCAACAACGGAGAACACAATGAGCGCGTGGATTCGCCAGACGCATCGATGGCTGTCGATCGCTTTCACCCTGACGGTCATCGCCAACTTCATCCAGATCGGCATGGGCAAGGGCCAGCCGCCGAACTGGGTGACCTACTCGCCGCTGCCGTTCCTGTTCCTCCAGCTGTTCACCGGCTTGTACCTGTTCGTGCTTCCGTACACGACGAAGCGCAACGAGCGGCCTGCGACTTGAGTTGGAGATTCGTTACCCGTGAGTGTTGACCGGATCGGCGATCTGAGAAACGCCTTGGCGACCGCAAGCGAGGGCGATGCGCACTCCTGTATCAGCGCTGCAATGTGGATACATCTCTTTCCAATTGAAGCGCGCGAGATCGGCGCAAACATGCAATACGCCTCGCTGGTGTCCCGAGCGATGCAATCTCAAGATCCAGAATTTCTCGTGTTAGTTGCGGAAGAGTTGATGACCGGGAAGCGTCTGGCCGCCGATGCAAAGACTGCGACTGCCTTCCTCGAGCGCGCGAGAGGTTACTCGCCGTTCATGGCCCAGTACATCTTTGGCCGAATCCTGGCGCCAAGGCACCCGGAACAAGCAATGAAGGCATTAGCAGATGCAGAGAAGGCGGGCCACCTTCCATCACGCGTCCTGCGCCACCGATTGCTCGTGAAGACTCATCCTTTCGGCTTTGCGCTCTCGCCGCTATTCCAGGTAATGGATTTTCTTGTCCTGTGGTCCGCTGTAAGAGCGGCCCAAAAGGACAAGAGACGTTTTAGGGACCGTCTGTGGCGCTACAAGGATTTCGTGCGTCCAGCAGCGCTTCCCCGATTCGAGAAATGGGGATACGGACCTGATCGCGCTCCGCCGATCAATCCCAACTTGCCGCCAGTTGCGGCCGCGCCCGCAGAGTGAATCCTTTCGGCAGCGTTTGGAAACCTGAATGTTCGTTCCTGGCACGAAGCGGAAGGTAGCAGCTCCGGCTTGCAGCCCGAAGCGGACATCGAGATCTGAGGTGCGATTGACCGTTCCCAGGTTAATAGCGGCCATTCGGTCAGCCGCGTGGATGCGAGCTATGTGCGTTGATGTCACCTGGCTTTATCAAGCCGCGGTGCGAGCGACGCTTCAACTGCTTCCGTTCCCAACGGAGATATGAGCGCCATATCGGTATCACGATCCCACTCGATCTGACGCGCAGCATGCAATCTCGACAGAACATCTCTTCGGAAATTGGACGAATGCGGGTGTTCAGTCCACTTGAACAAGTCCTCAATGGGCACGCCATTTTCCAGTTCTGAGTAGAGAAGCAGCAGAACCTGCTCGGAGTAGCTGAGCGACGTATCGAGTACTCGCTTACGACCGAGGACGTTCCAAATGATTGGCACTCGCCTGGCGGCGATCGCATCGCAAATATCCTGTGCCTCCTCTAAGGGCAATCGATGGGAGACCCGGATCAACTCGCAAAGACACCAATCCGCCAAGCGAACGCTGGTGGCAGCGTCAATTTCGTTGGCATCCACTTCGCCGCCCGTATGGCCGCAATCTCGCTTGTTGCGAATCGTATAGAGGAAGGACAGTGCGCGCGGCATCAAGATGCGTAAGCCATCAGGCCCAGCAGATGCAGGTAGTTTTTCGAGGCGCTCACATTCCAACTTGAAGTTCGGAAGCTGCTGCGAGAGTGGCGTGAAGGAGCCTGTTAAAAGGTGTTGGAGGACCCGCAACAAAACCTCCGCCAGCCTGCCGGCTCGCGTCCCGATTGAATCGAATTGGCCTTCGAGCGATTGGGTCTTCAGGTCCCCATACGCCTTGACGATCCTTTTCTGTAGTTCAGAGGGCAGCGTACCGAGCGCGCTTTCAAGAGTTGTTTTGGGGGCGCTTGTACTCATATTGGCCCTCGGAGTTGGTGGATCTTTCGAGTACACCATCGCGAACCAAGCGGAGCATTGCTAGCCGAAGTTGCGGGGTGCCGAGGTCAAATCCGCGCTTGGTCTTGAGATGTTGCTGCACGTCGGGCCCGGTCTTAGCAGACGCAAAGAAACCGGACTCAACAAGCGAAATCACGGCCGCTTTGGGTCCCAAAGTTGCTCCACCGGTTTTCTTTCGTGGCCGTTCTTTCGGTTGAATGTTGACATCTGTGGTGGCAATGCTCGAAACGTCATTACTCTCTTCCCTGCGAGGTTTCCGCGTCCTCTTGGGTCGAACCATCTCCGGTGTTTCCGGCGCAGCGGTGCCGCTTTGTGGCTGGGACAAGTACTCCTCTCCGGGTCCCATGATCCGATACACAAAACCCTTTCCGCGAGGCACCCGGTTTACGAGATTCGTAACCTTGCCCAATGCCATGCGCACCGCAGCATCACTGGTATTGACGCGAAATTTGTCGGTGAGGATGCGCGCGATGTCGTTCGGAGCAAGCCCGTCGACATCGTGCTCTGTTCTAGCTATCTGAAGCACCATAAGCGCACGATCTAGGACTTTGGAACTCGAACGGACGCCCGGATGTTGTGTTGAATCTATTCGTTCCATCAGAACAGCCACATCGTCGTTGTCTTCCGTCGGAACACGACGGGCGTCTTGCTTTCGCGTTTGTTGTTGATTTGTTCGTGCGGACTCCTTCGATGTGACGGAATCGGTGCCAACCCCAGTCAATAGGTCAACAGCGCGATTAAATGCTGCCGCCTGCATTGCCTCAGGAACCTGCTGTGCAATCTCGGCTGCTTGGCGGAAGAGTTCCTTAAGATCCGGCACCGTTTGTTTGGTCACGATTCACCCCCCCAGAACACAAGTCAGTAAACCGTCACAAGGCTACGGAAGCCGCCCGTCGACTTGCAATTCGCCTTCCTAGCCTGGATGCGACGATTATTAAGCTTCGCACGCATCGCGAACGTTGTCCGCAGTCCGGCGAGGAGCAGACATTCGCTGATTTCACGCCGCCGTCGGCTAAGGAAACCCAGCCGTCACACCTCGACCCTCCATATCCCCTAAGCCCTCCACCGCTCGATCCACCCAGCCTTCGCCGTCCTCTTCAACTGCTTCAATTTGTACTCCAGCTTCAACGCATCACTCCGACTCCTGCATTTCTTCGCCGCCAACAACCGCACCGGCTTGTTGATCCGCGTGAACGCTGCGCCGCGGCCGGCGCAATGCTTTTTGTATCGCGCATCGACGTCGACGGCGACGCCGGTGTAGATGCGATTGCCTTCGCACTCGATCATGTAGACGAACCACGAAGGCCGGCGCGCACCGCGCGCGCCGCTCTTCACGAAGCGATCCTGATCTGCGCCGTGATGCGATCGCCTTCCGAGAGATCCTCCTTCTTCCGCACATCCGCCTTGATCGCGAACAGGTACGACTTCGATTTGCGATGCGGGAACAGCGACGTCTTCCACTCGGTCTTGCCGATGCGGATGCTGACGCGGATCGAGCCCCAGCCGCCCGCGGTGCGGCCGAACTGCTCCTTGATCTCTTTGGCTTGCTTCGGCGGCAGCGTCGCGAAGTGCCAGCCGCCCTCGCCCTTCCAGCGCCAGATCTGCGTCTTCACGGTGAATTCCGCGTGCTCCTTGTCCGGCAGCACGGGTGCGAAGCGCTCTTCGAGTTTCGTGGGTTTGCGCGCCACGTCTACGCGAGCAGCTTTCCGAGGTTGCTCGTCGCCGCCGCTGCGCAGCGCGCCATGCGTTCCTGAGAATCCTTCATCCCGGGATCGTCGCGGAACGGACCGATTCCGCTCAGGGGATTGAGTCGCGTCGATCTCGCCCACGCCGCGATCGCTGGGTAAGCGGTCCGTCCACGATTGTTGGCGAGCGCCGCGAGAAACGCCGACAGATAGTCCGCGCCGACGTCCCAGAACGGGATCGGCGGACAGAGGCGATTCTTCTCTTCGTCATTGTCGAGCGTGGCCTCGACGACGCCCAGCAGCGCGAACTGAAAGCACGCGAAGCTCCAGAACATCGGCTGGATGACGATGCGCCCCGGCTCGAAGATCGGACGCGCCGGCCGCTGCGTCGTCACACCTCGCGCAGCGCAGTGGACGTAAACCGTCCCCTCGCTCGCTGGCACACGACCTTCGTCCAGGACGATCGCGTCGCGCTCGATCCTGCGCACGCGGCCCATGCGGATGACGTCTTCGATGCGACGCAGCTGCGCCAGCTCGCCCTCGCTGATCAGCGCGCCGTGAAACATCGTCGGCACGACGTTGGGATCGATGCGCAGGAGAACGCCTTCCGATTCGAGGCGCAGCATGACCTCGTCGACCGATGCCGCTTGCGCCAGGCACTCGAGCTGGATCGCCATGCCGCGGAAGAACTCGGGTAACAGCGAGAGCGGCTGCTGAAATCGGCGGTTCAGCCACCAACCTTCACGCGGCTTGATCCAGCGGATCGAAGACGGCGGCACACCGTGCTCCAGGAGCCACACGCAAGCATCCATCGCAGTCTTGCCGGCACCAACGATTCCCCAGCGCTCCGGGCGCTTCGCAACGCGAGTGACCTCGCCCGCGTGCACGCAACGCACGCCGTCAGCGATCTCGAATGGCGGCGCGCTCGTCGCAGGGAAGCTGCCTTCGAGATACGTCGTGTCGACGACCTTGCGCTCAACGTCGACCTGCCACGTTTCGTCCGCGAGCAGAGAAGCGAAGCGGTGATCACCCAAATATTCGCAGCGCGGAAAGTAGCGAACCCGGCCGCTCGGCAGGAAGCGGCGATGCATGACCTTCTCGAAATAAGCGCGGATCTCGTCCGCCCCCGCGAGCTCGTAGAAGCCCGCGTTCGTCCCCGTCGTGTCGAGCGAGTCCTGCCCCAACGGCATCGAGCTCACGCCGTAGATGGCGGACGGTTGATGCAGCCGGACGTACGGATAGGCGTCGATCCAGTGCCCTCCGGGCGCGTGACGGCGATCGACGATCGTGATCGTCGCGTCCGAATGCGTGAGCAGCTCGTCCGTGAACGCCATTCCCGCCGCACCGGCGCCGATCACGAGGTAATCGGTCGAGAGCTTTTGATCGCGCGAAGGCATGCGCGTCTATTCCACCACACCCACGATCGGCCCGAGCAGCCGGAAGCTGTCGCTGCGATTGAGCTGCGGCGCGTGCAGGCTCGACACGGAGCCGTCGAAGTAGAGCGCGTTCGGGCAATCGAGCCGATCGCGGAACAGCGTCGCGAATTCGTGCAGCGTGACGCCCTGCTCGCTGATGACGAAGATCGCCTCGCCGGACTCGGTGACGCCGACGCCGTTGCGCACGTGCCGCGACGTCGAGCCCGGCTTCAGGCCAGGATGCAGCGCGCCGTCGAGCACGAGCGCAGGTCCGGACTGTGTCGCTTCGAGCGTGTCCTTCGCGATCTGCGCGTAGCGGCTCGACTCGACCACGCGCGCGCCGTGCCGGGTGACGGCGAACACGCCGTTGGGCTTGGTCGTGAAATTGAAATCGGGGTTGTTCTTCGCCGTGTTGAGCCGCGTCAGCTCCTTGCCGCCGACGACGAGCAAGCCGACGGCCGAATAGTCGGGCTGATACATCCCGCCGTTGGTCGCGAAGACGAGTTTTTTCTTTTGCGATCCGACCTGGCGCTCGACCTCCGCGAAGGTGTTGCCGTTCATCGGCGCAGGAAACATCTGGATGTGTTCCTTCGCCGGATCGACGTGAGCGACGACGTAGCCTTGTCCGTCGCTCTCGATGCGCTCGAAGCGCACCGCGTGCGCGCCGGTCGTTGCGAGCAGCGCGCAGAGACAGAGCAGTCGAATCCCGGAATGACGCTTGTGGATGATCGCGGCGGCGGCCATGCTTCGTCGATGAACGAGCTCGACCTGAATCTTTCCAGAGTCCGGCTGCGCGCTCAACGCTGGGGCGCGCGGCGCGCGCTCGCGGATCTCCTGAAAAAAACGGGACGCGTCAGCGTCCCGTTTCTCACTGCACGGCGCGAAAGATCTACTCGGCCTCTTCGAGATCCTCGACGCGCGACGTGGCGCGCGGTGAGCTCACGCGGTCCCACGCCGCACGTGTCGCCGGGCGGGCACGATCCCAGTCGAGGCGGGAATTGCCGCGGTTCTGCGTGTAATCCTGCTGCAGATTGCTCTCGATCTCGTCGAACGACTTTCCGCTGTATCGATTGAAGCCTTCGTAGCCGGTGCAATACGCGGGGCGGTAGTCGTCGTACGAGTAGCTCTGCTGGTAATACGGCTCGTTCTTGAACCGCGTCGACCAGAACTGATCCTCCTTGGTCGGATCGATCTTCTCGCCGATCGCCTTGCCGGCGAGTCCGCCAACGACAGCGCCGGCAACGAGGCCGACCGCCGCGCCGACCGGACCACCGGCGACGGTGCCGACGCCCACGCCCGTCGCCGCCGACGCTGCCGCGCCGGCCGCGATGCCCGCCGCACCGCCGGCTGCTGCACCGACTCCGGTGCCAACGGGATGCGCTCCAGGCGCTTTGGTGATGGGGTCGCGATTCGCATCGCGGGCTTCCTGCTTCTTTGCTTCCTTCTCCACATCCTTCGTCACGATCAATCTCCTTGTGCTGATGAAGCGCGAAAACTTCAGCTTCAGGATTTCTGACTCGTGCGTTTCAGGATGCGTTCAACCGCCGCGTGATTCGCCCCGGATCGTCGCAATCACATGCCGCGCGCCGCCGTGCTCGCGATGCTCGCAGAGATAGATGCCCTGCCAGGTGCCCAGCGCGAGCTTGCCGCCGCGGATCGGGATCGTGAGCTCGCAGCCGAACAGGCTGCTCTTGATGTGCGCCGGCATGTCGTCGCCGCCTTCGGTGTCGTGCCGGAAGTACGGTGCGCCGTCGGGAATCGCCTGTCGCGCCCAGCGCTCGAAGTCGCCGCGCACGGTCGCGTCGGCGTTCTCGTTGATGGTCAGCGCCGCCGACGTGTGCTGCAGGAACAGGTGCAGGAGCCCGATCTCGACCGCGCCGAGATCCGGCAATGCAGCGACGATTTCGTCAGTGACGAGATGGAATCCGCGCGGCTTGGCGCGCAGCGTGATCTCGGCTTGCTGCCAGCGGTCACTCATCGGCGAACTTTAGCCGAATCCGCTACGCCGCCGGCCGCTCCCACTTGTAGGCGCTCAATCCGTCCACTTCGATCCCCGCTTCGGCGAAGCCGATCATCGCGTCGACCGGCTTCACGATCTGCTTGGCGATGAAGATCGAATTGGGTTGCGCGCGCTTCTGCATGTGCCCGGCGATGTCGATGACGCGATCGCTCATCTGATCGAGCGGCAGTGCGTCGTCGAACAGGACGTGTCCGGCGTTGATGCCGCAGCGGATCACGAAGTCGCGCTTCATGCCCTTCACGCTGCGATTGAAGTCGCCGAGGTCTTTCAGGATCGTCTGACCCGCCGCGATGGCGTCGTCGAGCGAGCTGAAGCTCGCCATCAGGCCGTCGGGCGTCCAGTTCGATTTCAGGCAGCCGCGCGACGTGATCCGGCTCTCGACGAACTGGCGATACTCCGTGAAGTCGTTGCTGACCACCAGCGGATCCTCGCCGATCTTCATGCCGGTCGAGTCGACGACGTCGATCGCCAGGAACGCGAGGTCCTTGCCCATCGATTCCAGGTGCTGCTTGATCTTCACGAACTCCTTCAGCAGCCGCTTGCGATCCGCGGGGCTCGCCGCGTTCATCTCTTCGAGCTTGCTGTCGAGCTTGCCGGCGATGATCGCGTGCGACTGGGTGCCCGCCATCCGCTTCTTGATCTGCGCCGCCTCGTGCTGCGACTGATAGAAGATCCTTCGATGCAGCAGCTGCGCGTGCAGCGAGCCGAGCAGCAGATACAGAACGAACGCCGCGCTCGGCGCGACGTATCGGGAGATGTCGCGGCCCTTGTAGGTCGTGAACAGATATTTGCGCGTGACGCCGAGGACGCGGTTCTCGACGGTGTTCACCGTGTCGAGGACCACGGACTTGCTCTGGGTCTCGAGATTCGGCGCGAAGATGCCGAAGATCAGGAACAGCACCGCGACAATCGCCGCCGCCTTGGCCATCCAGGCGACGAGCACCACAGGCGTGATCAGGAAGCGGCGCATCGCCGGCCAATGTAGACCTGCCCCCGGAAGGAGGCATTGGAGCAAATTACCTAGTACGCCACGCGGTGGAGAATAGAATGAGCCCGCGATGCGCATCCTCCTCACGTCCGATCTGCACTACAAGCTGAAGCAGTACGACTGGCTGCTGTCGGTGGCGAATCGCTTCGATGCCGTCGTCGTCGCCGGCGATCACGTCGATCAGAACTGGCCGGTGCCGCCGGTGGTGCAGATCGCCGCGTTGCGCGCGAGTCTCGCGGCGATTGCCGATCGCAGCCATGTGTTCGCGTGCTCCGGCAATCACGATCTCAACGCACGCAACGAATCGAAAGAGAAAACCGCCGATTGGCTCGCGCCGATGCGCGGGCCGCGGCTTTCCGTCGATGGCGATTCGGTCGTGCTCGGCGGCACGCTGTTCACGGTGTGCCCGTGGTGGGATGGCCCGGCCACGCAGGCGCAGATCGCGCAGCTTCTCGACGAAGCTGCAAAGCAGCGCACCGATCGCTGGGTGTGGATCTATCACGCGCCGCCGCAGGGGCCGCTGAGCTGGACCGGCAAGCGGCATTTCGCCGATGCGGCGCTCGCGGAATTCATCGCAAAGCATCAACCGACCGCCGTGTTGTGCGGACACATCCATGAAGCGCCGTTCCGCAAGGACGGCGGCTGGAATCAGAAGATCGGCGCGACGTGGCTGTTCAATGCCGGCCGCCAGGACGGCGACGTGCCCGCTCGAGTCGAGATCGATCTTGCGAGCGGCGATGCGAGCTGGTACTCGATCGACGACGCGCAGACACTGCGGCTGAATCAGTAATCCGGGACGTCGCTGCGCTCGGAGCCGAGCTCCATATCTCGCGGCGTCGCGACGATCAGCTGGCTGATCACGCGGTCCATCACGCCGAGATGCGAGTCGGTTCCTGCGTACTGCTGCTTGATGTCCACCACGTAAGCGGTCAGCCCGGCGAGCCTGCGCGCGAGCAGCTGCGCGATCGCGAGCGTCAGCTCGGGCTGCGCGCGTACGGCCGCAGCGGCGTTCTCGATCACGCGCACCGCACTTCGCTCCGTCGCGACGACCGTCGCCGTCGGCGCGGAGCCGAGCACCGCCGACATCTCGCCGATGAACGCCCCGCCCTCGGCGATCCGCGCGAGCGTCACGCCACCTTTGATCACCTCGAACGCGCCGCTCTCGACGACGTAGATGCAATCGCCGGAGATCTTTTCGGCGATGAGCGTCTCGCCCTTCGCGAGCTCGCGACGCGGAAGACTTCGATATCGGTCGAGATTGCCGATCATCGCTTCACCAGCGCATCAGCACCGCGCCCCACGTGAAGCCGGAGCCGAACGCCACCGCGCAGACGAGATCGTTGGGCTTCACTTTCCCGAGCGCACGCGCCTCGTGCAGGCAAAGCGGGATCGTCGCCGCCGTCGTGTTGCCGTATTTCTGGATGTTGTTGTGGACCTTGCTCTCGTCGATGCGCAGCAGCTTGGCGACCATCTCGTTGATGCGCAGATTCGCCTGGTGCGGGATCAGCATGTCGATGTCGGACACCTTCATCCCCTGCTCGGCGAGCACTTCCTGGATCACCTCGGGCATGCGCTTGACCGCGGTCTTGAAGACCTTCTGTCCGTCCATGTTCGGATAGATGCGGCCCTCGTCGACGTCCTCGCGCGTGACGTAGACGTCGCGTCCCTTCGCCATGCCGGGCCATTGGATCGCGAGACATTCGGCGTCGGTGCCGTCGGAGTGCATGCGGCTGGTCAGGATGCCGCGCGATGGATCGTCGCTGACGCCGATCACCGCGGCTCCGGCCGCGTCGCCGAAGAGAACAGTCACCGTGCGGCCGCGCGTCGACTTGTCGAGGCCGCGCGAGTGCACTTCGCCGCCGATCAGCAGGATCCTCTTGTACTGGCCCGAGCGGATGAACGCGTCGGCCATCTGCAGCCCATAGAGGAAACCCGAGCACTGCTGGCGGATGTCGTACGCCGGGATGTGCCCGATGCCGAGCTCGCGCTGCACCAGCACGCCGCATCCCGGGAAGAAATAATCGGGCGACAGCGTTGCGTAGATGATGCAGTCGATCTCGGCCGCCTCGCACTTGGCGTCGGCGAGCGCAGCACGAGCGGCCTGCACGCCCATCGTGTAGTTGCCGTCACCGGGCTCGACCCAATGCCGCTGCTCGATGCCGGAGCGCTCGACGATCCACTCGTGGCTCGTGTCCATCATCTTCACGAGATCGTGATTGCTGACGGTGCGATTGGGGACGTAGGTGCCCAGGCCCAGGATGCGGGCGCGAGGTGTGCTCATGAATTGCTCCGCAGCGCGATCAGTCCGCGCGCCGTATCGACGATGGACTCTTCGACGGGCCGCGGCTTCCATCCGAGCTTGCGGGCCTTGTCGATCGAGAAGTGGTTCTGCACGCCGAGATCGCCGACGATCGAGCGCAAGCCCGGATCGAACAGCGCCGCGAGCCGCACCATCAGGCTCGACAGATTCTTCACCGGCACTTGCGCCGCATCGGCGCCAAGTCTCTCGCGCAGGATCTTCGCGATCTCGGCAAACCACAGCGACGGTCCGCCCGCGATGTAGCGCTGCCCGGAGGCTTGCGGCGCCGTCATGACGAGCAGATGCAAGTCGGCCGTGTCGCGCACGTCGACGACGGCGAACGACAACCGTGGGAGGCCGGGCATCTTTCCGCTCAGCATCCGCTGCACGACGGAGAGCGACGTCGACATGTCGCTGCTGAGCGGCGGGCCGAGGATCAGCCCGGGACACACGATGGTGAGCTCAGTCTTCGGATTCTTCTTCGCGAAGTCCCATGCCGCGAGCTCGGCGATCGTCTTCGATTGGCCGTACGGCGACAGACCCGACGCATCCGGATCGCTCCAGTGCTCTTCGGTGAAATTGCGCGTCGTGATGCGCTTGGGATTGCGGATCGCGACGATCGACGACGTCATCACCACGCGCTTGACGCCGCATTCGTTGGCGAATCGCAGCACGCGCAGCGCGCCTTCGCGCGCCGGCACGATGAGCTCCTGCGGATCGTTCGGCTGCGCGATCGGGAATGGCGACGCGACGTGCAGCACGAACGCGCAGCCGTCGATCGCCTCGCGCCAGCCGGTGTCGCTCGAGAGATCAGCCGCGTGGAACGTGAGCCGGTCGCCCGCATCGACGTGCGGGGCGAGCCACTTGCGCACCTCGCCTTCGCGCTTCAGGTCGCGCAGCGTCGCGCGCACGCGATAGCCCGCCTGCAGCAGCTTGATGACGCACCAGCTCCCGAGGAAACCGGAGCCGCCGGTGACGAGTACCGTGTTCTTGTCGTTCATGCGATCCATTCCCTGGGCAGTGTAGCGGCAACGTCAGGCTTCGAACGCAGATGCCAGCTCACGGACGACGTCCGCGGCCGGCATCAGCGCATCGATGTTCGCGACGCACTCGCCCGCGTAGAGCGGTGTCACGTCGGCGCGCCCTGCGTCCAGCTCTTTCGTGAGCGCCGCCGGCGAGTACAGCGGAATTGCCACGCGCTGGTTGGCGACCAGGTCGATCACGCTTTCCATCGGCAGCACGCGGCGCGCGGGCACCATCAAGGCGCTGATCGCTTGCGCCCAGCGGGGTCCGTCGGCATCGCGTTTGGTCCAGCGCTCGGTCGCGGCGTTCGGCACCACGCGATGCGGGGCGGGCCAGGCCAGTCCGAACAGGCTCGTTCGCACCGTGGTCTTCGCTGCGAGCAGACGATGCTTGTATTCGTCGTGCGCGTTGCTCTCCGGCGTGAGGAGGAAGCGCGTGCCGGCGGCGACACCGTCGGCGCCGAGCGAAGCCGCTGCGCGCGCCGATCCCGCATCGAAAATCCCGCCCGCCGCGAGCAGTGGCCGATCGCGGATCGCCGCGCGGATCGCCGGCAGCAATTCAGAAAGCCGCGCATCTCCGGCGAGATGACCGCCAGCTTCGGCGCCCTGAACGATGAGACCGTCCGCGCCGTCGGCAATCGCGCGCTGCGCTTGTGGCAGATCTCCGACCTGATGCAGCACGAAAATCCCGGCGCGCTTCAAGCGATCGACGATCGCGCGATCGAAGCCATAGAACAGCGATACGACGGTCGGTCGCATCTCGATGCACGCGTCGACGTGCGAGCGCCGCACGAAGGGCATCAAGAGATTCGCGGCGAACGGCTTGCCGTTGCAGAGCTCGCGCAGCTGCCGTAGCTCGTCGCGGAATTGGCGCGGAGGCGACAATCCCAGCGTGCCGAGGCCGCCGGCCTTGCAGGCCGCGGATGCGAGCTCGACGCCGGCGAGCCCGCCCGCCATCCCTGCTTGCATCACGGGATAACGCAAGCCCAAGGCCTGATGCCACGTGTTGGTCACGCTAGTGCATCCGCGACGGCGTGGGCACGACGCGCTCCATCCACGGCAGGTCCTTCGAGAGCAGCAGGTTGAGCAGATTGTCCTGGAACGTCGCGTTGCCCGTGAGCTTGTTGTGCTGCTCGCAAAGGAAGAACGAGTACTCGATCGCAACGTGCAGGTAGCGATGGCGCGGCTTGCCCGGATCGAGCGATTCGCGCGCGAGCAGCGACGGCTTGGTCACCTCGCCATCGCCTGGCTCGAGCATGAGTCGCGCGTAGTCGACGCCCGGCACCTTGTGCTTCACGTCGTCGGGCGACAGGCGCACCACCGAATCGCCGTTGTCCTCTTCGACGAGCAGCCGCGCCGGGGTCGGCGTGCAATCGCCGCCGAGCACGATCATGCGCGAGCTGGCACCTTTCGGGAGCGGCACCGTCAGCGACCAGACGAAGCGCCGCGCGCGCTCCAGGCGCTTCGCGAAATAACGATGCATCGTCTCGACGGCGGCATCGGCGTCGGCAGCGGTCGCGCCGGGATGCATCCGCAGCGCACGCGCGCGGATGTTCGCCTCGACCTCGGGATCGAACACGGACCATTCGAAGCGCTGCCACGTCGTCACGTCGAACAGGTCGCGATCGAGCGGCTCGCCTTTCTCCGTGATCAGCCAATCGTTCAGCGGATGCGGAAACAGCTCGTAGAAGCTCGGCACGGTCGCGAGCACGTCGGAGGGAATGCGGCGCAGCCCGACCCTCGCGCCTTCGATGAATCCGTGCAGCGAATCCGCGGAGCCCAGATTCGGCGTGCCGAGCAGGATCAGCATGCGGATGTTCTGTCCGCCGGCCATGCTCGCGTGGAATTCGTTGCCGTCGAGCACGTCCTCCGTGCCGTAGCGCGCGTAGTAGCGCGAGACGAGCCCGCCCATGCTGTGCGCGAGGATGTCGACCTTGAGCGTGGGATCGCCGTAATCCTTGCGGATCTGCCGGATCAGCGCGTCGAGCTTGCGTGCGGTGACGACGTTGTCCTGTCGCCAGTCGTAAGCGAACACGTAGTAGTTGCGGCGCGACCGATCCGGCGGACGTCCCGGCGTCGCGCGCTCGTAGTGACCGTAGCTCTCGAGCGTCTTCAGGATCTCGCCGTAGAAATCGGTGCCGAACGCGGTCTCGAACAGGCCGCGCGCCTCGACGCCGTCGTTGCGCGGCTCGAGCGTCTTGGGATCGACGTCGAGCGCGAGGTGCTCCTTGCGATCGAACAGGAGCGTCCAGTTCGAGCCGGGCCAGATCTCGCGCTGCATCGGCACGTTGTACAAGCGCGATCCGAGGATGCCCGGGATGACGATCAGCGGCGGCTGCGACGCCTCCGACTTGAAGTCATACAGCGCACGCAGATTCGGCCGCTCGGACGTGCAGCCGAACAGGATCGCGCACAGTGCCAATGCTCCCCACCGACACATGAGTCACCTCGCCTTGGCGGCGAGGCGACTGTATCCAAAGTCGGGCCGCGCATCCAAACCGGCGCGAACGGCGTAATCTGCCACTCACTCACGCAACAGGGAGAACCGCGATGCCGATGGCCTTCGAGATGCGCTTCAAGGGCGGCACCATGGAGCAGTACGACCGCGTCATCAAGAAGATGGGCTTCAAGCCGCGCGGCAAGGGCGCGGAGAACGCCTACTTCCACTGGGTCGCGAAGACCAAGGACGGCTTCGTCGTCGTCGACGTCTGGGAGAACCAGGCCGAGTTCGACAAGTTCGCGCAGGCGAAGATCGGTCCGATGACGGCCGAGGAAGGACTCGCGCCGCCGGCGATCACCGCTTACGAGGTGCACAACTACCTGACGGGCGGCAAGCTCCCGCGCTGATTCGTGCGCGTCACCTGAAGGCCAGCACGCCGTCCTCGATGCGCTCGTCGACCAGCATCTTGCGGTCGCGCTGATAGTTCATCAACACGCGCCAGGGCAGCTTGCTGCCTTGGCGCGGCATGATCTGCATCGAGCGCTGCACATAGCCCGATTGCAGCGAATCGAGCATGCCGGTGCCGAGCGCACAGTTCTCGAGATCGCGCGGTGTGGCGACGCCGACGCCGTTGGCGTCCATGTGCCGGAACAGGCGGATCAGGTACGCGGCGGCGATGTCGACCTTGAGCGTCCACGACGCATTCGTGTAGCCGAAGATGAAGGCCATGTTCGGCACGTCCTGGATGAGCATGCTCTTGTAGGTCATCTGGTCGCTGAACGACACCACGCGGCCATCGACGCTCAGCGTCATGCCGCCGAGCATCTGCAGCTGAAGCCCGGTCGCGGTGACGACGATGTCCGCATCGAGCGTCTGGCCGGACTTCAGCCGGATGCCGCTCTCGGTGAACGTGTCGATGTGATCGGTGACCACGGACGCCTGCTTCGACTTCAGCGCGGCGAACAGATCAGCGTCGGGCACCATGCACAGGCGCTCGTCCCACGGCATGTACTTCGGCGTGAAATGCCCCATGTCGAAGCCGTCGCCGAGGTGGCGGCGCGTCTGCGCGAGCAGCAGGCGGCGCGTGAGCTTCGGCCAGAGCCGGCAAGCGGCGTAGATCCACCGCTGCAGCGCGATCTGGCGACGCCGCGCGGCGCCGAACACCCACTTCGCCGGCAGGAACTTCGCGAGGAAGCCGGAGATCTTGTCGAGCGCCGGGATCGAGAAGATGTACGTCGGCGAGCGCTGCAGCATCGTCACGTGCGATGCCTTCCCCGCCATCGCGGGCACGAGCGTCACCGCAGTGGCGCCGCTGCCGATGATGACCACCTTCTTGCCGCTGTAGTCGAGATCCTCGGGCCACTGCTGCGGATGGACGCACTGGCCCTTGAATTGCTCGATGCCGGCGAACTTCGGCAGGAAGCCCTGATCGTGATTGAAGTAGCCGGTGCAGTTCACGACGTACTTCGCCGTGTACGCGCGCGGCTCGCCGGTCGATTCGTGCACCGCGCGAATCGTCCAGCAGCGCGCGTCGCTCGACCAGTCCGCCGAGACGATCTTCACGCCGAACTGGATTTTCCGGTCGACGCCGTACTCGGCGGCGGTGTCGGCGATGTACTTGCGGATCGACGGGCCGTCGGCGAGCACCTTCAGCGCATTCCACGGCCGGAACTGGTAGCCGAAGGTGAACATGTCGGAGTCGGAGCGGATGCCGGGATAGCGGAACAGATCCCAGGTGCCGCCGATCGCGTTGCGCCGCTCGAGGATCGTCAGGCGCTTTCCCGGGAACTCGCGCTGGAGCTGGCAGGCCATGCCGATCCCGGACAGGCCGGCGCCGATGACGAGGATGTCGTAGTCGATGTTCATGGCGAGCATTGCAGCAAGTCCGCAGTCTGCGCTCTTGATCTCACGAGACAGACTTTTTACCCTATGGGACATGACTGCGATGGTCCGCTCCAGCGGAGTGATCGGCTATTCGGCGTTGATGCGCAGCCTCGGCGTCGATCCGAAGCCGCTGTTGAAGAAGCACGGCCTGCCGCTCGATCTCGGCGAGAACGACGACGTCCTCGTGCCCGTGCGCGCGATCGTCAACCTCGAGGAAGACAGCGCGGCGGCGACGAACTGCCCCGACTTCGGCTTGCGCCTCGCGGCGACCGAAGACATCCGCGTCGTCGGCCCGCTCGCCGCGGCGATCCAGAATGCGGAGACCGTCGGCGAAGCGCTGCAGACGGCATCGCGCTACCTCTTCGTGCACAGCGCAGCGCTCAAGTTCAGCGTGATCCCGAAGAGCACGCTGATCCACGGCGCGGTCGAGCTGCGCTTCGAAACGCTGCTCGACAACCTCGGCACCGACCGGCAGGTGAGCGATCAATGCCTCGGCGTCCTGCATCGCATCGCGATCTTCCTCACCGGCGCGGACTACGGATTGCTTGCGGTCACGCTCTCGCACAAGCCGCTCGCCGATCTATCGGTCTACAAGAAATTCTTCGGCGTGCCGGTCCACGCCGAGCACCCGCACGCCGGCCTGCATGTCACGCCCGCAACGCTCAAGCGCAAGCTGCCGACGGTGAACAAGCCGCTGCAGAAGATGGCGCTCGACTATCTGAGCTCGCACTACGCCGACCCGAGCCAGGACATCGTCACCCGCGTGCGTCGCGTGCTCACCTCGACGCTGTCCTCCAATCGCGGCGCGAAGGATGCGATCGCGGCGCTGCTGTTCCTGCATCCGCGCACGATGCAGCGCAAGCTTGCCGCCGCAGGGGTCGTGTTCGAGGAATTGCGCGACGACGTGCGTCGCGAAACTGCGCTGCGTTACCTGAGCGGAACGCAGATTCCGCTGGCGCAGCTCGCGAGCCTGATCGGGCTTGCCGACCAGTCGGTGCTCACCCGCTGCTGCGTGAAATGGTGCGGCAAGACGCCATCGCAGATCCGCACCGCCCGCGGCGCGTCGAGAACGCCGCGGGCGATGAGGAAGTAGCGACTACGCCGCCTTCTTCCGGCTCTGGTAGTACTCGGCGACCTTCGGGTGCGCAGCGACCCGCTCGAAGTGCTTCACCAGTCCCGGCGCGTGCCGATCGACGATGTCCTTCGGCACGTGGTCGAGAACGCCAGTGCGCAGCCAGCGGATCAGCTGATACACCTTCAGATCGGCGACGGTGAGGCGCTTGTCGGCGAAGTACTCGCCCCCGGCGGCCTTGAGCTTCGCGTCGAGTGTCTCGAGATGTCGCGGGATCGCGTCGGCGGCGAGCGCTTCCCTCGCCTTCTTCTTGGCGGCGTCGTCGAGCGTGATGGTCGCGCCGAGCCGTGAGCCGAGATCCTCCGTCGCATCCATGATCTCGTCGCACAGCGCAGCCTGCCAGTCGTCCTTCGGATACAGGCCGGCGAGCTTGCCGACGTAGCGGTTGATGGTGTTCGACTGCGTGATCGACTTGCCGTCGACCTCGAGCACCGGCATGCCGCGGAACGGCGTCTGGTCGCGGTACTTCGGCCAGTCCGGTCCGGGGATGCGATGGTCCTCGAAGGCGACGCCGCCGATCCTGAGCGCCAGGCGTGCGGGCTCGCCGCGGCCACCGTCGAAATCGAAATAGGTCAGCTTGAGCTTGGGCATTGGGGGCTCCTCGGTCGTTGTTGGGGCGCTTCGTGACTTGCAAAGCGCAAGTGAGTATAGGCTTCCGCTTGCACAATGCAAGTGACCACCCTAATCTCGCGCCATGAACGCTGCGTTACCGGCTTGCCGGTCCCACTGCCCGATCTCCTACGCGCTCGACTTCGTCGGCGATCGCTGGACCCTGCTCGTGCTGCGCGACCTGATCCTCGGGCGCAAGCGCTACTTCCGCGAGTTCCTCGAATCGCAGGAAGGCATCGCGACCAACATCCTGACCAGCCGGCTGAAGCAGCTCGAAGCTGCGGGCTTCGTCACGCGTGCGCCCGATCCGCAGCATTCACGCCGCGGCGTCTACACGCCGACCGAGAAAGCGCTCGATCTGTTGCCCGCGATGCTGGAGCTCGTGCGCTGGGGCGCGAAGTACGACAAGAAGTCCGACGCGCCGCCGCGGATCATCAAAGGCATCGCGAGGAATCGCGACGGCTTCGTCGCCGAGATCCGCTCGCAGCACCGCAAGGCGCGCTGAAGTTTCTCTAGAACCGGTACTCGAGTCCGGCGGAGAGCAGATCGACGTGATCGGAGTCGAGCCGATAGCGCTCGAATTCCGCGCGCAGCCCGAAGCCCTTGTCGCGGCCGATGCGCACGCCGCCGCCCCAGTAGAAGCGATAGTGCTTCGCTTCCTCGGTGATCGGCGTCCCGCCCACGCGCGACACCGCGAGACCCGCGCGGCCGAATGGGGTCAGGAACGAGATCGGGAAGCCGAGCATCAGCGACGACACCCACGCGTCCGCGTGCGGGCCGTCGCCGCTGCCGAGATGCTGGAAGTTCACGTAGCCGCCTTCGAGCCCGACGGTGTTGTTGTAGGCGCCGGCGAAGAATTTGTAGCCATTGTTGGAGCCGTCGAACGGCCCGCCGCTCTGGCGCACGCGCGCGTAGCTGCCGCCGAGGTAATTCTCCGCGTGCGCGGCGAGCGGGAGGAAAGTGAGGACTGCGAGCACCGCGAGGATCGTCTTCATCCCGCATTGTGATCGATTGGCCGCGCAGCGCGCTACGATGGCGGCCATGACTGGACTGGACTGGTTCCTCGGCATCAACGGCATCGCCTTCCTCATCGTCGGCCTGCGCGCCGTGTTCACGCCGATCGAGTCCGTCGCCGAGCCGCTCGGCCTCGAAGTCAGAAGCGTCGACGGGCGCAACTATCTGCGCTCGGGAACCGGTGGCGTGAGCACTGCTGGCGGCATCGTGCTGGTGGCGGCGATGTTCATCCCGAAGCTGCAGCTTCCCGCGGTCATCCTGGTGGTGACCATGCTGGGCGGGCTGGTCGCGGGACGCATCTACAGCCTCGTCGTCGACGGAGCGCCCGGCGCGATCCCGTGGGTTTCGGGCTTCTTCGAGCTGCTCGGATTCGTCTTCGGTGTTCTCTGGCTGATCGCGCTGTGGGAGCTCTAGCTCACGCCGGTCCCGGCAGCCCGATCTTCTTGCAGAACGCTTCGTAGCGCGGATCGTCCTTGTAGCGCGCCAGGAACGGCTCGATGCGGACCAGGAACGCGCCCGGATCCTTGGTGACGCGCGCGCGCTCGAGCCACTCGAACATCTTGTCGGCGTCCTTGCGCAGCGCGTAGACGGAAGCGATCTGGGCGCCGGCCTGGTCGGCGCGCTCGTCGATGAGACGCTTGAGCTGCTGGTCGGCTTCCGCGCGGTCGCCGTTCGCGAAGTAGGCGAGCGCCAGCGTGTAATTGCGCCAGAACGGGTCGGTCTCCTTTTTCGCGAGCTCGACCGCACCGGCAGTGTTCCCTCGCAGGAGCTGGATCTTCGCGAGCTCCATGTAGTTCTGGCTGCCGAGCGGCTGCACTTCGATCGACTTGCGCAACGTCGCCTCGGCTTCGTCGTAGGCGCCGCCGCCGATCAGCGATCGCGCGAAGTAAACGCGCGGCGTGCTGAACAGCGGGTCGACCGCGATCGCATCCCGGAAGAGCGGCCACGCCTCGTCGAACCTGGCTGCTGCGGACCTGTGGAAGCCCATCGACATCATCAGGAGCGCGTTGCGAGGCTGGAGCTCCATCGCACGGGCGAACTCGGCATCGGAGCCCTGCCAATCGAGGTCGCCGTTCTGCAGCAGGATGCCGCGCGCGAAATGGGCGTCGCCGAGATTCGGATTCAGCCGCAGCGCGGTGTCGGCTGCTTTGCGCGCCTTGTCGATCGCAGCGCGATACTCGACCGGCGCCGCGTCCCCCGTCGTGACCATCAGCGTGCACGTGCTCGACAGGCGCGCCCACGCCAGCGCGTAGTTGGGATCGAGGCGGATCGCATCCTCGTAATAACTGA
>DASRHK010000008.1:0-11815 GCA_035650495.1 Nevskiaceae bacterium | reverse complement strand
CTTGGGCAATTGCAGCAGCCACGGCCGCTGGCTTTCGTCGAGCTGCGCCTGCAAGCGATAGTCGGTGTACGACTGCAGCGTGTACGAGATCCGCTCGCGGACCGCCTCGGCGGACAGCAGCAAGCCGAAACCGTTCAGGTGCGAGCGCGGCGGCAACGCGTTGGGGTTCACCGTGTCGAGCGCGAACAGCCAGGGCTGGCGGTTCGGCTCGAGCGTGACTTCGTACAAGATGAAGCCGCCGACCTTTTCGACGTCTGGCGCGGGCCAGCGATCGGCGTGACCGCCCGATTGCCAGCGTCGCCCGTCGAAGAAATCGAACACGGGACCGCGCCAATAGCGATTGCGCATCATCGGCACCGCGCCGTTGAAGCGCACGCGGAAGGCCACTTCGTTGGATTCGATCAGGGCAGCGATGTCGCCGGGCGACATGCTGTCGGAAAGTCCCGAGCGCGCCGCGCCGGCGTCCGAAGGCAATCCCCACAACGGTCCGGGCACTCGCGGGAACAGCACGAACAGCAGCGCCATCACCGGCAGCGCCTCGAGGAGCATGCGCAGCGCGACCCGCAAGCTCGTGCGCGGCGCGAGCGCTTCGCCGGCGTGATTGGCCTCGATCAGCATCGCCGTGATCGCGGTCACGCACACCAGCAGGTAGGCGACGGTCCACAGCTCCTGCGAGAACAGGAAGTGCGTGAGCAGCACGAAGTAGAGGAGGAACACCGTGACCATGACGTCGCGGCGCGAGCGCATCTCGGTGAGCTTGAGCGCCGACATGAGCATCAGCAGCGCGACGCCGGCGGTTTGCCCGCTGACCCGCCCGTAGGTCGCCGAGACGCCGCTGAAGGCCACGAGTGCAAGGACGATACGGATCCATGGCTTCGGCAGCGCCCACTGCCGCATCGCGGCGGTCGCGCGCCACAGGCCGATGCCGATGACCGTCGCGGCCTCCCACCAATGCAGCCGCGGCAGGTGCGGCCCCATCACCAGCGCCATCACCATCAGCAGTCGCAGCAGCGACGCGCGCGACAGATAGTCGCCGGCGGTCGGGGCGTTCATGACACGGTGCCGTTCACGGTGTCGCCTCGTGGAGCGCGAGCGCGCGCAGGCACGTGGATTGATGCACCGGCCCGAGATCGGGCGGCACTTCCAGACCGGGCACGCGCAGACCGTAGCGACGGCGCGCGCCTTCGCAATCGAGCACCCAGCGCGTGAGCTGCGACAGGCGCTGCTCGACGTCGAGCCCGCCGAGGGCGTCCCAGTCGAGCCACAGCTCGTCGCCGAGCGTGTCGGCGAATTGCTTCACGAGCGGCTGACCGACCTTGGGCAAGCTCTTCCAGTGGATCGACCGGATCGGATCGCCGCGCTGATAGCTGCGCAGGCCGACGAATTCGTCATGGCCGCCGACCGCGCGATCGGCACGATGACCCATGCCGCGCGCCGCGGGCGGCTGGCGTCCCGCCGGCGCGGGCCGCGGGTACACGAGGCAGGCGACGTCGAGCTCCATCCAGGTCCAGGCGTGGAACAGCCCGAGCGGGAATTCGGTCGCTACGCTGAACACGCCGCCGCGCAGCCAGCCGCGCTTCAGCGCCGGCAGCGGGATGCTCACCTTGACCGGGGTTGCGGTGCGCACGTCGGCGCCGGGCGCGCCGGACGTCGAGCGCGCCCACGACAGCACCAGCGTGTAGCGCGTGCGCGGCGTCGGGTTCTCCAGCTGGAACTCGAAGTGCGCTTCTTCACCGGCGAACACTGATTCGAGGCGCGATGCGTGCACGACCATGTTCACCAGATTGCCGTGCGTGTGATGCATGCACACGAGCCCGAGCGCCATCAGCAGGAACGACAGCCCGAACATGAGGCTGTTGCTGTAGTTCATCGCGCCGAGCAGCATCGCGAGCACCAGGCCCGCGAATGCGTAGCCGTAGCTGGTCGGCACGATATAGACGCGCTGCCGCCCGATCTTCACCGGCCCCGGCTGGCGCTTCACGCGCGCCATCACCCACGCGTCGATGCGCTCCTGCGCGTAGCGGATCGGATGCAGCAGGATCTTGAAGATGAGCCAGAAGCGCATGCGGCTCTCGCTACGGTATGGCAACCGCTCCCAGGATTTCGTCCGCCGTCGGCGCACCGGCTTCGCGCTCCGATTCGGCGAGGAGGCGATGGCCCACGACCGGCGCGAACACGGCCTGCACGTCTTCGGGGATGACGCCGCTGCGGCCTTCGATGAGCGCCCACGCTTGCGCGGCGCGACGCAGCGCAAGACCGGCGCGCGGCGACAGGCCCATGCGCAGTCCGGGCAGGCGGCGCGTGTGCTCGACCAGCGCGAGCACGTATTCGAGCAGCGCAGGGCTCGCCTTGACGCTCGCGGCCTTGGCCTGCAGCTCGAGCAATTGCGTCGAGCTGAGCGCGGGCGCGGTTTCGGAAAGCAGATCGCGCCGATCGCGCTCGGAAAGCAACGTGCGCTCGGCGTCGCGCGGCGGGTAGCCGAGGTGGATGCGCATCAGGAAGCGATCGAGCTGCGATTCGGGAAGCGGAAACGTGCCGATCTGCTCCGCGGGATTCTGCGTCGCGATGACGAAGAACGGCTCGGGCAGCATGCGCGTCTCGCCCTCGGCGGTGACCTGGCGCTCTTCCATCGCTTCGAGCAGCGCCGATTGCGTCTTCGGGCTCGCGCGATTCACTTCGTCGGCCAGCACGAGCTGCGCGAAGATCGGACCCGGATGGAATCGGAATCGTCCCGCAGCTTGCTCGTACACCGACACGCCGAGGATGTCCGCCGGCAACAGATCGCTGGTGAATTGCACGCGCTGGAATTGCAGCCCGAGCACGCGCGCCAGAGCGAGCGCGAGCGTGGTCTTGCCGACGCCGGGCATGTCTTCGATCAGCAGGTGACCGCGGGCGAGGATGCACGACAGCGCGAGCCGGAGCTGGCGCTCCTTGCCGAGCAGAATCGTGGACAACGTGTTGAGAACCGGCGCGAGATCGGCGTTCATGTTTTTTTCTGGGTGCGGACGACGAGTTTAACCGCGCGTTGATGTGCAATGTCGCTTGCGTGAGCGGGAAGGATACCCGACCATACCGATTGTTCAGTTCTTTCCGGGGACATGAGTGGATCGGATCACCCGTGAGTTTCACCAGGCGATGGCCCACGCGACGGACTATCAGACCTGGCTCGCCGCCGCCGAGGAGCTCGACCTTCGCGACGGGCTGGAAGAATGGAAGGACGACGAGATCTCCGATGACTACGACTGGCGCCTCATCCGCTCGCGCCTACGGCAGATCCGCCAGTACCGCGCGGCGAAGGACATCCGCCGGATGGTCTATCACTTGCGCCAAGGCCTGCACTGGAACCTCGGCAACACCGGCAACCCGGTCCTGTATTCCTACTGCCGCGTCGGCACCAAGAAGCTGATCCGCGAGTACGTCACCGAGATCTCCGACGCGCTGATCGATCTCTGCGACAACGACTATCCCGAATTCCCGCAAGCCGAGAAGCTGCGCTTCTTCCATGAAGTCGCGCTTTCCTACGGACGCTCGGCGCTGCTGTTGTCGGGCGGCGCCACGCTCGGGCTGTTCCACGTCGGCGTGGTGAAGGCGCTGTATCGCGAAGGCCTCGTGCCGACCGTGATGTCGGGCTCGAGCGCCGGCTCGGTCGTTTGCGCGACCATCGGCACGCGCGCGCCCGACGAGATCGAAGAGCTGATGGACGTCGAGAGCGCCTACTACCACTTCTGGCGCGTGCTGCCGCCGCGTCACATGCTCGAGCGTCGCTCGATCATGGATCAGACGCAGCTTCGCCGCGGCATCGCCAAGAACGTCCGTGATCTCACGTTCGAGGAGGCATACAAGCTGTCGGGCCGCATCGTGAACATCACCGTGTCGCCCGCCGGCGTCAATCAGCCGCCGCGACTGCTCAACTACCTGACGTTCCCGTACCTGTACCTGCGCGAAGCGGTGCTCGCGTCGACGGCGGTGCCGATCCTGTTCCCGCCGGTGATGCTGATGACGCGCGACGAGAACAACGAGCGCGTGCCGTACATGCCGATGCTGCGCTGGAACGACGGCTCGCTGAAGTCGGACCTGCCGATGCTGCGCATGCGCCGGCTGCACAACGTCAATCACTTCATCGTCAGTCAGACCAATCCGCACGTGATCCCGTTCGTCACGCGCAAGGACCTGTCGACCGGCGGCGTCTTCGGCACCACGCGCGACTTCGCGTTCTCGACCATCCGCACGCAGGCCAAGCACGCGCTCGATCTGGTCCGTCACAACATGCCGTTCCGCGCGGTGAAGGGCACGCTCGACACCGCGTCCTCCATCCTCGATCAGGACTATCGCGGCAACATCAACATCTATCCGGAAGTGAGCCTGTGGCGCTACATCAACGTCACGCGCAATCCGAGCATCGAGTCGGTGAAGCGCTTCATGCTCGAAGGCGAGCGCGCGACCTGGCCGCGCCTGGAGATGATCCGCAATCAGACGATGATCAGCCAGACGCTCGACCGCTGCGTCGATCGACTGGAGCATCACAGCGTCGGGCAGACGGTGCCGCAACTGCCGCGCAAGCCGGGGCTGCGCGTCGTACGTCAGCGCGACTGAGTTGTCTCTGGTCCGCCGCCGAATCAGGTCCCGGCGGGGGACGCCTGCAAAGCTCCTTTAGCTCGGACGCGGCCATCCCTGGCCGCGTAGCCCCCGCCAGAACCTGATTCGGCGACGAGCCCAGCCGCAGCTGGAAGCCGACGACTGAAGCGGCTCGCCGGGAGCGTGTGCGGCCATGGACGGCCGCACACGAGCTCCAGGGAAGGAATTTTCAGGCGTCTCCCGGCGGGCCGCTTCAGTTGGCGGCACCTGCAAGCGTTAGAGCGCTTGAATCCGGGAGTGCTGCTCTCGGAGAACGGCGAGATCCTTGCGCTGCTTCGCGGCCAGTGAGCGTGCCTGCTCCTGCACGTTCTCCGGCGCCTTGCCGAAGTTCGGGTTGTTGATGCGCACTTCGGTCTTGCCGAGATCGCTCTCGAGCTTCGCGATCTGCTTCAGCAGGCGTGCGAGCTCGGCTTCCTTGTCGATCAGTCCCGCGATCGGCACCAGGATCTTCATCTGGCCGAGCAGCGCGGTCGCGACTTCCGGCGCCTGCTCCTCGGCTTCGAGGAAATGCAGATCCTCGATCTTCGCGAGTGTCGTCAGGCTGCCGTGCAGGCGCTGCACGCGCTCGACGTCGGCCTTCGACGCGTTCTGCAGCAGCACCGGCAGCGCCTTGCCCGGCGACAGATCCATCTCGCCGCGGATCTGCCGCAGGCCGAGGATGAAGCCCTTCATCCATTCGATGTCGGCCTCCGCGACCTCGTCGATCTTCTCGGTCTGCGCGGTCGGGTAGGGCTGCAGCATGATCGTCTCGCCGCTCTTTGCCGCGAGCGGAGCGACGCGCTGCCAGATCTCTTCGGTGATGAACGGCATCAGCGGATGCAGCAGCCGCAGCCACGTCTCGAGCACGCGCACGAGCGTGCGTCGCGTGCCGCGCTGCGCAGCCGCGTTGCCCTGCTGCAGCGCCGGCTTCGACAGCTCCAGATACCAGTCGCAGTACTCGTTCCAGATGAACTGATAGAGCGCGGTCGCGAGCAGATCGAACCGATACGTCTTGAAATGCTCGGCGATCTCCGCTTCGAGCCGCTGCAGCTTCGACACGATCCAGCGATCGGCCGTGGACAGCGTGATCGTCTGCGCTTCGTCGACGCCGGTGTCCTGGCCTTCGCAATTCATCAGCACGTAGCGCGCGGCGTTCCAGATCTTGTTGCAGAAATTGCGATAGCCCTCGGCGCGCTTCGGATCGAAACGGATGTCGCGGCCGGTCGAGGCGAGCGCGAGGAAGGTGAAGCGCAGCGCGTCGACGCCGGTTTCCTGGATGCCGTTCGGATACTGGCGGCGCGTCGCGTTCTCGATCTTCTGCGCCATCTGCGGCTGCATGAGCCCGCTCACGCGCTTGGCGACGAGCGCGTCGAGCGTGATGCCTTCGACGATGTCGAGCGGATCGACGATGTTGCCCTTGCTCTTCGACATCTTGTTGCCGTCGGGATCGCGCACCAGCCCGGTGATGTAGACCTCGTGGAAGGGCACGTCCTTCATGAAGAAGAGCCCCATCATCACCATGCGCGCGACCCAGAAGAAGATGATGTCGAAGCCGGTGACGAGCACGCTCGTCGGGTAATAGCGCTTCAGGTCATCGGTCGGATCGGGCCAGCCGAGCGTCGCGAACGGCCAGATGTCCGACGAGAACCAGGTGTCGAACACGTCGTTGTCCTGACGCAGCGCGCCTTTCACGCCGAACTTCGCGCGCACTTCGTCTTCACTGCGCGCGACGTAGACCTTGCCAGTCTCGTCGTACCACGCGGGGATGCGATGGCCCCACCAGAGCTGGCGTGAGATGCACCAGTCCTGGATGTTGTTGAGCCACTGGTTGTAGGTGTTCGCCCAATTCTCCGGCACGAACTTCATGCGGCCGTCGGCGACGACGTCGAGCGCGGGCTTGGTGATGCGCGTCCAGCCGCCGTCGCGGCCGTCGTCGAGCTTCTTGCGCGTCAGATCGACGTACCACTGATCCGTGAGCCACGGCTCGAGCACGACACCGGAACGATCGCCGTACGGCACCTTGTTGGTGTGTTCGTCGATCTTCTCGAGGAAGCCTTGCGCTTCGAGATCCGCGACGATCCGCTTGCGCGCGTCGAAGCGATCCAGACCGCGATAAGCCGCCGGCACGTTGTCGTTGAGCTTCGCGGTCGCGGTGAAGATGTTGATGAGCGGAAGCTTGTGCCGCTGGCCGAGCGCGTAGTCGTTGAAGTCGTGCGCCGGCGTGATCTTCACCACGCCGCTGCCGAATTCGCGATCGACATAGTCGTCGGCGATCACCGGGATCTCGCGATCGGTGAGCGGCAGCTTCACATTCTTGCCGATGAATCCCTTGTAGCGCTCGTCCTCGGGATGCACGGCGACAGCCGTGTCGCCGAGCATCGTCTCGGGACGCGTCGTCGCGACGATCATCTGTCCGCTGCCGTCGGCGAGCGGATAGCGCAGGTGCCAGAGCTTGCCCTTCTCCTCGCGATGCTCGACCTCGAGATCGGAGATCGCGGTCTGCAGCACCGGATCCCAGTTCACGAGACGCTTGCCGCGATAGATCAGTCCTTCTTCGTACAGCTTCACGAAGTGCTCGATGACCGCGCGCGAATATTGCGGGCTCATCGTGAACGCTTCGCGCGACCAGTCGACCGACTCGCCGATGCGCCGCATCTGGCGCGTGATGGTGCCGCCCGAATGCTCCTTCCATTGCCAGACCTTCTCCAGGAATTTCTCGCGACCGAGATCGGTGCGCTTCACGCCCTCGGCGGCGAGGTTGCGCTCGACGACCATCTGCGTCGCGATGCCCGCGTGATCGGTGCCGGGCAGCCACAGCGCATCGCGACCGCGCATGCGCTGATAGCGCGTGAGCGCGTCCATCACCGAATGCTGGAACGCGTGGCCCATGTGCAGCGTGCCGGTGACGTTCGGCGGCGGGATCGCGATCGAGAAAGGCTCGCCCGCACCGCGCGTCTTGTAGAAGCCGCGCTTTTCCCACGTCTCGCACCAGCGCTCTTCGATGGCGCGCGGCTCGAAGGTCTTGTCCATCTCGCTCATGCGCGCGCTTTCCATCCGCCATCCGCTTGCTGTTCGAAGCTTTTCAATTCGTAGCCGCGATCGCGATAGAACTTGTAGCGACTGCGCGACTTCGCCCGCTGCGCGTCGTCGCCGGCGACGATCTCGCAGACGCGCTCGAAGCGGCTGAAGAAGGCGGGGACGTCGTCGGCAAGGTTGATCATCACGCGCGAATGGCTCTGCGGGGGCTCGGCATTGCCGAACACCACCGAGGGCAGCGGCTCGGAAAGCGGCGAGGCCGTCGCGCGCTCATGCGCGATGAAGCTGCCTTGACGGAACGTCCACAGGAGCTTGTCGATCTGATCCTGGGTGCGCTCGTCGGCAGCGTGCACGTAGACGCGGCTGCCGCTGCCGACGGCCTTGTCGCACAGCTTGCACGCGGTCATCACCGCGTCTTCGGCGCCGTCGCTGGGCAGCACGTAGAAGTCGATGCGCGTCACTTCTTCGCCGCGTAGTCCATGAGGTACTGCGTGACCAGCGCGACGGGGCGGCCGCTCGCGCGCTTGCCGACCCACGCGGTGCCGGCGATGTCGAGATGCGCCCACTTCATCTTCTTGGTGAAGCGATGCAGGAAGGTCGCGCCGATGATCGCGCCCGCCTCGCGGCCGCCGCGCGTGGCGATGTTGGCGATGTCGGCGAACTCGCTCTTGATCAGCTCGTCGTGCTCCGGCCACATCGGCAGCTCCCACACGCGATCCCCGGTGTATTCGCCGGCCTGGATGATCGCGCGCGCCAGCGCCGGGTTGTTGCTGAAGAGCCCGCTCGGTCCGCCGCCGAGCGCGACCACGATGGCGCCCGTGAGCGTCGCCATGTCGATGCACACTGCCGGATCGTACGTGCGCTCGACGTAGGTGAGGGCGTCGCACAGGATCAGGCGGCCTTCGGCGTCGGTGTTGAGCACTTCGATGGTGATGCCGGCCATGCTGGTGACGATGTCGCCGGGCTTGTTGGCCGCGCCGTCGGGAAGATTCTCCGACGCGGGAATCACGCCGACGAGATTGATGGGCAGCTTGAGCTCGGCTGCAGCGACGAACGCACCCAGCACTGCAGCGCCGCCGCACATGTCGAATTTCATCTCGTCCATCTTGTCGGACGGCTTCAGCGAAATTCCGCCGGCGTCGAACGTGAGTCCCTTGCCGACGAGCGCGACGGGCTTATCGCCTTTGGCGCCGTGCAGATACTCGAGCACGATCAGCTTCGGCGGCTGGCGGCTGCCGCGCGACACCGACAACAGCGAGCGCATGCCCAGGCGCTCCATGTCGGATTCTTCGAGCACCTTCACCTTGAGCGGATACTTCTCCGCGAGCTTCTGCGCGGCTTCGGCGAGGTGCGTCGGCGTGCACAGATTGCCCGGAAGGTTCGCGAGATCCTTGGTGAGCCGATGGCCCGCAGCGATTGCGAGCGCTTCCTTCAAGCCGCGCTCGCCCGACGGCAGGTCCGATCGGCGCGGCACGTCGAAGGTCAGCCGCTCGAGCTTGTGCTCGTTGAGCGCCTTGCGCGCCTCCTCGCCGCGACACTCGTCGAAGCGATAGAACTCCGCTTCGGTCGTGAGCGTCGCGTGCAGCACGTTCCAGTGGAAGTCGCGATCCTTCACCTCGACGTGCGGCAGATAGCTCACCGCGTCGATCGCGCCGGTCCGGCGCAGCGCGGCGGCGGCGGCCTGGCAGGCCTTGCGGTAGGCCGCGTCGTCGAACGCGCGCTCCTTGCCGAGGCCGACCAGCATGACGCGATCGGCAAAGATGCCGGGGACGTTGTGCAGCAAGAGCGTGGCGCCGAGCTTGCCGTCCATGTCGCCGCGACGCATGACGCTCGCGATCAGGCCCTTGCTCTCGCGATCGATCGTTTCGGCGGCGGCGGAAGGCGCGCGGCGATCGAAGATGCCGACCACGACGCAGGCGACCCGCTGCTTCTCGGGATTGCTGCTCTTGACGAAGTATTCCATTGGAAGTTTTTCTCGGCGGCCCCGCGGGCGATCGCGGGACCAAATTTGAATTTCGAGCGCGAATTCTCCGACAAGTGCCGGATCGCGCACAAGCTGTAAGATGCCGCGATGCGAGAATCGTGCGGCGACTGATGCAGAAATCCGGAATCCTGCAGCGCTACCTCCTGCGCGAAGCCGCCGGCGCCTGGATCGCGGTCACGCTGGTCCTGCTGTCGATCATGCTGGCGACGCGCTTTGCGCGCTACCTCGCGGTCGCCGCATCCGGCAAGCTCCCGAAGGAGCTGCTGCTCGAGGTCGTCGCGCTGTCGAGCCTGCAGTACCTGATGATCCTGATCCCGGTGTCCCTCCTGCTCGCGGTGATGCTGTCGCTCGGCCGGCTCTACAAGGACCAGGAGATGTCGGCGATGACCGCGTGCGGCGCGGGCAGCGGCACTTTCTATCGACCGTTCCTGTGGCTCGCCGGCGTGCTCGCGCTGCTCGGCGCGGCGCTCGCGTTCGTGATCGGGCCGTGGGCGGGACGTCGCGCGGACTACCTCGTCGAGGACGCGCGCTGGCTCGTGCAGTTCAATCCGTTCGAGCCCGGGCAGTTCAAGGACATCGGCCACGGTCGGCGTCACGGCGTGTTCTACACCGATCGCGTCTCGAAGACCGGCGAAGAGCTGGGGCTCGTCTTCGCGGAGATCCAGGAGGGCGATACGACCAGCGTGGTGACTGCGCGCGAAGGTCACCAGCAGATGGGCACCGGCGGCGAGCGGCTCGTCGAGCTGCGCGACGGCTTCCGCTACGTCGGCGAGCCCGGCCGCGCCGACTACGACGTCGTCGGCTTCGGCAGCTTCAAGACGCGCGTGCAGCCACCGGAGTTCATCTACAGCTCCGACGAGCGCAAGCTCAAGGCGACCAGCGATCTGCTGGCATCGAGCGATCCGGGCGATCGCGCCGAATTCCATTGGCGGCTCGCGGTGCCGATCAGCGTGTTCCTGCTCGCAGTGATGGCCGTGCCCATGTCGCATCTCGCGCCGCGCCAGGGCCGCTACGCGAAGCTCGTCTACGGCATCGTGCTGTATCTCGTCTACTCGAACCTGCTCGGGCTCGGGCAGGCGTGGATCGCCAAGAGCATGGTGCCGCCGCAGGTGGGTCTGTGGTGGGCGCACGCGATCGCGGCCGGGCTCGCGCTGTGGCTGGTTGGCCGTCGCGAGGGCTGGGCGCGATGAGGATGCTCGCCATCACGCGGCTCGATCGCTACATCATCGGGCACGTCTTCGCGCTGACCGGCATCGTCGCGCTCGCGCTCACCGCGATCTACACGTTCGTCACCTTCGTCACCGAGAGCCGCAATCTCGGGCAAGGCAATTTCGGCGTGCCGCAGCTCACGCTCTACGTGCTCCTGCTGATCCCGACCAGCGTTTATCTGCTGCTGCCGATCATCGCGATGCTCGGCACGCTGATGGGACTCGGCACGCTCGCCGCGCAGAGCGAGATCATCGCCATGCGCGCCGCCGGCGTGTCGCTGATGCGCATCGGCCGCTCGACGCTGTTCGCCGGCGCGCTGCTCGGGCTGATCTCGCTCGCGCTCGGCGACTGGCTCGCACCGATGGCCAAGGTGAAAGCCGAGACGATGCAGAGCGAAGCGCGCTCGGGCGTGAAGGCCGGCAGTCTCAGCGTGCCCGTGTGGCTGCGCGAAGGCGACAGCGTCATCCACATCAAGAGCCTCATCAACGAGAAGCAGTTCTCCGAGGCGGAAATCTTCAAGCTCGCGCCCGACCTGTCGCTGCGCTCGATCCTGGTCGCGCGCGAGGGCGCCTACGAAAACGGGCGCTGGCGCTTCAGCGACGTCGAGCGCACGGATTTCGGCGCCGACGGCACGCACGTGACCCAGGCGTCCACGCTCGATTGGGGTGATCAGCCCTCGCCGGAAGTGCTGCGCCTGTTCCTGCTGCGCGCCAACGCGATCTCGATCCACGGCCTGCTGCGGCTCATGGAATATCTGCGCGTGAACGGCTTAAGCAGCCGCGAGTACGCGCTCGAGCTCTGGCGCAAGCTGATCACGCCGCTGACGGTGATGGCGATGATGCTGTTCACGATCCCATTCGTGATGGGGCCGTTGCGATCCACGGGCGCCGGGCAGCGGCTGCTGGTGGGCGTGCTGATCGGCGTGAGCTTCTATGTCGTCAACGAAGTGACCGCGAACACGGGCCAGCTCTA
>DASRHK010000007.1:0-5731 GCA_035650495.1 Nevskiaceae bacterium | reverse complement strand
CGCGCCGCGCTTCGCCGATCACTGGATCCTCGGCTGCGATCAGGTCGCCGCCATCGACGGCCGGATCTTCGGCAAGCCGGGAAATGCCGAGGGCGCGATAGAACAACTTCGGGCGCTCTCGGGCCGCACCGTGCAGTTCATCACGGCGATGGCGCTGATCCGGAACGATCGCGTCTTGCGGGGGGCCGACATCACCACAGCGCGCTTCCGCGCGTTGGGCGACGAGGAGATCCGTCGCTACATCGCTGCCGAGCCGGCGTTCGACTGCGCGGGCAGCTTCAAGAGCGAAGGCCTGGGCATCACGTTGTTCGACGAGATCACCTCGCGCGATCCGACCGCCTTGATCGGACTGCCGCTGATCGCGCTTTCGAAGCTGCTGCGGGAAGCGGGCTACGCGCTGCCGTAGATCGGATCAGCCGGACCGGATCCACGCCGGCACGGCGGCAACGCTCGCGACCAGATCGTGCGCGCCGGCAGCTTCGAGCCGTGCGGCGTCGTGCACGCCGCAGGTCACGCCAAGCGCCGGCATGCCGAGGCTCCGTGCCATTGACACGTCGTACTCGGTGTCTCCGATCATCAGAGCGTCGGAAGGATCGATGCGCAATTCCTCGACGATCTCGCGCAGCATCCGTGGATCGGGCTTGGAGGCGGTTTCGTCGGCACAGCGGCTGGTGGCGACGAGCTTCGCGACGTCGCCGTGATGGCGCAGGGATCGATCGAGCCCGCGGCGCGACTTGCCCGTGGCGATCGCGATCTGATGGCCGCGCTCGTGCAGGATCTGCAGCGCTTCGAGCGCTCCGGTGAAGAGCTCCGCCTCGCCCGCCCCTTCGGAGAGCCACTGGGCGCGATAGCCCTCTAGCAAGGCGCGCAGTTTTGCGAGATCGAACTCCGGATAGAGCCGTACCAGCGCCTCGTTGAGACCAAGTCCGATCAACTCGGCGATCTGCTGGTCTGATCGCGGCGGCAGCTTCAATCCGACGATCGCGCGTTGCATCGCGCGAACGATCATCCCCGCGGAATCCGCGAGCGTGCCGTCCCAGTCGAAGATGAGAACCTTGAAGCGGCTCACCGCATCGGCGCCAGTCGCGCGAGGAAATCGCGCAGCTCGTCGGGCATCGGCGCGGTGATCAGGAGCTTCGGGAAGTCGCCCTCCGGCGGCAGCTGCAGGAAATGCGAATGCAGGAACATGCGGCGCAGTCCGAGCGCGCGCAGCGGCTTCTGCTCGTCGCGCTCGCCATATTTTCGATCGCCGGCGATTGCGGCACGCAACGCCAGCGCATGCACGCGGATCTGATGCGTGCGTCCCGAGAAGATCTCGACTTCGCAGAGCGTGGCCTGTCGATAGCGGGCTTGGACCGTGAAGCGCGACTTCGACGGCTTACCCTCTTCCTCGTCCATCTCCACGAAGCGCTCGCCGCTCTCGAGCCGGCTGCGCACCAGCGCGGCGTCGACGTCGTAAGGACCGCCCTTGAGCTGCGCGCAAAGCAGCGCGAAGTAGCGCTTCTGCGCAAGGCCGTGCTTGAACGCCCGCTGCGCCCGAAGCAGCGCGTCGCGCGACTTGGCCAGCAACAGGACACCACTCGTGTCCCGATCGAGCCGGTGGCAGAGCTCGAGGAACTGATGTCGGCCCCAGGCGCGGGCGACTTCGATCACACCGTATAAAACGCCAGTGCCGCCATGCGATGCGAGACCCGCCGGCTTGGAGATCGCCAGATAGTTGGCGTCCTCGAAGACGATCGCCTTGCGCAGGCGGTTCTGGATTTCGTCGGGCGGCCGGACGGCCTCGCCCTTCTCCGCCATGCGCACCGGCGGGATGCGGACGTCGTCGCCCAGCGCCAGCTTCCGGTCCGGCTTGGCCCGGCCACCGTTGATCCGGACCTGCCCGGAGCGCAGCAGCCGGTAGACGTGCGACTTCGGCACGCCCCCCAGCTCGCGGATCAGGAAATTGTCGATTCTCTGGCCCGCTTCCCGCTGGCCGACCTCGACATGGCGCACAGAGCTGCGCTTTTCTGGCAAAATAGTGACACTCCGGAAAAAGTTATGCCCGGAGAGACGCTTACGGCAGATGCTCGCCGTAAGTCTTCCGGGGCGCGGTCAAAGGATAACAGTTCGCGCCCACAGGAATCCTGAGGAGATTTGTTTCGAATTCATCCCGGCGCCGCTCATGCCAGGCCGCGCCGGGCACCGTAAACCCCGGCTTGAGCCGCGGGCGGTGTGACTAAAGTTTGCTGGGCCGCGTGGCAGCTCGATCGGTTTCGATCGGCACGTCGCCCCATGACTCCCGCCCCGCGGGCTCGGGCCTTATCCGAGACCGCATACAACAATGAAACGCATCCTGATCAACGCAACGCAGCGTGAAGAACTGCGCGTGGCGATCGTGGACGGGCAGAAGCTCTTCGACCTCGACATCGAGGTCGCCAGCCGCGAGCAGCGCAAGTCCAACATCTACAAAGGCCGCATCACCCGCGTCGAGCCGTCGCTCGAGGCGTGCTTCGTCGAATACGGCGCCGAGCGCCACGGCTTCCTGCCGATCAAGGAAATCGCCCGCAGCTACTTCAAGAAGGACGGCGGCAACATCCGCGACCAGCTCGAGGAAGGCCAGGAGCTGATCGTGCAGGTCGAGAAGGAAGAGCGCGGCAACAAGGGCGCCGCCCTGACCACGTTCATCTCGCTCGCCGGCCGCTATCTCGTCCTCATGCCGAACAACCCGCGCGCGGGCGGCGTGTCGCGCCGCGTCGACGACGAGGAAGAGCGCAACGAAGCGCGCGAGGCGCTCAACCAGCTGCAGATCCCCGACGGCATGGGCGCAATCGTCCGCACCAACGGCATCGGCCGTTCAGCCGAAGAGCTCCAGTGGGACCTGAACCATCTGGTCGAGTACTGGAAGGCGATCGAGACCGAGTCGGCCAATCGCCCCGCGCCGTTCCTGATCTATCAGGAAAGCAACATCATGATCCGCGCGCTGCGCGACTACTTCCGCCCGGACATTGGCGAAGTGATGGTCGACAACGCCGAGATCTACATGCAGGCGCGCGAGCACATGCAGCACATGATGCCGCAGCATCTGCAGCGCCTGAAGCTGTACGAAGATCCGATCCCACTGTTCCAGCGCTTCCAGGTGGAATCGCAGATCGAGTCGGCGCACGAGCGCACCGTGCGCCTGCCGTCCGGCGGCGCGATCGTGATCGATCACACCGAAGCGCTCACCGCGATCGACATCAACTCCGCGCGCGCGACCGGCGGCGGCGGCATCGAAGAAACGGCGCTCAACACCAACCTCGAAGCGGCCGATGAGATCGCGCGCCAGCTGCGCTTGCGGGACGCCGGCGGCCTGATCGTCATCGACTTCATCGACATGAACTCGCAGAAGAACCAGCGCGCGGTCGAGGACCGCCTGCGCCAGGCCTGCGATATCGACCGCGCGCGCATCCAGCTCGGACGCCTGTCGCGCTTCGGGCTGATGGAGATGTCGCGTCAGCGCCTGCGTCCGTCGCTCTCCGAGCACACGCAGATTGCCTGCCCGCGCTGCTCGGGCCGCGGACAGATCCGCAGCGTCGAATCGCTCGCGCTGTCGCTGCTGCGCCTCATCGAAGAGGAGTGCATGAAGGAGCGCACCGGCCGCGTCATCGCGCAGCTGCCGGTCGACGTCGCCACCTTCCTCTTGAACGAGAAGCGCACTGCGATTGCCGATTTCGAGTCACGCTATCGCTGCAGCGTGACGCTGGTGCCGAACGAGTCGCTGGACTCTCCGAACTACGAGATCAAGCGCATCCGCGCCGACAATCTCAAGATGGAGAAGAACGACGAAGTCAGCTACAAGCTGCCGCACGACTTCAAGGCCGAGGCGCAGGAAGCGCTCGGCGAGCGGGCTCCCGCCGCGAAGCCGCTGGCGGAGCCCGCCGTGAAGCTGATCCGCCCGATGGCGCCGCCGCCCCCGGAGACGACCGCCGCTCCGGTGGGCACGCTGCCGACGCCGGTCGCAGTGATGCAGCCGGTCGCGACCGAAAGCTTCTGGGCGAAATTGTTGCGCTGGCTCGGATTCGGCCCGCGTGCCGAGCAGCCCGCCGCGATCGAAGCGCCGCGCGCCGCGCCCGCAGTGACGCAGCAGCCGCAACAGCAGCGTCGCGACGATCGTCGACCGGATCATCGAGGCGACCGGCGCGACGGCCGCGACCAGCGACGCGACGGCCGCGACAATCGTGGCGACCGTGACCGCAATCGCAACCGCGACCAGCAGCGCCAGGGTGGCGGTGGTCAGCAGAACCAGCAGCGCCGCGATCAGCAGCAGCGCGATCGCGATCGCCAGCAGAACCAGCAGCGGCAGGGCGGAGGGCAGAATCAGCAGCGTCCGCAGCAGCCGCCGGGCCAAGGCGGTCAGCAGGGCGAGAATCAGCAGCAGCATGGCGGCGGTGGCGGCGGACGCCGCGATCGCGGACGCGATCGTCACCGCAACCGGGGCGGCCGCGACGAGCGCGGTCAGCAGGGCCAGGAGCAGCGCGGTCCGCAGACGCAGGGCTCGCCCGCCGCAGAGCAGACGGCGACCGGGATCACGGAGCAGCAGCGCGAGATGCAGGTCGAGCGCGAGGAGCACCAGCGCCCAGCGACCGAACCGGTCGAGACGATGCGTGATGTGGCCGCGGAGCGCCGCGACGAAGGCAGCGCGCCGCCGTCACAGGAATCGCGCACCGAGTCGGCTGCTTCGGCCAACGCCGAGCCGCCGGTGCCGCGCAGCGAAGCGCCGGCCGAGCGTCCCGCCCCGAATCCAGACTACATGCCGCGCCTCATCGGCGGCTCAGCACCGGCCGAGCGGCCGCAGCAACCGGAAGAGAAGAAGGAAGCGCCGCGTCCGAGCAGCGAGACGCCGGAAACCAACGAGCAGTCTTAGCGCTCAGGTTTTCGGTAACGGCGGCAGCTGGCGCGCGACGGCGCGCCAGTCTTCTTCGGTGTCCACGCCGCGCGGCGCCGCGTGCGTCGTGATGCCGACGCGGATCTTCATGCCGTGCGCGAGCGCGCGCAGCTGCTCGAGCGCCTCGCATTGCTCGAGCGGATGCGGCGGCAGCGCGGCGAATCTCGCCAGCGCCCCTGCGCGATACGCGTAGAGCCCGATGTGACGTAGCGCGAGCTCGCCGGGGAAATCCGGCTTCGACGGATCCTGCGCGCGCTTCCACGGAATCGGTGCGCGAGAGAAGTAGAGCGCCCTGCCCTTCTCATCCATCACGATCTTCACGACGTTCGGATTCTTCCACTCGTCGACCGCGTGCAGCCGATGCGCGAGCGTCGCGATGTCGGCCTCGGCATCGGTCGCGAGCAGGCTCACCGCCTCGCGGATCATCGCCGGCGGCATCATCGGCTCATCGCCTTGCAGGTTGATCACGATCGTTTCGGCGGGCCACTTGCGCGCGATCGCGATCTCGTTGGCGCGATCGGTCCCGGATTGATGCGACGTCGCGGTGAGCTGCGCATCGGCGCCGAACCTGCGGCAGACGTCGATGATCTCCGCGTGATCGGCTGCGATGACGACTTCGTCCGCACCGCTCGCGCGCGCGATGCCGTGCACGTAGCGGATCAGCGGCTGACCATGGATCGGCAGCAGGACCTTGCGCGGGAGCCGGGTCGAGCCGAGCCGCGCGGGGATGACGACCTTGAATTTCACGATCGCGCGCTACGACTGCGCGACTTCTTCTTCGGTGAGCGGGCGCGCCTCGTCCTCGAGCATGACCGGGATGTCGTC
>DASRHK010000006.1:0-23198 GCA_035650495.1 Nevskiaceae bacterium | reverse complement strand
CATGGTTCTCGACTTCCTCAAGAACGGCTGATGAAGCTTCCCGGCGCCACCATCACCGAGCTCGGCGACGAATTGTTCACGTTGCTGCGCTCGCGCCGCACGCGATTGCCGCTGACCACCACGCACAGCGCGATCAGCATCGACGACGCCTACCAGATCTCGCTGCGCTTCCTCGAGCGTCGCAAGGCCGAGGGCGAGACGGTCATCGGCAAGAAGATCGGCGTGACCAGCAAGCCGGTGCAGGACATGCTCGGCGTGCATCAGCCGGACTTCGGGTTCCTGCTCGACAAGATGCACGTCGCCGACGGCTCGACCGTGAGCCTCGCGAGAACCAGGCTCATCCAGCCGCGCGCCGAAGGCGAGATCGCGTTCGTGCTCGCGAAGGACCTGAAGGGCCCCGGCGTGACCGAAGCACAGGTGCTCGACGCCACCGACTACGTTTCGCCGTGCTTCGAGATCGTCGACTCGCGCATCGAGAACTGGAAGATCAAGATCCAGGACACCATCGCCGACAACGCTTCCTGTGGCGTGTTCGTGATCGGCAAGGACCGCGTGAAGCCGCGCTCGCTCGATCTCGCCGCAGTGAAGATGGACATCACCAAGAACGGCAGCCACATCGCGTCCGGCCTCGGCTCGGCGGTGCAAGGCCATCCGGCGACGGCGGTTGCATGGCTCGCCAATACGCTCGGCAAGCTCGGAATCCCCTTCCTGAAGGGTGAGATCATCCTGTCGGGATCGCTCGCGCCGCTCTTGCCGATCACGCCGGGCGACAAGTTCGAGATGACGCTCGCCGGCATCGGCGGCGCGTCGATTGCGTTCACCGAGTAGCTATGAAGAAAATCAAGTGCGCCATCGTCGGCTCCGGCAACATCGGCACCGACCTCATGTACAAATTGCAGCGGAGCCCTTTGCTCGAGCCGGTGTGGATGGTCGGCATCGATCCGCAGAGCGAAGGCCTCGCGCTCGCGCGCAAGCACGGCCTGAAGACGACCGACAAGGGCGTCGACGGTCTCGTCCCGCACGTGAAAGCCGACGGCGTGAAGATCGCCTTCGATGCGACTTCCGCTTACGTCCATAAAGAGAACAGCGACAAGCTCACCAAGCTCGGCGTGGTGATGATCGATCTCACGCCCGCTGCGATCGGTCCCTACTGCGTGCCACCGGTGAACCTGAAGCAGCACGCCGGCAAGAAGGAGATGAACGTCAACATGGTCTCCTGCGGCGGCCAGGCGACGATCCCGATGGTCTACGCGGTGTCGCGCGTGCAGCCGGTGAAGTACGGCGAGATCGTCGCGACGGTGGCGTCGAAGTCGGTCGGTCCCGGCACGCGCAAGAACATCGACGAGTTCACGCGCACGACGGCCGCAGGTGTCGAGAAAGTCGGTGGCGCGAAGGTCGGCAAGGCGATCATCGTGATCAATCCCGCCGATCCGCCGCTGATCATGCGCGACACGATCCACTGCCTCACCGAAGACACGCCGAAGCAGGAAGAGATCACCAAGTCCGTGCACGAGATGATCAAGGAAGTGCAGAAGTACGTGCCGGGCTACAAGCTGGTGAACGGCCCCGTGTTCGACGGCAACCGCGTCACCGTGTTCATGGAAGTGGCAGGCCTCGGCGACTATCTGCCGAAGTACGCCGGCAACCTCGACATCATGACCGCGTCGGCGACGCGCACCGCGGAGCTGTTCGCGGAGGAGATGCACGCATGAACCTGAAAGGCATCAAGGTCACCACGCATGACATGTCGCTGCGCGACGGCATGCACCCGAAGCGTCACCAGATCACCATCGAGCAGATGAAGTCGATCGCCAAGGGCCTCGACGAAGCGGGCGTGCCGCTGATCGAAGTCACGCACGGCGACGGGCTCGGCGGCGCGTCGGTGAACTACGGCTTCCCGGCCGCGAGCGACGAGGAATATCTGCGCGCGGTGATTCCGCTGCTCAAGAAAGCCAAGGTCTCTGCCCTGCTCCTGCCGGGCATCGGCACGGTCGACCATCTGCGCATGGCGAAGGACTGCGGTGTGACGACGATTCGCGTCGCGACCCATTGCACCGAGGCCGACGTCTCCGAGCAGCACATCGCGCTCGGTCGCAAGCTCGGCATGGACACGGTCGGGTTTTTGATGATGGCGCACATGATCGAGCCGGAAGCGTTGGTGAAGCAGGCGCTGCTGATGGAAAGCTACGGCGCGAACTGTCTCTACGTCACCGACTCCGCTGGCTACATGCTCCCCGACGATGTGAGCGCGCGGATCAAGATGTTCCGCGACAAGCTCAAGCCCGAGACCGAGATCGGCTTCCACGGCCATCACAATCTGTCGATGGGCGTCGCCAACTCACTCGCCGCGGTCGAAGCCGGCGCGCGCCGCATCGACTGCGCTTGCGGCGGCATGGGCGCGGGTGCGGGCAACACGCCGATGGAAGTATTCGTCGCGGTCTGCAACCGCATGGGCGTCGAGACCGGCGTCGACGTGTTCAAGGTGTCCGACGTCGCCGAAGACCTCGTCACGCCGATCATGGATTTCCCGGTGCGGATCGATCGCAACTCGCTCACGCTCGGCTACGCCGGCGTCTATTCGTCGTTCCTCCTGTTTGCGCGCCGCGCCGAAGCGAAGTACGGCATCTCCGCGCGCGAGATCCTCCTCGAGCTCGGCCGCAAGAAGATGGTCGGCGGCCAGGAGGACATGATCGAGGACACCGCGCTCACCATGGCGCGCGAAAGAGGGTTGCTCGGCAAGAAAGCGGTCGCGTAAGTGTTCGGCGCCGTCCGCCAGCTCGGTTACGTCGTCGAGAGCCTCGATGCGGCGGTGGAAGCGTGGATGCGCGGGATGCGCGTCGGCCCGTGGACGATCATGCGCAACGTGCCGCTCCACGCGGTCTACGAAGGCAAGCCCAGCGTGCCGGTCATCGATCTCGCCCTTTCGTATCGCGGCGACGTCCAGATCGAGCTCATCCAGCAGACCAACGACGCGCCCTCGCCGTATCGCGATCCGATCGCGCGCAAGCAGTTCGGGCTGCATCACATCGCGTTCCTCTCCGACGAGATCAACGACGCCGTGAAGCGCGGTGAAGATGCAGGCCTGAAGCTCGTGTTCGACATCAACATGAACGGCGGCCGCTACGTCTACTTCGCCTCGCCCGTGCCGGGCGAGCGCACCTTCATCGAAGTGCTGCAGGCCACGCCGCAGATCCGGCAGATGTTCGAGATCGGCGTTCCTGCCGCGAGAGGATGGAACGGAAGCGGCAAGCCCGTGGTCATCGATTTCGCCACCCTGAAACGCTGACGGAGACGACAACATGTGCGAGCAGGACGATTTCGGCGGATTTGCGCAGCAGCGCCGCGGCATGTCACGACGCAAGTTCGGCGCGCTGGCGGTTGGCGCGGGCGTCGCGGCAACGCTGCCGGCGATGGCCGCGCCCGCGACGAAGGGCCGCGACGTCGAGATCAAGACGTCCGACGGCACGTGTGATGCGTACTTCGTGCATCCGGCGAAGGGCAAGCACGCCGCCGTGCTGATCTGGCCCGACATCTTCGGGCTGCGTCCCGCGTTCAAGGAGATGGCGACGCGGCTTGCAGAATCGGGCTACGCGGTGCTCGTGGTGAATCCGTTCTACCGCACCAAGCGCGCGCCGACGGCGCCAAAGAATCCCGACTTCAACGACCCGCCGACGCGCGACGCGCTGATGGCGCTGATGCATTCACTCTCGCCGCAAACCGTGCAGGTCGACGCGCCGGCGTTCGTGTCGTTCCTCGATCAGCAGCCGGCGACGGACACGAAGAAGAAAGTCGGCACGACCGGCTACTGCATGGGCGGGCCGCTGGTCTTCCGCACAGCGGCAAACGTGCCGGATCGCATCGGCGCCGCCGCGACGTTCCACGGCGGCGGGCTCGTCACCGACAAGCCCGACAGCCCGCACCTCTCGATCCCGAAGATGAAGGCCCAATTCCTGATCGCGATCGCGGCGAACGACGACGAGAAGGAGCCGAAGTCGAAGGACACGCTGCGCGATGCGTTCGCGCAAGCAAAGCTGCCCGCCGAGATCGAGGTCTACGCCGGCACCAAGCATGGCTGGTGTCCCACCGATTCACCGGTCTACGACCACGATCAGGCCGAGAAGGCGTGGTCGCGCATGCTCGCGCTGTTCAAGCGCGCGCTGGCGTGAAGCGTTAGAGGCTGCGCAGGAATTCCAGCAGCGCTTCGTTCACCGGCTTCGGATGCGTCAGGTTCGCCGCGTGCGCGGCGCCGTCGACTTCGACGAAGGCGCGACAGTCCGGTAACGCGTCCGCCATCGCCCGCGCGTTCTTCATCGGGATCGCGGTGTCGTTGGTGCCGTGGATCACCAGCGCCGGACATTTGATCTCGGCCAGCCGCGTGCTGATGTCATCGCGCTCGAGCAGGCAGTGGCCCGGCTCGACGATCAGCGCGTGCGGCCGCGCTCGCCACTTCGCGATCCAGCGCTCGTTCTCGCCGGGCTGGTCGATGATGATCTTGGCGACGGTCTGCGCGATCGCGTCGACGGGTCCCATGCTCGCCCAGCCTTCCATCAGCTGCTTGTAGCCGGCGCTCTTCGCGGGATCCTCGGCGGCGGCCTGCGTGTCGATGCGGACGAGCGCGCGAACGCGTTGCGGCGCGGTCAGCGCGACGCGCAGTGACAGATAGCCACCTTGCGACATGCCGCCGACGACGGCGCGCTCGATGCCCAGATGGTCGAGCAATGCGAGGCAATCGCGCGCCGAATCCCAATAGGTGAATGGCTTGCCGTCGAATTCGGTGCTGCCGAAGCCGCGCTCGTCCCAGGTGATGACGCGGAATTCGTTCTTCAACGCGGCGACCTGCGGCGCGAACATCTCGTGATCCATCAGGAAGCCGTGACCGAGGATGATCGGCGGGCCTTTGCCGCCGGTATCCTCGAAATAGATCTTCTGGCCGTTCACCGATGCGGTGGGCATGTCAGCTCCTCGTTCGCGGGCCGCTTATAATTGCCAGCATCGAAGGCCCGCGCAAACGACGCGCGCCTCTTCTGACATCCGGGGGGATGGCAAATGATCAAGACACTGCTCGCAGCGGGCTTCGTCTGCCTTGCGGGAATTCCGGCCGTGGTTCATGCGGGTGATGTCGGGGGTACGCCGGCGCGGGTTCCAGTCGCGCCGATGCCGGCGACGCCCACGCCAGCACCCGCCGCACCCACACCGGCGCCTGCGTCGGAGTGGTATCCGGCGCAGCAACCCGCGCCGCAGGAAGCACCGGTCCGCGCGACGTCGAATGCCTCGCCGGCGGCACGACAAGCGCTCGACGACGCGATCTCGCACCAGAAGACCAAACGCGCGCTGTCGATCACGGGCATCGTCATCGGCGGCGCGGTGGTCATCGGCGGCTTGGTCTACGCCGCTTCGGAAGCGCAGCGCAAGGCCAACGAGTCGGGCAAGGATCAGGTCTACGTCAACTGGATCGGGCTCGGCGCCGGCATCCCGATCATCGCGGTGAGCATCTACAGCCTCGCGAGCGCGCAGAAGCAGCTCAACCGACTTCGCGTCCAGCGAGCACAGCTGGGGCTCGCGCCGCGCAAGGATGGCGCGGAGATCATGTTCTCCGCCGGCTTCTAGCCGCTCAACCCTCCGGGCGTTGCGGCGGCAGCCGCAAGCGCACGGTGAACTCGCTGCCCTTGTTGAGGCCGTCGCTCATCGCCTGCACGGTACCGCCGTGCAGCGCGACGACCTCCTTGACCAGCGCAAGGCCGATGCCCAATCCGGATTTCGACGCGGTCTCCGCTTGGGTGAACAGCTCGAAGATGTGCGGCATCACTTCGGGCGCGATGCCGATGCCGTCGTCGGCGATCTTCACCACCGCTTCGTCGCCCTCGGTGGTCGCCTTGACCCAGATGTTCCCGCCCGGCGGCGTGTACTTCGCGGCATTCTCGATGAGGTTGATGAACACCTGCCGCAGGCGCACCGCGTCGGCGTCGACGTAGAGCTTCGCCTCGGGCAGCAATTGCTGCAGCCGATGGCCGCGCTGCCGGATCGAGGACGCTGAGGCTTCGCACGCATCGCGGATCACCGCCTGCAGCGCGATGCGCTCGGCATGCAGCTCGGTCTTGCCGAGCGTCGAGCGCGCGACTTCGACGAGGTCGCTGATCACGCGCGCCATGAAATCGACCTGCCGGCGGATGCTGCCCACCGCGAACTGCGTCTCGGGGGAGCGGTCGGCCCGCCGCTCCAGCAGGAGCGCTGCCGTCGAGACCGCCGATAGCGGACTGCGCAGCTCGTGCGCGAGCGTGGACGTGAAATTCACGCGACGCTGCTCCGCCTCCTGCAGGGCCGCGATGCGGCTCTCCAGCGCCTCGACATGCGTCTTCAGGTCTGTGCGATCGCGCAGCAGCTTCGCGAAGCCGAGCACCACGCCGTCGTCGTCGCGGATCGCGGTCATCGTGCCGGTGACCCAGATCCGCGCACCGTCCTTGCGCAGCTGCCAGCGATCGTCTTCGGCGAGCCCGGATCGCACAGCCGTCTCGCGCTCCCATCGCGGCATGCCGCGCGCGATGTCCTCGGGCGTGAAGATGACGTCGCACGACCGGCCGATCATCTCGCCGGCGCTGTAACCGAAGGTCTGCTCGGCGCCGGGGAGCCAGCCGACGATGCTTCCCGCGGGATCGATCAGGATCGCCGCATGCGAACGCACGCGCCCCGTCGCGAGCTCGAGCAATCGCGCGGCGAGCGCCTGGTCCGGCGTGGAAGGCGGGATCTCGTCCAAGCAGATCAGACCGCGATTGGCGTGCGTGGGTTCTAATAAGGCCCTTCCCGACCCTGGAATCGCCCGATGCCCAAGCACGCGCAGTCCGAGACGCTGATCGATGCGCCGATCGACCGCGTCTGGGAGGTGATCATGGACCTGAAGAGCTATCCGGACTGGAATCCGTTCACGATCGAGATCGAGAATCCCGAAGGTCCGAAGGTCGGCGCCGCGATCCGCCTGCACGTGCGCTGGGACGACGGCAAGGGGGTGATCTCGCCGGAGCGCATCGCCGTGATCGAGCCGCCGTCCGGCGCGCCCGGCCAGCGGCGCGCGGTCTACGGCTACAACTTCGGCACGATCCTGTCGACGCTGAATCTCGTGCGCAGCAAGCGCCTGCAGATCCTCGAGGAGCGGCCGGGCGGCAAGACGTTCTACAAGACGACGATCGAGCTCACCGGATTGCTGTCGGGGGCGACGCCGATCGCGAAGGTTCAAGACGGATTCGATCGGCAGACGGCGGCGTTGAAGAAGCGATGTGAATCGTAGCGAGCTCACGGTCGGCTGAATCCGGCTTGCCGGGGGACGCCGGAAAAGAAGCTTCCCTGCAGCTCGTAATCGGCATCCCTGCCGATTAACGCCCCCGTCAAGCCGAATTCAGCCAACCGCGTAAAGCGCCGCTACAATCCCGCGCCTCATGCGCACCATCGCCTCTCTCAGTGACGAGATCCGCCGCGACGGCAGCGTCTTCGCGCGCGCGGGCGAGATGCGGGAGCTGTTGCAGAAATCGGGATGGATCGCCGACTGGCCGACGTTCGCGGCGAGCTGGGACGGCATGCCGCTCGACGAATATCTTGCCGAAGGTCATCGCTCCCGCCGGCGGCGCTACGGCGTGTATCGCGCGACGCGCGACGCGATCGTGCGCGAGGCGCATCAGCCGCACACGCAGAGCCGGGAGTACAACCCGCTGTTCGGCGACGTGCAGCGCTGGTTCGAGCCGATCGCGGAGAAGGTCGGCGAATCGGCGTCGATGCGCACGATCATCGGCTTCTGCCGCGATCTGTTCGGCGCGCTGGCGCCGCAGGTCGCGAGCTGGCACGTCGAGGTGCATCAGTTCCGCATCGAGGCGACGCGCGAGATGGCGGGGCAGCCGACGCCGGAAGGCTCGCATCGCGACGGTGTGGATTACGTCTGCGTGCTGCTGGTGAAGCGGCAGAACATCGCGAGCGGAACGACGACGATCGCGTCGCCCGACGGCGCAGCGCTCGGCGAGTTCACGCTGACCGATCCGCTCGATTGCGCGCTGATCGACGACCATCGCGTGTATCACGGCGTGACACCGGTGCAGCCGATCGATCCGAGCAGGCCAGCGTACCGCGACGTGCTGGTCGTGACGCTGCGCCGCGCTTAAAGAACAAAAGGGATCAGCGCGCGCACTTCTTCGCGATAGCGTGCGTACGCGTCGCCGAACGTCTCGCTCATGAAGCGCTCCTCGATCTTGAGCTTGCGCCACACCGCGACGAAGAGGATTGCCAGCGCAGCCGCGCCCCGCCATTCACCGCGCACGATCGCGGTGCCGACGAACGCAAGCAGCAATCCGCTGTAGATGGGATGGCGCACGAATCGATACGGGCCGGTGCGGATCAGCTCGTGATCCTGCTTGATCGTGACGTTGCCGCTCCAGTTGCGCCCCAGGTGCAGGCGCGCCCAGACGCTGAAGCCGAGGCCGGCGGCGACGAGCGCCGTGCCGATCCAGTACGTCTCGGCGCTCGGCGGTTCCACTCGCCCGGCGAGCAGGATCACCGCGATCGTCACCGGGATCGCGAACGCGATACGCGAAGCGAGCGGCTCCGCGCGCTGCGTGACCTTCACGTTGCGCGCAGCGACCGCCCAGTAGATCGCCCAGGCGATCCAGAGCCCGGACAGGATCGCGCTTTGCGCGTTCACATCGGCGGCTGCGTGCGTCCAGCGAACAGCGTCTTCGGCGTCACCTCGGAGAGGTCCATCGCGAGCGTCGAGGTCGGCGTGAACTTGGTCCCGCTGATCTTCCACGCGCCGTTCACCTTGCGGTACTCGTCCTCGTACTGGCCGCCGAGCTGCGTCAGGCTCTTGGTCTGCGTGTTGATCAGGAAGTAGTGCAGGCTCCACTTCCCTTTCGCGTGCGTGTCGTCGATCACGTCGATCTGCGGATTCATGCCGTGGTGCATCTCGACCATGTAGTCATGGCAGCCGATGTCGGTGAACACCTTCACGACCGCGTCGGCGTTGTCGAACACGCCGACCGCGCCGTAATCGATGATCACCTTGCCGTCGGCGAAGCACGCGCGCATGCCTTTCGGATCCTTGCGGTCGCAGCAGAAGAAATAGCGCGACTTGAGCGCGCGGATCGCGTCGGCGTCTTCGAGCTTGCGCAGCCGGGATTCGAGGTCGGACATGGTCGTATACCGCAAACAGGTGAAGCGGTCGCATCGCCGCAGCGTCTACTGTCGCAGCGCATCCACTTCAGGGCAAGCGATGGCGGCGGAAGACGACGTCGTCTCGGGGAAGGTCTGGGACGAGTTCTGCGACACGTTGAAGCGCGCGGGGCGGCAGGTCCTGCGCGCGGAGGCGCCGACCTCCGAGCTCGATCGCGCCGAAGGCTGGCGCTATCTCACCCGGCTTTTGCGCATCGGGCTCGAGATGCATCTCGAGTTCGCCGATCCCGACTTCCCCGGCTTCCTCGCGCCGTCGCACGAGACCGGCAAGATCGGCGCGGACAATCCCGACAATCTCTATCTGATGGGGCGACTCAACGGCGCCAACGAGTACCGCATCACCGGCGATCGCGGCACCGTCTCGTATCTCTCCTTCGGCACGCAGAAAGGCGGCTACGAGACCGACGGCAAGATGGAGCAGACCGGCTTCGTCGAGGCGAAGGACTTGCAGATCGGCGCCGACGGCCGCTTCGAGCTCGTGCTGTCGCAGCAGCAGAGGCCCGGCAACTGGCTGCGCATGGAAGCCGCGACGAATGCGGTGATCGTCCGGCAGACGTTTCTCGATCGCAGAAAAGAGCGGCCCGCGCAGCTCAAGATCGAGCGCATCGGCTCGACCGACACGCCGCGGCCGCTCTCCGCCGCGCGCATCCAGAAGAATCTCGCCAACACCGGCAAGTTCGTCGAAGGCACGGCGACGCTGTTCGCGAACTGGGCGCAGAGCTATCTCAAGCATCCGAACCAGCTGCCGCCCGCGGATCAGGCGCTGTGCCAGCGCGTCGGCGGCGATCCGAACATCTTCTACTACCACTCGTACTGGAAGCTCGCGGCGGACGAAGCGCTGGTGATCAGGATCGCGCGCATCCCCGAATGCCGCTTCTGGAACCTTCAGATCAACAACTGGTGGATGGAGTCGCTCGACTATCGCTACCACAAGATCCACGTGAACAAGCACAGCGCGAAGCTCGAGCCCGACGGCAGCGTGAAGATCATCCTCGCGCATCGCGATCCGAATCATCCCAACTGGCTCGACACCGCCGGCCACGACAACGGCACGATGTGCCTGCGCTGGGTCGGCGCCAAGGAGCACGTGCATCCGACGACGGAGGTCGTGAAGCTGTGAGCTTCGAACCCCAGCAATTGCTCGATGAGGCCAGCGCCGCGACCGGCGGGCTGAAGGATTTCGGCGATCCCACGTTCCGCGGCGGGCTCGATGCGCTGTGCAAGGCGCTCTCGTCGGAAGCGAAGCTGTCGGAAATGGGCGCGGTCATCCTGCGCCAGAAAATCATGGCGCAGCTGGTCGACCGGCTACGCGTCGAGGATTACTTCAAGCAACATCCCGAGATCGCGCAGGAGAAGGTCGAAGCCCCGGTCGTGATCGTCGGCTTGCCGCGCACCGGCACGACCAAGCTGCATCGATTGCTCTCACGCGATCCGCGCTTCTACTGGATGGCGTTCTGGGAATCGCAGTTCCCGGTGCCCTTCCCCAACGAGTCGCTCGAGCAGCCGAGCGGACGCATCAACGAAGGCGCCGGCATCGTCGCCTACATGACGCAGGCGATGCCGAAGCTGCTGGCGATCCACCCGATGGACAACGCGGCAGCCGACGAGGAAGTGATGCTGATGGAGCACTCGATGCTCTCGGCATTCAACGCCTACGCCAAGATCCCGAGCTACACGTCGTGGCTCGATCGGCAGGATCAATCTCCCGCGTATCGATACTTGCGGCGCATGCTGCAGTTCCTGCAGTGGCAGAAGCACAAGCGCGGCATCACCGGAGAGCGCTGGGTGCTGAAGGCGCCGCACCACTTGCTGCGCATGGACGTCCTGCTGCGCGTGTTCCCCGGCGTGCAGGTGATCCAGACGCATCGCGATCCGGTGCAGAGCATCCCGTCGATCGCGAGCTTCATCGACACGCTCTGGCGCATCTACAGCAACGACGCGAAGCCGGAAGCCGCTGGCCGGGAGTGGAACGACCTGATGGCGCGCGCGCTCGCGCACACGATGAAGGTTCGCGCCTCCGCGCCGGCGGATCAGTTCCTCGATGTGCAGTTCCGCGACACCGTGAAGCAGCCGATGGAAGTCGTCGAGCGCGTCTACGCATTCATCGGCTGGCCGCTGCCGAGCGAAGTGCGCAAGGCGATGGAGGCGTGGCTCGTCGAGGACGAGAAGTCGCACCAGGGCGGACACGAGTACACGCCGGAGCAGTTCGGATTGTCGGCGGACGGGATCAAGAAGGACTTCGCGGCGTATCGCGCGAAGCACATAGGAGCCTGACATGCTGCTGAAGGACAAGGTCATCATGGTTTCCGGCATCGGCCCGGGGCTCGGCGTGAAGCTCGCGGTCGAGGCCGCGCGCGAGGGCGCAAAGGGACTCGTGATAGGCGCGCGCACCGCCGACAAGCTCGATGACGCCGAGAGGCGCGTGCGCGCGGTCAATCCGAAGTGCGAGCTGGTGAAGCTGCCGACGGACATCACCAATCGCGATCACTGCGCGGCGATCGTCGCCGCCGGCGTGAAGAAATTCGGCCGCATCGACGGGCTCGTGAACAGCGCCTTCCTGCACGGCGACATGGACTACGTCTCGAGCGCGAAGCTCGACGACTGGATCAGCGGGCCGATCTCGACCAATCTCATCGGCACGTTGAAGCTGACGCAGGCCGTCGTGCCGCAGATGAAGAAGCAGGGCGGCGGCGCCATCGTCATGGTCAACACGATGGCGACGCGCCAGATCCCGCCGCTCGGCGAAGCCGGCTACGCGGCGTCGAAGGCGGCGCTCGCCAACTCGGCGAAATATCTCGCCAAGGAGCTCGGCCCCGACAAGATCCGCGTCAACACGGTCTACATGGGCTGGATGTGGGGCGCGCCGGTCGAAGGCTACTTCCAGTGGGCGGCGTCACAGCCGGGCGCGAAAGCAACCGTCGCTCAAATGAAAGCGCACGTCGAGTCCGATATCGCGCTGCGCGAGATGCCACCCGACGACGACTGCGCGAAGGCTGCGCTGTTCTTCCTCTCCGATTATTCGCGGGTCGTCACCGGCGCGTCGCTCGACGTCAACGGCGGGCACTACATGCCGTAGACCGGCGTCTTTAGCCGGAGAGCTTTTTCGCGACTGCCCAGCCGATCGCCATCGTTGCGACGAACACGAGCGCCGGCAGGCTGCCGCCGCTCGCCGCGACGAGGCTCGGACCCGGACACCATCCCGACATTCCCCACCCCACGCCGAAGATCGTCGCGCCTGCGACGAGGCGCAACGTGATCGGCGAGGTTGCCGGCAGCTTGAGCACCTGACCGGTCGGCGTGGTCGCGTGGCGGCGCGCATAGAAGAACGCCGGGAATGCGGCGATCAGCGCGCCCCCCATGACGAACGCGAGGCTCGGATTCCAGCTTCTCGTGACGTCCAGGAATCCGAGGATCCGAGCGGGATCGGTCATCGACGAGACGATGAGCCCGACGCCGAAGAGGACGCCAGCGATCGCAGCGGCCAGGCGCACGATCACGCGAGTCCTCCGAAGCCGAGCGCAACGACGATCCCTGCGATCCCCATGAACGTGATCGTCGCCACGAGGCTGCGCGGAGAAAGATTCGCCAATCCGCAGACGCCGTGGCCGCTCGTGCAGCCGGAGCCGACCTGCGTGCCGACGCCGACCAGCAATCCCGCTGCGACGAGCTTCAGCCAGTTCACCGCAGGGCCGGAGAACGTGTGCAGATGCACGCCGAGCAGCAGCGCGAGCCAGGGCGACGCGATGAGTCCCGCGAGGAACGCGAGGTGCACGCCGTCGCCGCGACCCGTGATCACCGTGCCGAACACGCCGCTGATGCCGGCGATGCGGCCGGTGCCGAGCAGATAGACGTCGACGGCGATGCCGATCAGCAGTCCGCCGGCGAGCGCGACGAGGGCTTGATGCGCGTCCATGTCACTGCAGATCGTACGCGATCGCCACGCCGAACGTGCGCGGCATGCCGGTCATGCGGGCGATGCTGTCGCCGATGTTGAAGCTCGCCACGCTGTAGAAGGCGTCGGTGAGGTTGCGGCCGAACACCGATGCGGTCCAGCGGCGTTGCGGCGTGCGCACATGGACGCGCGCGCCGATCAGCGTGTAGGCCGGCATGTCGTAAGCCGGTGTCTGCGCGAGCGTGCCGTTGGTCGCGCCGCTGCGCTGAAGGTCGGCGCCGACGCCCATGTCCCACGCGCCGATCGGCCAGGTGTAGTCGGCGATCGCATTGATCTCGTAGTTCGGCGAGAAGTTGAAGGGCTTGTTCGAGAAGTCCTCCTGATTGCCGGCGTCGTTGGTGCTGACGAACTCGTCGATCTCGGTGTGCGTGTACGCGTACGCGGCGGAGAGATACAGCCCGTTGAACGGCCGCGACTGCAGGTTCACCTCGGCGCCGTAGACGTGCGAGCGCGGCGCGTTGCGCAGGATCGGCAGCGGCCCGAACACCGGATCGGCGACCTTGGTCAGGAGCTGCTTGTCCTTGTAGTCGTAGTAGAACGCCGCGAGGTTGAGCTGCACGCGGCGCTGGAACAGCGTCAGCTTCGCGCCGCCCTCGGTCGCCAGCAGCCGCTCCTGGTGGGTCGGCGTGAACTGGTACTGGCAGCACGCGTTCAGCACCGGGAAGCCGCCCGCCTTGAAGCCGCGCGACATCGACAGGTAGAACAGCGCGTTCTTCAGCGGGTGGTAGTCGAGGGCGACGCGCCCCGACGTGTTGGTCTCGTCGAGCACCCCGTGGAATTCGTTGTGATTGCCATCGTCGCCGACGCTGAAGCAATCGCCCTTCATCGCGAACGAAGGATTGCCGGGCTGTCCGGTCTGCAAGGTGTACTGCGCGGCGTTCAGCAAGGACAGAAAGCTCGACAGGTTCGACGCGCCCAGTCCCGTGCTCTCCGGCGCTTCGCGCGAGCAGCCGTGATAGCGCTGCCGATTGCGCGTGAAGCGCGCGCCGGCGTCGACGTCGAACGTGGGGGCGAGCGCCCAGTCGAGATCGACGAAGCCCGCGTATTGCAGCGTGCGGCTGGCGCCCTGCGAGTGGAAGCGATTGGTGAGGATGTCGCCGCCGTTCTCCACCTGCTCGAGGATGCCGGTGTACTGCTGCGGCGCGCCCGGCACGCCGGCGACGATCTCGCCGACGTCGACGCCCTGGCTGCGGAAGAACTGCAGCGCGTCGTAGAGCTGCGTCGGCAGGATCGGGAAGAACGCGCTCTCGGTGTCGATCAGCACGTAGTGATCCTCGGCGGCGTTGTCGTAGCTCACGTTGACGCCGACGGTGTAATGCAGATCGTCGCGCCACGCGCCTGCGAAGCGCGTCTCGGCGGCGAGCGTGTCGATGAACGCGGTGGTGCTCGATTCGAGGTTGTAGAAATCGAAGCCCGACTGGATGTCGTCGGAGCCGTTGGCTTCCACGCGCAGGTGCGACAGGAGCGTGATCCAGTGCAGATCGTCGTCGAGCGCCCAGTCGGCGCGCAGCGACTGCGAGAAGAAACTGTCGTTGCGGCCCCAGTCGCGATCGGGGTTCCAGTCGGCGACGCGATTGGACGCGCCGTCCTGCGGCACCAGCGGATATTCCTGCACGCGCGGCGACAGCGCGGCGCTGCCGAAGATGCCGTTCTGCGGATTCAAGCCCACGGCCTGCGGCGCTTGCGGATCGCTCTTGTCGAGCCAGCCTTCGGCGACGAGCCGCAACGTGAAGTCGTCGGTGGCGTCCCAATCGAGCGCGCCGCGACCGGAGCCTTTGTGGAAGCGTCCGAGCCGATCGTCGGGACGCGTGTTGCTGTACTGCCAGCCCTCATCGGAGTTGAGCACGCGCAGCGCGGCGCGACCGCGCAAGCCGTCGGCGACGGGCCCGCTGATGTAGCCGCTGCCGTCGACCGTCCGGAAGCGCCCGTAGCTCACCGACGCGCCCGACTCGAGCTGATCGGTCGGCTTGTTGGCGATCTGGTTGATGAGGCCGCCGGTCGTGTTGCGCCCGTAGAGCGTCCCCTGAGGGCCCTTGAGCACTTCCACGCGCTCGAGATCCACCGCGAGCCCCTTGCTCATCACCGAGTACGGCAGGTTGACCTCGTCGACGTAGAGACCGACGGTTCCCGTCGCGGTGTAGGTCGTGTCATTGAAGCCGACGCCGCGCAGCGTGTAGATCGGTGTGCCCTGCCCGCTGTCGTTGACCGACAGGCCCGGCACCAGCAACCCGAGGTCGCGCACGTCGGTCACGCCGAGCGCCTGCAGGTCCTTGCCGTAGAACGCGCTCACGGTGACCGGCACTTCGTTGATCGACTGCTCGCGCCGCTGAGCCGTGACGGTGATCTGCTCCATCTGCACCGTCGGCTCCGCTGGCGGCGCTTCATCCGCAGCCGAGACCGCACCGATCCACGCGCCGAGCGCGCAGGCCACTAGCCGGTTCCGGTCCAATCCTTTCTCCCTGTCTTGTTGATGGACGAGGAAGATACGGACGCATGGCGCGATCAACCAATAATCTTTTGATCGGAACTTATGCCCAGTTCACCAGCGTGCCGTGCGGATGGCCGGTGGCGAGCAGCTCGTCCTGCGTTCCCGGCCAGGTGCTGAGCCGGAGCTCGGAAGCCTTTTGCGTGAGCTCGAAGCGCAGCCACGCGAGCGGCGCGGACTGCGTTGCCTGCTCGCCGGCGCGCTGAAGAAGCTCGACGATCGCCTGCTTCGTCGTCTGCGACAGATAGCTCCAGGTCACGGAATGGAAGAGCACGCGGGTGACGCCCGGTGTCGCCTTCGCGATGCCGGATCGCTCGAGCCACTGCGCTGCATCTGCACGCACGATGCCCGGGGGATCGCGAAGCCAAATCGCGATCGCCTGCTCCAGACGCTGCAATCGCTCGACCTGGTCTGGCCAGACGTAGGACAGCAAGCGCTCGCGCGCAGCGGGATCGCGCAAGGCAATCGGGTTGAGATCGACGCCGTTGCGCGCGACGACCTGCAGCGGCGCCTCGACCGGCGGCGCGCCACCGCGCCATTCCGGCTTGATCAGCAGCGACGCTCGCGGATCGCCCCAGCGCGCGCTACCGAATTCGTAGCGATAGCGATCGAGGATCAAGTTCAGTCCAGCGCTCGAGCCGATCTCGTACAGCTCGAGCGGCAGCTGCGTCCGCTGCGCGATGGTCAGCATTCCCGGGAGCAGCGCCGCGGATCGCATGACTTCGTTGGTCTGCGGCGGCGATGCGAGGTACGCGCGGATGATCTCTTCGCGCTCGCGGAACGCTTCGGCGACCACCGATCGCAGCGCATCGTCGTCGACGCGATTCGGCGGATACGCGGCCCGCAGTGCAGCCGACCCGCCGCTACGGGCCAGATGGTGCAACGCGCCGGCTACGCGCAGCGGCAGCGAATCGGCGTGCGCGGAAGGATCGCCGGGCCAGTCGACGATCGCGCGTGCGATCGGACTTCCACCGTCCAGCGCATCGAGACACGAGCGGCAGACGCGCGCCGTGAACGGCGAGCCGAGCTGATCGCAGAAGCGGATCTGATCGCGAAACGCGTTGCGGACTTTTTCGCTCATGGTCCAGAGGCTAGCGCCGATGGCCGCTCCGTTCGGGAAACGCCCTGTTGCCGCCCGGCGATATGTGCGCCCGTTGGCAGAAAACGGGCCGCGCCTCGATTACACTCCGGCCAACTCGTACGCAGGGAGCAGCCCATGCCGCTATACATCGACGTGCACGAGCTCAAGGGCGTGAAGGCCGAGGACGTGGCGAAGGCGCACAAGCTCGACATGGCCGTGCAGGATCGCCACGGCGTCAACTACCTCAAGTACTGGGTCAACGAGAGCTGCGGCAAGGTGTTCTGCCTCGCCGATGCTCCCGACGAGGAATCGGCGCGCCTGGTCCACATGGAAGCGCACGGGCTGGCTCCTGGGCGGGTCATCCAGGTCGAGCCCGACGTCGCCGAGGGCTTCATGGGCGGCGGCTCGATCAATCCCGACGGCGCGGCCGTGCTTCCGAATGGCGGCGGCCTCGATACCGCCATCCGCACGATCGTCTTCACCGACATCGTCGACTCCACGGCGACCATCGAAGAGATCGGGGACGACGCGGTCGTCGAGTTCATCAAGGTGCACGATCGGATCGTTCGCGAAGCGCTGGTCGCGCTCGGCGGCCGCGAGATCAAGCACACCGGCGACGGCATCATGGCGTCCTTCATCTCGGCGGTGAGCGCGGTCAAGTGCGCACAGCGCATCCAGCGCGAGCTCGCGGCGGATCCGTCGCAGCTGGCGCACGCCTTGCGCGTGCGCATCGGCGCCGCGGCTGGCGAGCCGGTCGAGCATCAGGGCGATTTCTTCGGCACGACGGTCAATCTCGCCGCGCGACTGTGCTCGCACGCGCAGCCCGAGCAGGTCCTCGTCTCCACCGCGGTGGTGGAGCTGTGCGTCGGCAAGGGATTGCGCTTCCACGATCTCGGCGAGGCCGCGCTGAAGGGATTCGGCCAGCCGGTGCGCGTGCACGCCGTCGCGGCGTAACGCGCGGAGCCGCTTCCTACTCGAACCAGCCGCTGCCTGAGGTCTTCACCGGCTTGCGGCCGCGATGGCTGCCCCACAGCGCAACGGCCGCCGGATCGAGCGTCGAGAGCAATCGATGCAGCAGGGACTTCAGCGCCGCGCTCTCGCCGGCACCGAGATGCTCGACGAGCTGCGATTCCACCGCCTTCGCGGCTGAGATCAAGCGCAGCGCCGCAGCACGGCCTGCGTCGGTAAGCTCGTACTCCGTCCAGTCCGCCTCGGCGACGACCGGGGCTTCGCGTGCGAGACCGCGCGTGATGAGCGAATGGATCGCCCCGGTCGCCCGCTCGTCGAGCACGCCTTTCATCGCCGCGTCGAGCTCGGACGCGCTCATGCTGCGCTTGAGCGTGAGCGTCGAGAGCACGTAGAACTCCTCTTCGCTCAGATTCTCTTTCTGCAGATGCGGTCGGATCTGCCGGAAGAACTGGAAATGGCCGCGCCCGAGCAGGTAGCCGAGGAAATCCTCGTTGAAGCTGCCCGCGAGATCGCTCGCGCCGGTGAGCTCGGCGGAAGGATCGCGCTTGGCCGCATGCGCATAGCGTCCGCCATGGAACACGAGCGGCGCGCGCTCGCTGCGATCGAACGCGAGCACCTTGCCGACGAAGATGACGTGATCGCCGCCCTGATACTCGAACGCAGTCTCGCACTGGAAGCGCGCCGTGCAGCCGCGAAGCAAAGGAATGTCACCGACGCCGGTGTCGAGCTCGAGCCCTGCAAATTTGTCGACGCCGCGCTTGGCGAAGCGCGCGGAGAGTTGATCCTGGTCGGAGGCGAGAACGTGGACCGCCCAATGCTTCGCGGCACGGAAGACCGGAAGCGAGAGTGCGTTCTCGGCGAGGCTCCAGAGGACGAGCGGCGGGTTCAATGAAACGGAGTTGAAGCTGTTGCACGTGAGGCCGAGCGACGTGCCGTCCTGAGCGCGCGTCGTGATGATGGTCACGCCCGTCGCAAACGCACCCAGCGCTTTTCTGAACTCGCTCGCGTCGATCCCCGGAGTGCTCATGCTTTGAATTTTACGCCCGCGAATTAGGCGACGCCCGCGTCGCCTAGTTCGCTGGTTCTGCTACGAACAAGAAAATGGCGAATTGAGCGACGTCGGCTCGAATTCGCCGATCGAAGCCACCCGCGGCTTATCGAAGCCGCGACTCAGAAATTGTATTTGATGTTGATCGAGGCGTAATCGCGATCGGCGTACGGATGCGATCTCAGCTGCAGCGTGCTTTCGTTCAAGTTCGCGCTCGGACTTCCAAAGAAGAAGTTGTACGACGCGCCCAGCTCGAGATTCTGCAGATACGTGAACACGCACGACAGGCCCAGCCGCCGATCGCCCTGCGCGTAGAGCGCGCCGAACGCCGCGGTCAGCGACGGCGTGCCGTGAGTGATCTCGCCGTAGGCAATCTGGTTCTTCATGTCCCAGCCGGAAAAGATGTTGTGGATGTCCGCGAAGGCGAGGAACTGGAAGCCGACCGAATCGCGATCGTAGAACGGCACGACGCCGCCGCCGACCGGCTGCACGCCGCAGCTCGCGGGCGTGAGGTTCGGCCCGCCCGGAACCGGCGTGTTTGCGGGACAGCCCGGGTTCTGGATCGGATCCATGCCGAACAGATGGAACCAGCCGGCCTCGCCGACGAAGATGAAATCGTCGTAGATGAATTTCGGATTGCCGACGAAGATGCCGGACAGCAGCATCTGGCCGATGCGGCCACGCGTGCCCCAGGGCGAGAGCTCCTGCGAGACGTAGGCGCGCGCGCTGGTCGGCACGTTGTCGCGATACAGCACCTCGCCTGCCACGTTGAACGGTCCGAGCACGGTCGAGAAGCTCGTGCCCATCAGGTGAATGCCGCTCGCGTAGGTGACGTGGTAGTAGATCGGCACGACCTGATTGAACAGGCTGGTCGTCAGCTGCTGGCCGCCGAGGCTGCCGATCGGCGCGTAGCCCATGTCGAGCGTCACGCTCGGATTGGTGTCGTCGTAGCGCAGATAGTAGAAGCCGATGTTGGTGACCGGCGTGACCTGCCACTTCATGCCGGTGCCCCATTGGCCGCCGCTCGACGACGGACGGATATCGCCCTTGCGGTAGACGAGGATGTACGGCGGCGCATTCGCGACCGGGCCGCCGATGCCGTTGAGGTGGCAAAGCTGCTCGACCGATCCGCCCGCCTGCAGCGCGAGGTCCTGCAAGCCCGCGGGGCCGAGCACCTGTCCGAGGATGCTGCTGATCACGCCGGGGCAGCCGTCGAAGTAGAGCGGATTCACCGATCCGTAAGTGAACTCGCCGCCGGGGCCGACCAGATCCTGCACCGCGAGGAAATCGCCGATCGGGAAGATCTCCGTCGGCCTGAATTCGAGATGGTAGTAGCCGAGCAGGTTGATTTCCGGGATCGGCGCGAACGACGCGCTGACCTGGTTCACCGGCAGGAGGATCTCCTTGATCTCCGCGCCCGGCACGTACGCGCGCGTCGCGTCGGCACGGCCCTGCGCGAGCATGATGCCGGAGAGGAAGAGGCTCTCGCCCCACGCGGCGACGTGCTGGCCGACGCGCACGTCGAGCGGCATCTCGTCGAACAGGTTCCAATCGGTATATGCGTAGGCTTCCAGCAATCGCGCGCGGAAGCCGCCGTCGAAGAAGCGCGCAGGCTCGTTGAACTCGTTGTTCGGGCCTTCGAGCTTGTTGATCGTCTCCGGCGAATCGTTGCGATTGGTCCGGTGATAGGCCTGGTCGTAAAAGGCGTCGCCGCTGACGACGCCACCGATGTGCTCGCTGCGCAGCTGGAACTCGCCGAACAGCGACAGCCGGTTGTGGACGAGGCTCCACTTGCGGAAGTTGCGGTCGCCGTCGTCGAAGTTCATCGTCGTCGGCAGGCCGGTGTGGCCGAACGCCTGGCCGTTCTGCACGGCCTCGGCGGAGAGATCGACGTTGAGCGGATCGACCTCGCCGTCGATGAGGTCGGGCGACGGATTCTTCGTGCGCACCGCGACCGCGTAATTGCCGGTGAGCTTCCACTCGCCCTCGAAGCCGAGCGGCAGATCGAAGTTGTGCGCGGACGCGCTGGCGCAGAAGCCGGCGGCGACGGCAGCCAAGCCGTGTCGGAACCGAATCATTGAGCCTCTCCTCTCCAGCGCTGCGTTTTTTGAATTACTCTGGCGTACCGTAGGGTTGCAGGCCGCCAAGAGCCTCACCCGAACTGATTAGCCCGAAGGACGGCGCCATGAAAAAGTATCTCAGCCCGATCGACGCCGCGTTCCTGCGCATGGAGACCAAGCGCACGCCGATGCACGTCGGCGCGCTGATGACGTTCCGCCTCCCCGACGGCGCCCCGAAGGATTTCGTGCGCTCGCTGCTGCTGCAGATGCGCGAGAAGCCATTCCTGCCCGAGCCGTTCGGCTTCCGGCTGGCGCGCGGCAACCTGGCGCGCATCGCGCCGGCGTGGGAAGAGACCGAAGTCGACATGGAATACCACACGCGCCACTCGGCGCTGCCCTATCCCGGCGGCGAGCGCGAGCTCGGCGTGCTCATCGCGCGCATGCATTCGCATCCGCTGGACCGCTCGCGGCCGCTGTGGGAATGCCATCTCATCGAGGGCCTGGAGAACAATCGCTTCGCGCTGTACTTCAAGGCGCATCACTGCGCGATCGACGGCATGGGCGCGATGAAGATGGTGCAGAAGTGGCTGTCGCGCGATCCCAGCGACAAGCGCATCTCCGGCCCTTGGGTCGTCGCGCAGAAGCCGAGGGACGATGCCACCGAGAAGCCTTCGCTGTTCGGTCGCTTGAAGAAGCCGGCAAAAGCCGCTGCCGAGCAGGCGCGCGGCGTGAAAGAGCTGGTCAAGACGCTGGTGAAGATGAGCAAGGGCGAGGACAGCTCGACCAAGATGGCGCTGTCGACGCCGCGGTCGCTGTTCAACGTGCCGGTGTCGCAGCAGCGACGCCTCGGCACGCAGATCCTCGACCTCAACCGCATCAAGGCGATCGCCGAGAAGATGAACGTCAGCGTGAACGACACGCTGCTCGCGCTGTGCGGCGGCGCGATCCGCCGCTATCTCACCGAGCACGACGCGCTGCCGGAGAAATCCTTGCTCGCGTCGGTGCCGGTCGGGCTGCCGCGGCCGGACGGCAAGCCCGGCAATGCCGTCGCGGGATTCGTCGTGCCGGTCGGGACGGAGCTCGCCGACGGGCGCGAGCGCATCGAGCTGATCAATCGCGTCACCACGCGCAGCAAGCAGGAAGTGATGGAGATGCCCGACGCGTCGCGCTCGCAATTCGCTTTGCTCGGGCTGTCGCCATTGATCATCGGCCAGATGCTCGGCGTGCTGCCGAAGCTGCCGCCGTTCTTCAACTTCGTCGCGTCGAACGTGGTGCTGTCGAAGGACCCGCTCTATCTGATGGGCGCCGAGCTCGAAGCGATGTATCCGGTGTCCTTCCTGTTCGACGGCTACGCGCTCAACATCACGCTGGTCGGCTATCGCGATCGCGTCGCCGTCGGCTTCCTGGGATGTCGCGATGCGATCCCGCATCTGCAGCGTCTCGCCGTCTACACGGGCGAGGCCGTCGCGGAGCTCGAAGCGGCCGTGGGACTGGGCCAGCCGGTCGCCAATCCGCGGCGCAAGCGAAGTCGAAAAGCGGCACAATAAAAACAGTTTCACGGGGGGCTGGTCATGAACATCTCGAACGCCGCTCAGCGGCGCATCTACGGCTTCATTCTCGCAATCGGCTGCGCGTCGCTCGCCCACGCGCAGGAGTTCACGCCGATCGGCGCCGAGCGCGCCGGCAACAAGGACGGCACCATCCCCGAATGGACCGGCGGCGATCCCGGCGGCGGCCCGCAGAAAGGCATGTATCCGTCGAACGACGTCTACGACTCCGAGAAGCCGCTGTTCACCATCACCCGGGAGAACTTCGCGCAGTACGCAGACAAGCTCACCGATGGCCACAAGGAGCTGTTGAAGCGCTTCGACACCTACAAGATGAACGTCTACCGCACGCATCGCTCGGTGCGGTTCCCGATCTTCATCAACGACGCGACGCGCGCGAACGCCAAGAGCTGCACGCTGATCGGCACCGACGAGCTCGACGGCTGCAAGCAAGGCTTCCCCTTCCCGTTCCCCAAGAGCGGCGCCGAGATCCTGTGGAACCACAAGCTGAAATGGCGCGGCAACGCGGTGCGCCGCTACAACAACCAGCTCATCGTGCAGCCGAGCGGCAGCTTCCAGCAGACCAAGATCCTCGAGGAAGTGCAGTTCCTCTACGCGAACAACCTCAACCCCGCGCCGATGGTCAAGGGCGCCGGACCGTATCTGCGCTATCTGTCGCAGACGCTGTCGCCGCCGCGGCTCGCCGGCACCTTCATCCTCGTGCACGAGCGCATGGGCACCGGCACCGAAGGCCGCGCCGCCTGGATCTACGAGCCGGGCATCAAGCGCCTGCGCCGCGCGCCGACCGTGCAGTACGACAATCCGTACGAAGGCACCGACGGCAACCAGTTC
>DASRHK010000005.1:0-37435 GCA_035650495.1 Nevskiaceae bacterium | reverse complement strand
TATCGGCTGCACAGCGATCAATACAAGCTGCGCGACATCGTGCACCGCGCGCACGTCAATCCCGATCTGACGCGCTACGAGCTGCATCGCGTGTGGGTGGTCGAGGCGACGCTCAAGCACAACCTCAGCCACATCTACGCGCGGCGCGTGTTCTATCTCGACGAGGACAGCTGGCAGATCGCGCTGGCCGATCTCTACGACCGTCGCGGCAACCTGTGGCGCTGGCAGGAAGCGCACACGATCGAGGCGTACGACCAGCCGTTCCCGCTGCCCGTGCTGGAAACGGTTTACGATCTGACCAGCGAGCGCTATCTGGCGGCCGCGCTGAACAACGAGGATCCGGAGACGGTCGTGCGCGAGTTCGATCCCTCGGACTTCGATCCGGCGAAGGTCGCGAAGCTCGTCCTCAAATAAGACCGGGGGAGTTCTCATGCGGATCGCACTGCTCGTCGTCGTGCTGCTCGTCGCTGCCTGCTCGAAATCCAAAGCGCCGGAGCAAGCCGCCGCACCGACGCACACGCCCGCCGACCTCGCCGCGCACAGCGACGAGTTCAAGAAGCAGGTCATCAAGGTCACCGACGGCGTCTATTCCGCCGTGGGCTATTCCGCGGCGAACTCGATCCTGCTCGAGGGCACCGACGGCGTCGTCATCGTCGACACGACGATCAGCACCGACGACGCGCGCGCGGTGCTCGCCGAGTTCCGCAAGATCACCCAGAAGCCGGTGCGCGCGATCATCTACACGCACAGCCATCCCGATCACACCGGCGGCGCGTCGGTCTTCGCGGAAGGCGCGCCCGCCGACCTCAAGGTCATCGCGCAGGAAGGCGTGATCAAGACCGCCGACAAGCTCGCCACCGAGTTCCAGACGATCCTCACGCGCCGCGCGATGCGGATGTACGGCAGCAAGCTCACGGCCGACGAGATGGTCAACGTCGGGCTCGGGCCGTACATCGGCTTCAAGGACGACACGCGCATCCATCTGCTGCGCCCGAACGTCTCGTTCGGCGAAGAGATGGAAGACACCATCGGCGGCGTGCACTTCAAGCTGATCCACGCGCCGGGCGAGACCGACGACACGCTGTTCGTGTGGCTGCCCGAGAAGCGCGCGCTGCTGGTCGGCGACGACATCTACAAGGCGTTCCCGAATCTCTACACGATCCGCGGCACGACCTATCGCGATCTCAAGGGCTGGGCCGCGAGCCTCGACAAGGCGCGCGCGCTCAAGCCCGCGTTCCTGGTGCCGAGCCACACGCGCCCACTCGAAGGCGAGCAAAACATCTACGACACGCTCACCGCGTATCGCGACGCGATCCGCTACGTCTACGAGCAGACGGTGCGCATGATCAATCAGGGCAAGACGCCGGACGAGATCGTCGCGACGCTGCGACTGCCGGATCATCTGGCGAAGCATCCCTTCCTCCAGGAGTTCTACGGCACTGCGCGCTGGTCGGCGCGCAGCGTGTTCAGCGGCAACCTCGGCTGGTTCGACGGCAATGTGACGACGCTCGATCCGCTCGCGCCCGACGACGAGGCGAGGAAGTTCGTCGATCTCGCCGGCGGCGCGACCGCGCTCGCGCAGAAGATCGAGGACGCCGAGAAGAACGGCGAGCATCAGTGGGTGCTGCAGATGAGCGATCGACTGCTGCGCGTCGATCCGAACAACGAGAAAGCCAGGCAAGCGCGCTACGCCGCGCTGATGGCGCTCGGCTCGGTCGCGAGCAATCCGAACGCGCGGCACTACTACCTGACGACCGCGCACGAATTGCACGACGGACTGAAGCTGCCCGGACGTTTCGCGCAGCCCGAGCCCGGGATGATCCACGACATGCCGGTCGGACCGTTCTTCGACGCGCTCGCCGTCAACCTGCACGCCGAGGACACCCTCGATCTCGACGAGAAAGTCGGCTTCACGTTCACCGATACCGGCGAGAACTACACGCTGTGGATCCGCCACGGCGTGACTGAAATCCAACCGGTGCTGCTCGACAATCTCGAACTGCAGGTAAAGGTGCCGTCGCAGGCGTTCAAGGAGATGCTCGCGCAGCTGCGCGCGCCGGCGATCTCGCTCGCGACCGATTTCGAGGTGGTCAAAGGCAACAAGCTCGCGCTGATCGGCTTCTTCAAGCTGTTCACCCCCGACACTTGATTTCGAGCACATTTCGCACGACGACGGGTAGGTTTTCTCTACAAGGTCTTGCGCGCGCGCGAAGCACAATGGCGGGGCATGGCCTCATTCGATCCAAAATCGCTGCGCGAGCGGCGTCGCAACAAGCTGCGCAAGCCTGAAGAACTCCGGCAACTGACGCCGGGCCGCCTCGGCGGACTCGACGTCAGCCGCCTCGTGCTGTCGGAGATCCCTGCCTCGCTCGCGCTGCGCGTGTCGCTCGCTCTCATGCTGCGCGTGCTCGGCGCGGCCGGGAAACTGACCGGCCTCGATCGCGAAGCGCTGCGCACCAAGATCGTCGAGCTCGTGGCCGAGCTCGCGGAAACGCAGGCCGCACGGCCGGAAGCGCCGCCGGCGCAAGAGGCGCTGCCCTCGAAGTAGCGACACCCCGCGCGATACAATCGCCGCCCCATTAGCAGAGGCGGCGATGACCAGCAAAATCCTGCGCGTCGGCCTGGTGCAGCAGAGCTGCGGCCCCGATCGCGAAGAGAACCTGAAGAAGTCCGAAGCCGGCATCCGCAAGGCTGCAGCCGACGGCGCGCGCCTCGTACTGCTGCAAGAGCTGCACGCGAGCGTTTACTTCTGCCAGCACGAATCGACCGAGCTGTTCTCGCTCGCCGAGCCGATTCCCGGACCGTCGACCGAGCGGCTCGGCAAGCTCGCGAAGGAGCTCGGCGTCGTCATCGTCGGCTCGCTGTTCGAGCGCCGCGCCGCCGGCATCTATCACAACACCGCGGTGGTGCTCGAGCGCGACGGCACCCTCGCCGGCAAGTACCGCAAGATGCACATTCCCGACGATCCCGGCTACTACGAGAAGTTCTACTTCACGCCCGGCGATCTCGGTTTCACGCCGATCCAGACCAGCGTCGGCAAGCTCGGCGTGCTCGTGTGCTGGGACCAGTGGTATCCCGAAGGCGCGCGCCTGATGACGCTCGCCGGCGCCGACCTGCTGCTCTACCCGACCGCGATCGGCTGGAATCCCGACGACGCGAAGGATGAGCAGGAACGTCAGCGCGACGCGTGGGTCACGATCCAGCGCGCGCACGCCGTCGCGAACGGCTTGCCCGTCGTCGTCGCCAATCGCATCGGCTTCGAGCCCGATCCCTGCGGACAAACCAAAGGCTCACAGTTCTGGGGCACGAGCTTCATCGCGGGTCCGCAGGGCGAGTTCATCGCGCGCGCTGCTGATGCAGAACAGGTGCTCGTCGCGGATGTGGATCTCACGCGGAGCGAAAACGTGAGGCGGTGGTGGCCGTTCTTGAGAGATCGCAGGATCGACGCGTATGGGGATTTGGGGAAGAGGTTTAGGGATTAGGCATCGATGCTGTCGACGATTTCGAGTTAGGCCTCACCATGATTCGTACCCTATTGATGTTGCTCACCTCGATGTTCGCTGTCGTAGCGGCTGGAGAGGATGATTGGCTGCATGCGCAAGTGGCCTATGCTGACAACAACCCAGTTCGCGCCGCGCTGACCAACACCTCAAAAGTACCGTTGAGAGTGCGCGTGGACATCGAGCAACTGCAACCGGACTCGACGTGGGCGGCCCTGCCGACCTACAACAAGGCAATCTGGGTACTGGAGTTGCAGCCTGGCGAGTCGCGCGACATTCAGTGGCACTACTGGAAAGATGAATTCACTCTTGAAAAGAGGGTGTCCTCCGGTACCTACCGCTTCAGGTTCGTGAATTTCGCTGTGGGCGACCGCGCGGCCTATCCAACCACTCTTGGTCCCGTGTTCGGGATCAAGCGACAGTGAGGATCGTTGGGCAGCACGATCGTAGCGGCTGTCGAAATCCACCCCACCCATTCGACTACTCAATGACAAGTCGGTCTAAAGGCCGACCCTCAACCGCCATCGAACAGGAGACTAGTCATGGGTAGCACGATCAAGCTGCACCGCGTCCTCAAGACCACGCCGGAGAAGGTGTATCGCGCGTTCACCACGCCGGCGATCGCGAAGTGGATCCCGCCGTATGGCTTCACGTGCACGGTGCACGAGCAGAACGTGAAGGTCGGCGGCACGTTCCGCATGTCGTTCACGAATTTCACGACGCAGAACAGTCATTCGTTCGGCGGGAAGTATCTGGAGCTCGTGGCGAACGAGAAGCTGCGCTATTCGGACAAGTTCGACGACCCGAACATGCCGGGCGAGATGATCACGACGATCACGCTGAAGAAGGTGATCTGCGGCACCGAGATCACGGCCGTGCAGGAGAACATCCCGGACGCGATTCCGCCGGAGATGTGTTACCTCGGCTGGCAGGAGTCGCTGGCCCAGCTCGCGACGCTGGTCGAGCCGGAGATTCCGGACGCCTGAGCAAACCGGCGCCGCGCCGGATCACGACGCGGCGCCGGCCACCGCTTCAAGGTCAGCCAACCTTGACTTCGATCTGCCTCGGCTGCGCGGCCTGGGTCTTGGGGATCCGAAGCATCAGCACGCCATTGGCAAGCTTGGCCTCGATCTTCTCCGCATCCAGGTCGGTCGAGAGCGTAAAGCGCCGGCGAAACGACAGCGCTCGCTGCTCCGCGTAGACGGGCTTCGCGCCCTTCGGAAGCTCGAGCTTGCTGGTGCCTTCGATCACGAGGCTCTCGCCTTCGACGCGCAGATTGAGCCCATCGCGATTGACGCCCGGCAGGTCCGCGTAGAGCGTGATGCCCTTGGCGTCCTCGACGATGTCGACGGCGGGCTGCAGATGGATTTCCCGCATCGTCTCGTTCTGCGACGGCAGCTGGCTCACTTCCTGAGGAACGATGCCTTTGCTGGTCTTGACGGTGGTTTCAACGTTGGTCTTGGCCATGTCAGTCACCTCCTCAATGCACCGCGATCTTGCGCGGCTTCGCGGCTTCACTTCGCCCGACTCGGATCCAGAGCACGCCGTCGCGGCTCTGCGCCTCGACGCGCTGCGGATCGAGATCGTCCGGCAGCGTCAGCGCGCGCTTGAACTCGCCGGCGAAGCGCTCGTTGATCCAGATCTGCTTGTCGTCGCCCGTCGACGGTGCTTCGCGCTTGCCGCTGATCACCAGATTGCGGCCGTGCACGGAGACGTCGAGCTGGTCGGCGGCGATGCCGGGCGCGAACACCAGGACGTGGAACGCGTCTTCGTCCGTCACCACGTTGACCGTTGGATACCCGCCACCGAGTTGCGACCGCAGGCCGGGACTGCCCACCGGCTCGAAGAGCCGGTCCATCTCACGGCTCAGCCAGTCGAACTCGTCGAAGAGGCGGGTGGATTCAGCCAGTAACTCAGTCCACATAAAGTCCTCCTCAAGGATGGTTGACGCCCTGAGGACCCTCCCCAGGGCCGGTTTCCCGAATAGGGCCGGACCCCGGAATTTTCAAGGGGTGACCGGCTCGCCCTGCTCTGCCCGCTGGTCGGCCGGCTTCGACGCGCGCGACAGGTTGAGTGCCGTGTTGATCAGCGCGATGTGCGAGAACGCCTGCGGGAAATTGCCGACGAGCTGCTGCGCTCGCGGATCGTATTCCTCGGCGAGCAAGCCGAGATCGTTACGGATCGCGAGCAGGCGCTTGAACAGCTTCTCCGCGTCGGCCTTGCGGCCGAGCATCACGTAGGCGTCGGCGAGCCAGAAGCTGCACGCGAGGAACGCGCCCTCGCCCGGCGGCAGGCCGTCGTCGGAGGCGCCGGTGTCGTAGCGAAGGACGAAGCCGTCGCGGATCAGATGCTCCTCGATCGCCGCGACAGTCGCCTCGAAGCGTGGATCGTGGCAATCGATGAAGCCGAGCTGCGGCAGGAGCAGCAGGCTCGCGTCGAGATTGCGGCTGCCGTACGCCTGCATGAAGCAGCCGCGCTGCGGATCGACTCCGTTCTCGCAGACCTGCGCGTGGATGCGATCGCGCGTGTGGCGCCAGCGATCGAGCGGCCCTTCCAGGCCGAAGGACTCGACCGCCTTCACCGCGCGATCGAACGCGACCCATGCCATCACTTTCGAATAGGTGAAGTGCTGCCGCGGGCCGCGCACTTCCCAGATGCCTTCGTCGGGCTCTTCCCAGATCTTCTCGAGATGCGCGACCAGCGAGCGCTGCAGCGCCCACGCGGACTCGCTTCCGGAGAGACCGCCGCGGCGCGCGTGATGCAGCGCGTCCATCAGCTCGCCGTAGACGTCGAGCTGCAACTGCTCGTGCGCAGCGTTGCCGATGCGGACCGGCTTCGCATTGCCGAAGCCCGGCAGCCACGGCACTTCCCATTCGTCGAGCCGCCGCTCGCCGCCGATGCCGTACATGATCTGCATCTGCTTCGCGCTGCCGGCGACCGCGCGCATCAGCCAGTCGCGCCATGCCTGTGCTTCATCGAAGTAGCCGCCGTTCATCAGCGCGAGCAACGTCAGCGTTGCGTCGCGCACCCAGCAGAACCGATAGTCCCAGTTGCGCGAGCCGCCGAGCTGCTCCGGCAGCGACGTCGTCGCCGCGGCGACGATGCCGCCGGTGGGTCGATAGGTCAGCGCCTTGAGCGTGATCAGCGAGCGCTTCACCGCTTCGCACCATGGTCCGGTCGCAGTGCACTGCGCATTCCAGTCGCGCCAGTACTTTTCGGTCTCGGCGAGCGCCTTGCGCGGATTGAGCGCTGTCGGCGGCGGGAGATGCGACGGCCCGTAGCTCAGCACGAACGGAACCGTCTCGCCTTTCTCGACGCGGAATTTCGCGACTGTCTTCAGGTCCTCGCCGCGCACCGCGACCGGCGTACGCAGCACGGTCATGTCGGGGCCGGCGACCGCGCGCAGCGCGCCGTCCTCGATGCGGCTCACCCACGGCACGATCACGCCGTAGTCGAAGCGCAGCACGAGCTCCATGCGCAGCTCGACGCTGCCCTTCTCGCCGCGCACCATGCGCACCAGATCCGACGTCGTTCCGCGCAGCGGCATGAAGTCGATCAGCGTGACGGCGCCTTCCTGCGTTTCGAATTGCGTTTCGAGGATCAGCGTGCCGTCGCGGTATTTCCGCGTGATCTTCGCGCCCGGGTCGGTCGGCGCGATCTGCCAACGCCCGTGCGAGGCGTCGCCGAGGAGCGCCGCAAAGCACGCGCCGGAATCGAAACGCGGCCAGCACAGCCAGTCGATCGAGCCGTTGCGGCCGACCAGCGCCGAGGTCTCGCAGTCGCCGATGAGGCCGTAGTCCTCGATGCGCATGCGGCTATGCGGAGGCAAATTCCAGAACGACTTTGACGTCGTCGTCGCGACGCTGGAACGCGTCCTGCCACTTCGATAGCGGCACGCGACGTGTGATCAGCTTTTCGAGCCATGCGCGATCCGCACGCGCCAGCGCTTCGGCGCCGAGCTCGTAGTGATGCCGGTTCGCGTTCACGGTGCCGAAGACGACGTCGTTCTCCAGCACCATCTCGCGATTGAGGCTGCCGACGTCGAGCGGCAGCTTGTGACCGCCCGAGGAGACCCCGGCGAGACAGACGATGCCCATCGCGGCGGTACGCGCAAGCGAATCGACGACGACCGGCGTCGCGCCCGTGCATTCGATGACGATGTCCGGATGGAGATCTCCGAGCGAATCGAGCGTCGGCGCGTGGTAGGTCGCGCCGAGCTCGCGCACGAGCTGCGGCTTCAATCCTGTCTCCACGCGATCGTAGACGTGCACGTCGAGTCCGCGCTGAACGCCGAGCAGCGCCGCGAGCAAGCCGACCGGTCCCGCGCCCGTGATCAGCGCGGAGTTCGGCGCCCACGCCTTGCTGCGCGCGCCGACGCGCTCGACCTGATCCCACGCCTTGGCGACGACGCTCGCGGGCTCGAGCAGCACGCCGCAGATGCCGAGCGCGCGATCGACGGGCACGGCGAAATCGGTCTCGAGGCGCACACGCTCCGCGCCATAGCCGTTGCGCTGCTTGATGCCGCGCTCGGTGTAAAGCCCGTTGCGGCACATGTCCCACTCGCCGACCGCGCAGCTCGGGCACGGCTCCGGATCGGGCCTGCGCACGATGCCGACGACGTGATCGCCGGCCTTGAGCCCGCAATCCGCGGGCGCTTCGATCACGCGGGCCAGCGACTCGTGCCCGAGCACGAGACGGTCATTGCCTGCCGGCGCCCAGCCATACTCGCCGCGCAAGATCTCGGCGTCGGTCCCGCACACGCCCATCGCGAGCATCTGCGCCAGCACGGCGCCCTCGCTGCGATCCGGCTCACCGATGTCGTCGAGCCGCGCGGAGCCGGCCTTGCCGGGAACCACCGTGATCGCGCGCACGTCAGTGGCTCGCGTCGCCGAACGCGATCGTGGACATGAGCGCCAGCGCCGGCTGTCGCGAGTCCAGACGCGTGTGCTGGACGACGATCGGCACGTCGGCTTCGATGATGCTCGCGAAGTCGGTGCCGCGCGGGATCGGCGCGGGATCGCTGAGATCGTTGAAGCGGACGTGACGCGTTCGCCGCGCGGGAACCTGCACGACGTACGGCCCGACCGGATCGCGATCGGCGAAGAACACGGTGATGCTCACCTGGGCGTCCTTCCTGCCGGCGTTGAGGATGCAGACCGTCTCGTGACTCTCGAGCTCGCGCGTCGTGCCGGTGGAGCCCGGCGGGATGTACCCCTCGGCGATCGCCCAGCGCCGATGGCCGATCGTGCCTCGCATCAGGGTTTCTCCGGCGCGACGAAGCCGCCGATGCGGCTGGTGCGGCGCTCGCGCTGCAGGTATTTCGAGCGGCCGTACGGATGGCCGCCGAAGCCGTGACGCATCATCGCGATCGCCTTCGCCCAATTCTTTGAGGTGTCGCGCGACGCGATCAGCTGCGTGACCGACAGCGCAATCGCGGGCGTGGCGACTTCGAGCTCCATGGCATCGGCGACGAGCCAGTTCACTTCGCCGGTGTCCTCGATCACGCCCGGAACCGCCTTCATGCCGTCTTCGCGATAGCGCTCCTCCATCAGATCGATGAGCCAGGAGCGGATCACCGAGCCGTGGCGCCAGCACGCGAGCACGTCGGCAATCGGCAGATCAGCGGGGAAATGCTCGAGCAGATCGACGCCCTCGCCGATCGCCTGCAGCATGCCGAACTCGATGCCGTTATGGACGAGCTTGGTGAAGTGTCCAGATCCACTCGGGCCCGCGTGCACATAGCCGCCGCGCGTCGCGAGCTTCTTCAGGATCGGCTCGACTTGCGCGACGGCGTCGCGCGGGCCGCCGATCATGAAGCAGGCGCCGTTGCGCGCGCCGTCGACGCCGCCGGAGGTGCCGAGGTCGAGGACATGAATACCGAGTGGCTCGAGCTTTCGAGCGCGCCGGACCGAATCGCCCCAATACGAATTGCCGCCGTCGAGGATGATGTCGCCGCGCTCGAGGATCTTCGCGAGCGCCCTGATGAGCTCGTCGACGGCGACGCCGGCGGGAACGTAGAGGAAAACCTTGCGTGGCGGCTTCAGCGCGTCGCGCAATCGAGACAGGTCAGCCAGGAGCGTGAAGCGCGATCCGGGCGATTCAGGTGGTGCGCCCTTGGTGTAGCCCGCGACGCGATAGCCCTTGTCGACCGCCTGCCGCATGAGGTTCGCGCCCATGCGACCGAGGCCGAGAATCGCAAAGTCGCATCTGCCGCCGGTCGCCATATGCAGTGCGACCGGAACGGGATGCGCTTAGTTCAGCGCACGTCGAGCGGCTTTCTCAGCTTGTTGATCGCCTTCAGCAGCCAGCCCGGCAGGCTGAGACCCTTGTTCAGCATGAACTCGATGTTCTGCGCGTACTTCTTCGAGTACGGCGGGAACATCATGTCGCCGTCGACGCCGGGCATCGCGCCGTCCTCGACGACCGCGCGCGCGTTGGAGCATTCGAGGAACGTGTAACGGCCGCCGAGCCGGCCCATGCCGCTCGCGTTCGCGCCGCCGAACGGCAGCATCGGATTGATGCCGGCCTGGATCACGTTGTGGTTGATCGACGTCGATCCCGACGACGTGTGCTTCAGGAACCAGTCGATCGCGCTGCGATCCTTCGCGAAGATGTAGGAGCCGAGCGGCTTCGGGCGCTGACGGATCTCGCGCACGACGTCCTCGCGCCTGGCGAACGGCAGCACGCAGATGATCGGGCCGAAGATCTCTTCCTGCATGATCCGCATCTCGGGCTTGATGCCCGACAGGATCGTCGGCGCGATGAACAAATCCTTCTCGTCGGTCTCGCCGCCGTGCTCGACCTTCGCGCCCTTGGCGATGGCGTCGTCGAGCAGCGCCTTGATGCGCGCGAAGTGACGCGCGTTGACGATGCGCGGCAGGTATTCGGAGTGGCGATAGCCCTTGCCGTCGCCGCCGTACATCTTCGTCATGTGCTTGCCGAGCGCATCGATGAACGGGCGCATCACGGATTCGTGCACGAGCGCGTAGTCGGGCGCGAGGCAGACTTGTCCGGCATTGCACACGCGTCCCCACGCGGTTTTCTTCGCGGCGTCGTCGACGTCGGCGCTCGCGTCGACGATCGTGGGATTCTTGCCGCCCATCTCGAGCGTGACCGTGGCGAAGTGCTCCGCCGCCGCTTTCATGATGATGCGGCCGACCGCGTGACCGCCGATGTAGAAGATGTGATTGAACGGCTGACGCAGCAGCTCCTGCGCGACGTCGGCACCGCCGTTGACCACGGCGAACTCGTCGTCGGAGAACACGCTGCCCACGAGGTCCGCGAGCACCTGCGCCGACAGCGGCGCGAGCTCGGACGGCTTCAGGCAGAACGTGCAGCCCGCGGCGATCGCACCGAGCGCCGGAATGAACGCCTCGGCGATCGGCGCATTCCAGGTCGACACGTGCAGCACCACGCCTTTGGGCTCGTAGTGCACGTAGCACTTCTTGCCGAGCGACATCAGCGTGCCGTCGACGGGCTGCGGCGCCATCCAGCTCGCGAGATTCTTCACGATGAAGTCGACCTCGGACTTCACCATCAGGAGCTGCGCGTCGATGTCGAGATCGACCAGGCGCAATTCCTTCTTGCCGGCCTCGAGGATCGCAGGACGCGCGTCCATGATCGCCTTGTGCAGCTTGCGGATCTTCTCGACGCGCTGCTCGGCGGTGGTGTCGACGAGCGACTGCGCGCGGATGGCGAGGCGGCCGTAGAGCGCGGCGATCGTGCTCGGATTCTCCTTGAGAACGGCGTTCATGCGCGAACCTCCTGCTTCCCTGCCTTGTACTTCGGGATCTTGAACGTCATCCGCATCATCGATTCGAGCTGGCCGTCGGAGAAGATGCGGCGCATCAGGCCCATCGGCTTCACGTCCTTGCCGAGCAGCTCCATCGGCGCCCACGTCTTCTTGTCGAGGATCTCGAGCGTGCCTGCCAGCGCCTGCTCCGGTGACGAGCCCGTCTTCTCCAGCATGTCGGGCAGCACCTTGCACATCACGTTCTCGAGCGGCGCGTAGACCTGGCGCATCGTCTCCGACTGCGCGCCCCAGCTCTTCTTCGTGTTCTCGTGCGAATTGGCCGACATGCCGGTGAGCACGCCGCCCGGGATGATCGAGCAGACCTGGATGCCGAGCGGCGCGAGCTCGTGGCGCAGCGTCAGCGTCATGCCGTGGATCGCGTGCTTGGTCATGTTGTAGACGCCGGCGCCGACCGGATTGGCGATGATCGCGCCCGAGGAGTAATTCGCGATGCGTGAGCCCGGCGCGTTCTTGCGGATCAGCGGCAGGAAATTCTGGATGACGCGCATCTGGCCGAACAGGTTGATCTGGAACAGCCGCTCTGCCTGCGCGAGATCGACGCCTTCGATCACACCGACCGCGACGTTGGCGACCCCGGCGACGTTCATCAGCAGATCGAGGCCGCCGCCGTCGAGCGCGCGGGTGACCACTTCCGCGCTCTGCTTCACCGACTCGGTCTTCGACACGTCCTGATCGACGACGACGAGATTGCCTTCGGTCTTGAGATCGGTCGGCGCGCCCGGCAGCACGCCGGCGAACACGCGCCAGCCGCGCACCACGAGCGCCTTGGAGAGAAGGTTGGCCTGTCCGACGTTGGCGCCGGTGATGAACGCGGTTTTCACTTCAGTGTCCACCTCTGGCGGCCGCTTCGGCGCTGAACATCTGCGCCGTCATCGGCTTGTTGAGCTTCCACCACGCGTTGCTCTCGTTGGTGAGATAGCCGGCCTCGTACGCGCCGGCCTGCAGGTCGTGATAGACCGACGCGCCGCGATGGAACGACTTCGACTCGGGCGAGTAGAAATACGCGACGAACGCCGTGCGCCACAGCTGCTGGCGCGAGTCGTAGTTGTCGGCCCACATCGCGATCCAGGTGTCTTCGTCGGCGTAGAGCATCCGCTTCGCGTAGACGTGGCGAACGCCGGGCTTGAGCGTGCCTTCGATCACCCACACGCGATGCAGCTCGTAGCGCACGTAGTCCGGATTGATCGAGCCCGGCTTGATCAGGTCGGCGTACTTCACCTGCGGGCTGTTGGTCTGGAAGTTGTGGTACGGGATGTAGACCTCTTTCTTGCCGATCAGCTTCCACGTGTAGCGCTCGGGCGAGCCGTTGAACACGTAGTCGTCGTCGACCGTGCGCAGGCCCGCCGGCGGCACCGGATAGTCGAAGCCGACTTCCGGCGCCTGGCGCACGCGGCGCAGGCCCGGCTGGTACTGCCACGACGACGTCGAGTCCTTGGTGAAGTCGTTCGGCTGGAAGCCGACCGCGGTGAAGCCCTTGTCGCGCTCGGGCAACAGATACGACGTGTAGAAGAACGCGTTGTACTTGTCCTGGTACGAGCCGCGCTTCTTCGGGTCGTTGCCCGGGTTGTAGGTCATGAAGTGCTGCTTGCCCCACGCGATCGAGCCGTTGCCGTAGACGTCGGCGATGTCGACCACCGCGTCTTCGGTCGAGGTGCGATTCGGATTGATCACGTTCCAGATCGCTTCGAGCCCGCTGGTCGGGAACGGGAACGGGATCGCGCCGCTGATGCCGGTGATGCCGAGTCCGTCATGGATCACCTCGGAGGTCACCGCGTTCTTCTTCACCGTGTCGCACACCCAGTCCGCGTTCTTGAAATCGCGGTGGCTGTCGTACACGTTCATCTTGTAGTTGTTCGGATACTTCTGGAGCAGCGCCTTCTCGCCTTCGGTGAGCTTGTCGGCGTACTGCGCCATGTTCTTCGAGTCGATCGTGAACTTCGCCTTCTCCGTGGCGTACGGGCCCGCATCCCAGCCGTGCTCGTTCTTGATGCCGGGCCACGTGCCCTGGAACTTGCCGGTGTATTCGGCCACACCACTCTGCGATCCGGCCTTCTCCGCACCCATGCACGTGTACTTCGGACCGTCGAGCTCCTTGGCCTTGTCGGCGGTGACCTTGGCGTCGACGGCCGACGCGAGCGTCAGCGTTGCGGCTGCGACGACGAATCGGATCTTCATGTGCTGATCTCCCTCAATGTCCCGCGCGCGCCGCGGCTTCCGGGCTGAACTGCGCCGGCGACATCGGCTGATTGATGCGCCACCAGTTGTCGCCCGCTTCGTTGGTCAGGTAGCCGGCCTCGTACGCCTGCGACGTCAGGTCGTGATAGACCGACGCGCCGCGGTGATAGGCCTTCGACTCCTGCGAATAGAAATACGCGACGAACGCGACGCGCCAGAGCTGATCGCGGTTGTCGTAGTTGTCGGCCCACACCGCGAGCCAGCCATCCTCGTCGGCGTAGATCGTGCGCTTCTTGTAGATGTGACGGACGCCGGCCTTGAGGTTGGCTTCGAGCACCCAGACGCGGTGCAGCTCGTAGCGCACGTAGTCGGGGTTCGGCGTGTGCGGCTTGATCAGGTCGGCGTACTTCACCGACGTGTCGTTCATCCGGAAATTGTTGTACGGGACGTAGATCTCTTTCTTGCCGACGAGCTTCCACGTGTAGCGCTCGGGCGAGCCGTTGAACACGTAGTCGTCGTCGACCGTGCGCAAACCCGCCGGCGGCACCGGATAGTCGAAGCCGACTTCGGGCGCTTCGCGCACGCGACGGATGCCGGGCTGGTACTGCCAGGACTGCGTCCACGCGCCCTGAAAGTCGTTCGGCTGGAAGCCGACGGCGGTGAAGCCCTTGTCGCGCTCGGGCAGCAGGTACGAGGTGAAGAAGTACGAGTTGATCTTGTCGGTGTACGACGCGCGCTTGTCCGGCTTGGGGTTGTTGCCGAGGTTCATCGTGCGGAAGCGGTTGCGGCCCCACGCGATCGCGCCGCCCTGATAAACGTCGGCGATGTCGCACACGCAGGACTCCGTCCACGCGCGATGCGGGTTGATCGCGTTCCAGATCGCCTCGAGACCGCTCTGCGGGAACGGGAACGGGATGCCGCCGGTGGTGCCGGTGATGCCGAGACCGTCGTGCACGACTTCCGATTCGACCGCGTTCTTCTTCACCACGCCGCACACCCAATCGGCGTTGCGGAAATCGCGATGCGACGGATAGACGTTCATCCGATAGTCGTTCGGATACTTCGTGAGCAGCGCCTTCTGCCCTTCGGTGAGCTTGTCGGCGTACTGCTGCATGTTCTTCGACGTGATGGTGAACAGCGGCTTCTCGTCCTTGTAGGGGCCGGGCTCGAAGCCGTGATCCTTGGTCTGGCCCGGCCAGGTGCCGAGCCACTTGCCGGTGTATTCGGCGACGCCGCTCTGCGTGCCGGCCTTCTCCGCGCCGTAGCAGGTGTACTTCGGACCGTCGAGCTCCTTGGCTTTCTCGGGCGATACCTTGGCCAGCGCCGGCGCACCGGCCAGGAGGCCGAGGACAAAAGCGCCGAACGCCACAAATCCGCTGCGATTCATCTGGTTCTCCTCCGACCACTTGTTATGGGGAGGATGGTGGCTCGCCCGGGGGGACCGGGCATCGTCCAAAACAAGTAGACCCCCGAGAACCTAGAACCGCACGCCCGTGAGTTCTTCCGACCGCGCCCACAGATCCGCGGCCAGCTTCTCGTCGCGGGCACGCAGGTGCGGATGCACGCGGCCGGGATGACCGCGCAGCTCGAACCACCCGCGCGGCCCGATGTAGTCGCCGCCCTTCACGTCGGTCATGGTCGCGGCATACAGCGTCGGCAGTGCGCCCATCGACGCCGGCTGCGCGAGCAATGCGTTGCCCATCGCGGCCATCGCGTTCCAGATGCGTCGCCACAGCGACGGCGGCGCCGCCGATCCGCCGTAGACGATGTTCGTCGCCGAATAGCCCGGATGCGCGGCGACGCTGATCGCGTCGATGCCCGCGCGTTTCAAACGACGATCGAGCTCGAGCGCGAACAGCAGATTCGCGAGCTTCGAGCGCGCGTAGGCCGCCGGCTTCGAGTAGGTCGCGCGCTCCCAGTTCAAGTCGTCGAGCGGCATCCGGCCGTTCTTGTGCGCGATGCTCGACAGCGTCACCACGCGCGCGTGGGGCGTGCGCTTGAGCACGCCGATGAGCAGGAGCGTCAGCGCGAAGTGGCCGAGATGATTGGTGCCGAAGATCATCTCGAAGCCGTCGCGAGTCTTGCCGTACGGCAGCGTCATCAGGCCTGCGTTGTTGATCAGGAGATCCAGGCGCTCGTGACGCGTCGCGAACTCTCCCGCCGCCGCGCGCACGGAATCGAGATCGGACAAGTCGAGCGGCAGGAATTCGAGCTTCGCGTCCGGAACGACCGCACGGATGACGCGCATCGCGGCGAGCGCCTTGGCTTCGCCGCGGCACGCCAGCACGACGTGCGCGCCTTTCGCGGCGAGCGCGCGCGAGGTCTCCAGGCCGAGTCCGCTGTTCGCGCCGGTGACGAGCGCGACGCGACCGGTGAGATCGGGAATGTCGGCTTCGGTCCAGTCAGAGGACATAGGGGATCACCGCTTTGCGCTCGGACGGATAGTCGGGGAACTTGTCGTGATACCAGCGATGATTCTGCAGCGCGCGCGGCACGAGGTTCGAGAGCGTCCACAGCAGGAACACGGCGCCGGCGGCCGACCACGTCGCGATCGCCCAGCCGGTCCAAACGAGGAACTCGCCGAAATAATTCGGGCAGGAGATCTTCTCGTAGAGCCAGCCGCGCGGGATCTTGTAGCCCGTCTCACCGGGCTTGCGCAGCGCGGCGAGCATCGCGTCGGCCTTGCGGTTCACGCGATAGCCGACGACGAACACGATCGCGCCGATCACGAAGCGCGGATCGATCAGCCAGTGCACGTCGTAGAGATGCCCGAGGCTCGACCACGACAGGATCGCGGCATTGAGGAACGAGATGACGAGATTCGAAGAGACGGCGAGCACCGGGATCGCGATCGGTGTGGTGTCGCCTGGGCCCACGGCGATCTTGAACGGGAAGATGAAGCTGCGCTGGAAGTAGTGGCTCTGCCACATCGCGAACAGCACGAGCGGCGCCAGCTCGAATCGCCGATCGCCGGCGAAATAGAACGCCGCGAAGCCGATCGACGACGGCGCCTCCATGATCACCCACGCCCAGCGCGTCGGGATGCCGGGTCCCCACCACTTCGCGGGCTTGGCTTTCTTGTGCCGGCCGTACGACGCGGGCAATAGCAGCAGCCCGCCGAAGACGAGCGGGCACAGGATCAGGATGAGGAGGAGCGCTGCGTGATGCAGCGCGGGCGCGGTCACACGTAGTTCTTCAGCAGCTCGATGCCGAACTTCGTCTGATTCGGCACCGCCTTCTCGTTCTCGCCGGCGAACTGCTTCTCGATCTTGCCGCCGACCAGCGGCACGCTCGAGTTGATGTCCCAGTTGTAGGTGAGCACGCAGCCCGATCCGGCGTCCTTGAGCGACGTCTCCGCCGAGAGCTTCAGCGGCATGCCCGACAGCTCCACCTTGATCGTTCCCTTCTTCGACGCCACGTCCCAGGTCTCGACCGAGGTGACGTTGATCGCCGTGATCTTGCGCTTGATGGTGATCGAGAAGCGCTTACCGTCGAACGCGTGGTCGACGACCTCGTAGCCCTTCACGCCCTCGAGGTCGAGGCGATCGGTGTAGAACTTCTTGTCGGTCATCATCTTGATGACCACGTCCGACTTGGCCGGATAGCGGCCTTCGAGTGTCTGCTTCATTCCCCTTCCCTCTTATCCGTTGTATGGCTCGAACGAGTCTTTCGGAGAACCGCACTCCGGGCAAGTCCAGTCGGCCGGGAGATCAGAGAACTTCGTCCCCGGTGCGATGCCGTGATCGGGCAGGCCCTTGGACTCGTCGTAGATGAAGCCGCAGATCAGGCAGATCCATTGCCCCATCGCTAAGCTGCCTTCTTCGCTGCCGCGGCGTTGGTCTTCACGATGAGCCGATTGATGCGTCGCGCGTTGTGATGCGTCCATTCGTAGTCGAGTCGGCCGTCACCGTCGGCGAGCTCCGCGTTCGGATAGCGCTTCATGAACTCGGTCAGCATCAGGCGTCCCTGCACGCGCACGAGATACGTGCCGATGCAGAAGTGCGCGCCGGCGCCGAACACGATGTTGCCGTCGAGGCGGCGCGTGATGTCGAGCTCATTGGCCGTCACGCCCCACTTCTTCGGATCGTGCCACGCGGCCTGGATGTTGACGCCGATGCCCTGCCCCTTCTTGATCAGCTGGCCGCCGAACTCGTAATCGCCGGTGGCGAAGCGGAAGAACGGCATCTTGCCGAACGATCCGTAACGCAGGAGCTCGATGATCGCGTTCTCCATCAGCTCGGGCTTCTGCTTCAGCAGCTCGTATTGCGACGGATTCTTCAGCAGGCCGTGGATCAGGAAGGTGTGCAGGTCCGTCGCAGTGTCGGAGCCGGCCGTGATCAGCGCGAAGATCACCGACAGAATTTCGTAATCGTCGAGGCCCTCGCCGTTCTCACGCGCGCTGACGAGCGAGCCGAGGAAGTCGCTGCCCGGATCGGGACGGTTGCGCCGCTCGGTGATCAGCTCGCGGAAGAACGCGAAGCCCGGCAGCGTCGCCTTCATCGCGACGTCGCGCTCCTTCGGCCCCAGGTTGATGCGCGTCGACTTGATCACGTTCACCGCGAATTCGTGGAAGACCTCTTCCTGATTGGTCGGCACGCCGACCATGCGCGCGATCGCGCGCACCGGGATCTTGGTCGCGAGCGTCGAGTAGACGTCGAACTCCTCCGCATCGCCGATCGCCTCGAAGCAGTCGACGACCAGATCGCGGATCTTCTCGTCGATCTTCATCATCACCGGGCGCGAGAACGCCGGCATGGTCAGCTTGCGCATGCGCAGGTGCTGCTGCGGCGACACCGCGAAGAAGCCTTTCTCGAACGCCTTGTCGAAATCGTTCTTGTCGGCTTCGGCTTTCGGCGGCGGCGCGTGCTCCCACATGCGGAAATCGGGCGAGAAGCGGTTGTCCTTCAGCAAGTCGTCGCACAGCTGGTGCGAGGACACGATCCACATCTGCAGATCCTTGTGCCACGCGATCGGATACTCCGCCATCAGCTTCTGCCAGACCGGATCCGGATTGCGGATGAAGTCCTTCGAATACGGATTGAACACGCGGGCGTCGATCTCGACGCGCGCAGGGGCTTCGGCGACGGTGCTCATCGGGGTCTCCTCTTCAAGTCTTGTCCGCGCTGGGCGGCGATGCCGGCGAGCAGCGCGTCGAGCGCCGGTCGCCATTGATGCGGATTGGTGTCGATGCCGCGCGGCAGCACGCGGCGCACGCGCGGCAGCTCGTCGGCGTCGCGCTCCGCGAGCGTCCGGCGCAGCGAATCCGTCCACGGCGTGCCGGCGCTGCGGCTCGCGTTCCAGCCGATCGCGCCGGCGGCGGCGCCGATGGTCAGCGTGCCGATCGCGTGGAACAGGCGCACGCCTTCCTCTTCGGAAAATCCGTGCTTGGCGATCTCGGTGAGGAACTGCTCGAGCACGTCGACCTCGGCGTGCGGGCCGATGCGGCCCTTGAGCAGCTCCGCGATCATCTGCGGCTCGGCGACGAACGACTCGAACAGCGTCTCCGCGTAGCGCGTCGCGAGCTCGGTCCAGTGCGCGTGCGTGCTGTCGGGCAGGCGGCGCTCGAGCGCCGCTTCGAACGCCGCGAGGCGCACGAGCTCGTCGCGATTCTTGACGTGTCGATACAAGGTCGCGAGCGCGACGCCGAGCTTGTCGGCGATCTCCTTGAGCGTCACGCGCTCGAGTCCGATCTCGCGCGCCGCTTCGATGATCGCCGCGACCGAGACGCGTGGCGGCCGGCCGACCCGAGCGGAGGTCTGGCGGACTTTGGCGGCAGAAGCGGTCATGGCGATGAATTATGCGAATGGCTTCTCGAAATGGCCTCGTCTTTTTGTGGGAGACCAGAATGCCCCGGGGGATCGCTGATGAGGTCCGGCGGGGGCGTACGCGGCCAGGGATGGCCGCGTCCGAGCTAAAGGGAGCTTTGCAGGCGTCCCCCGGCGGGCCTCATCAGCGATCTCTGCTGGTCGAGCGCCGGCCCACCGACCGCCGCCATGATCGTCTCGAACGACGCATAGTCCGGCACCAGCAGGGGCGATCCCCAATCCTTCTGCGCGATGACGCGGAGGTTCGGCGCGATGTGCGCTGTCACTTTGTCTTCGGTCTCGGCGGTCGGATCGTCGCTCCAGAGATTGAGCTTCGCGCCGCGATTGCGCGGCTCGACGGGATCGATCACGTCGGGCGGGAAGTTGAGCGACTGGTCGTAATACAGCGGACCGTAGAACTGGTTCACTTCCCAGCTTTCGTACGCGGAGCGCATGTCCGCCGGTGGCGGCAGCGGCGAGACGCCGAACGCCCCGCCCTGCACGTAATAAGTGGGGAACCAGCCGGAGTTCTCGATCTCGTGTCCCGCATCGAGGATCGATTGCGGATCGGGCGGGAATGGATCGGACAGCGGCGAGACGTTGGTCCACCATTCGACGACGATGTCCGGATTCACCGTGACCGCGGCGCCGCCGTTCAGATCGTCGTGCCACATGCGCGTCGTGCGCCCGTGCGCGCGCACGAGCTCGTCGACGCGATTGGTGAAGCCGTGCACCGCGTCTTTCGCAACCGCGTCCGATCCGTACTGCGCCTGCGCATAGCTCGCGAGCTGCGGGTGCAGGTCGTAGCCGGTCGGCGGCAAATACTCGTCGGCGCCGGTGTGCCAGTACGGCCCCGGGAACAGCGCGAGATATTCCTCGATTAATTCCGTCGCGAACGGCAGCGCCGCCGGATTGGTCACGTCGAGGCGGCTCGCGTCCTTGTGTCCCAGCACGTTCTCGAGCTGCAGCTCCGGATGCGGCCCCAGCGCCGCCGCCATGTGGCCGGGCATGTCGATCTCGGGCGTCACCGTGATGAAATAGCGCTGCGCGAGCGCGACGATCGATCGCACCTCGTCCTTGCTCAGACGATCGGCCGAAACGATCTCCGGATGCGATTCGCTCTCGATGCGGAAGCCTTCGTTGTCGCTGAAGTGGAGGTGCAGGTAGTTCATCTTGAGGTAAGCGAGCTCGCGCACGTGAAGCGCGAGCCATGCCGGCGAGAAGTACTTGCGTCCCGCGTCGACCATCATGCCGCGCTCCGGATAGCGCGGAACGTCGCGCGCCCGGCCGCGCGCGATCTGCGGCGACTGATGAAGAAGCTGCAGCGCGGTGCGCGTGCCGTAGAACGCGCCGTTCGGCGTGAGCGCGCGGATCTGGAGCCGATCGCCGATCGCGAGCCGGTAGCCCTCGACGCCGAGCGTCGCGTCGCACGACTCCGGCGCGAGCACGATGTCGCCGCTCTGCGCGCCGTCCGTCAGCACCGGCAATGCGCGACCGGTCAGCGCCTGGAGATCCTCGGCGAAGGTCTGGGCGACCGGTGCGAAGGCGGACGACGCGACGATCCGCGCGCCATCGCCGAGCGAGAAGGTTCCGCTCGCGGGCTCCCATTGCAAGAGCGCCGGAATCGTCAGCGGACGCGAGGCGGGCGAGTCGGCGATCGGCTCGCAAGACGCGATCGCAGCGCCGTCATTGCTGCGCGCGCACGCAGACAGCATCGCGACGAAAGCGAGCGCGACGACGTCGCGCCGGCTAGTGATGCTCGCGACGGTGCTCGCGGTTCTGCTCCCGATTCTGCTGACGGTTCTGTTGCCGCGCGTGCTCACGCTCCGCCTGCTCGCGCTGGCGCTCGTGCGCGCGCTCCCAGTTACGTTGCGAGTTCTGCAACCGCCGCTCCTCGCGATCGACGCGCTGTTCGTGATGCTCGACACGATTCTCGTGGCGCTCGACTTGGCGCTCATGACGCTCGACGCGCTGCTCGTGGCGCGGCGCCTGGAACTGGCGCCGCACGACCGCCTCGCGCGGGCGATAGCGATAGTTCTGCGAGCGCAGCAGCCGCTGGCGCTCGATCTCGCGCGGATATTCCCTGCCCGCGTATTGCCGCTGATACACCGGCAGCGGCGCGCGATGGAAGCGCGCGTGACGATCCCAGTGATCCCAGCCGCGACGTCGCTCCTCCCAGGCGCGACCCCAGTGCTCGCCCCAGCGCGGCGGCGCATCCACCACCCAGCCGCGGAAATACGGCGGCGGCCTGCGGTAATAGCGCACCGGCACGCGCAACACGAACGCGGGCACGTATTCCGGACCGGTCAGCTCCCAGGGACCGTTGTACCAGGTGCTGGTGTACCAGTTGTCGTCGCGGAACACCCAATAGGCGCCGTCGTAGAAGAAATAGTTCGCCTCGCCGCGCGGGTCGTAATAGACCGGATAGCCCGGGACCGGCACCAGCTCGGGGAAGACGGGGACGTTGATGCCGATGCTGACGCTGACCTGCGCGCGCGCCGGCAGCCAAGCGCCGAGGAGAACGGCAAATACGAGGACGAGAGTGCGCATCGTGATCTCCATGGCCGCTCGGGCGGCTCTCGACAGGATCGGTGCTGCAGCCTACGTCCACTCAGAACCCGGTTCTCTGCAAGAGTTCGCGCAGCGGCATCACGGTCGCCGACAGCCAAGCCAGGATGCCGATGACGAAGACCGCGTAGAGCGCCGCACGCCGGTCATTGGAGAGCGGTCGTCCATGGCGCGCTTCGCTGCGCAGGAAGTAGTGAATGCATGCGAGCGCGAACGCGAGCTCGATGGCGATCGCGACCTGCGGCATCCGTCCATAGGTGTCGAGCGAGATCTGCGGGCTGTGGGGACCGAGCAGCTCGTGCTTGAAGCCGACGAAGACATCGCAGAGCACGTGCACGATCGTGAGCGCACCGCACCAGAGCGCGAGCGCACGGTCGCGCCAGATCGCCTGCACGATCGCGAACACGATCACGCCCTGCACGATCCCCGGAATCAGGTTGTGGCTGTAGGTCATGTGGACCTCGAGGTTCGAGAACGTCGCGTCGAGCAGCGAGGCGGGCTGGGTCGGCTCGACGCCGCACAGCGCCAGTGCGAGCCACAGGAATTCCGGAACGTTCGCGCACACGAGCAGCAGCCACAGCGGTCGCCCTTCCAGCTTCGCGTAAGGCACCAGCGCCGCCGCGTAGTGGCCGACGATCATGGCTTCCGTCGCACGATCGCGTGGATCAGGACGAAGAACACCGCATAGACGACGATCAGGGCGAGGACGAGCGTCTGCATATCGCCTCCCACTCGCGCGTGCGATCGCGCAACGCCTGCGACGATGCCGGCAAATCGAACCGGATGCAATGGCGCACGACGTCGACGAGCGACAGCGCGATCATCCGGCTGCTGCCCTGCTGCCAGCTCCACCACGCGGCGAGCGCCGCATGCATGCCGGTGAGCGGATCGGCGATCGCGTCGCCGACGATGAGCCGCTCACCCGCCGCCTGCCGCATCACGTGCGACAGCCCGGCCGCGACGGCGGCGTCGTCGCCGAACGCAATCCAGTTCTCCTGCGGCTCGCCGCGACCGTAGCCAGTGAGGCTGATCCACGTGAGATGAGCGCTTTCGCGCACGATCGTCTCCGCTTCGATGCCGAGCTGCCGCAGTGCCCGCGGACGCGAGCCCTCGATGACGACGTCGGCGCTGGCGACGAGGTCGCGCAGCTTCGCGCGCCCGTCGGCGCTCGCGAAGTCGATCGAGACGGATTCCTTGCCGGCGTTGAGCGCGTCGAAGAACTCGCGCGGCCCGCGCCGCGCGCCGTCGGGTCGCTGCACGCTCTCGACCTTGATCACGCGCGCGCCGCAGCGCTGCAGCAGATGCGAGCAGAGCGGGCCGGCCCAGAGGGAGGAGAGGTCGACGACGACGGGCCCCTCACCCCTGCCCCTCTCCCCGCGGGAGGGGGGATTCCCGATCGCGCACCACGTCGCAGCCCTCGACGGCACCGGCACATCCGGCGCGACCGCGAGGCCGAGCATGCGCCCGCGCTCGACGAGGTCGTGCATCGTCCGCTCGCGCGCGACGCGCTTGACGAGATCCCACGTCGGCTCGCCATCCGCCTCGAGCCACGCAGGCACCAGCGACCAGTCCTCGTCGCGCACGAGATTTGCGGCGATCGCGCCGTCGCTGGTTTCGAGCAGATAGCAGCCGCCGCCGGGCGAGACGGCGCCGTTGCGCGTGACCCCGGACATGCGCGCGCGCTGCGAGAGCAGCGTCGAGCCTCGTAGCAGATCGGCTTGTGGCGCGATCGATGCGAGCGCGGCGACGGCTCCATCGGCGCACGACGCGATCGGCACCGGACACATCTGCGCCTCGCCGCCGGGCAGGCCGGTCAGCGCCATCAGGCCGGAGTCGCGCCAGGTGATCGCGGGATGCTCGTCTGGGATCTCGACGCGCGCTTCGACGCCGAGTGATCCCAGCAAGTGCTGCGCGTAGCGACGCGCGATGTCCATCTCAGCTTGCGCTGAATTCCTGACGGATCACGCGGCGCAGGACCTTGCCGAGATCGTTGTACGGCAGCGCCGACTTGAACACGATCCGCTGCGGCACGCGCGAGCTGCGCAGCTTGCCGCGCACGAGCTCCTGCAACTCGGCTTCCGTCGCGCGCGCGTCGCTCTTGAGCACGATCGCGGCGGCGACGCCTTCGCCCCATTGCTCGTCGGGCATCGCGACGACGGCGACGTCGGCGACGGCGGGATGCGTCATCAATACTTCCTCGATCTCGCCGGGCGAGATGTTCTCGCCACCGCGGACGATCACGTCGTCGGCGCGACCGTCGAGGAACAGATAGCCCTCGTCGTCGACGAAGCCGCGATCGCGCGTGGGAAACCATCCGTCGGCATCGAGCTGACTGCCGAGCGCCAGGTACTCGCCGGAGACCTGGCCGCCGCGCACGAACACGAGTCCCGCTTCCTCGGTGCCGAGCACGCGGCCCGATTCGTCGCGCACCTGGATCTCCACCGCGCCGGTCGGCTTGCCGACGGAGCCGAGCCGCCGCGCGATCTTCGCGTCCTTCGCGCCAGCCGCGGCACGGTGATCCTCGGGACCGAGCACGCAGATCGTCGAGCTCGTTTCAGTCAATCCGTACGCGTTGGTGAAATCCACGCCCGGGAACAATTTGATCGCGCGCTGGATCGTCGTCAGCGGCATCTTGCCGCCGCCGTAGGCCACGGCCTTGAGCGCAGGCAAATCGGAGGGACCGTCGCCGAGATGATCGACGACGCGGGCGAGCATCGTCGGCACCAGGAATGCGTTGGTCACCTGTTCGCGACGACACGCATCGAGCCACTGCTTCGGCTCGAAGTTCTCCATCTGCACCATGCGCCGGCACGCATAAGTCGACGACAGCACCGCCGAGATGCCGGCGATGTGGTACGGCGGCACGGTGACGATGGTCGCTTCGTCCTCACCCGCGGCGCCGAACTCCACGGTGCCGACGATGTACGACATCAGGTTCTCGTGGCGCAGGATCGCCGCTTTCGGCTTGCCGGTGGTTCCGCTGGTGAACAGCTGCACGGCGACAGCGCGGGGATCATCGCCGGCTTCGATCGCATTGGGCGCGATCGGCAGGTCGAGGAACGCGTCGCGCAGCACGATCTGCACGTCGCGGCGATGCGCGATCAGCGGCTGATAGTCGGCGCTCGTGATCAGGTACGCAGGCGCGACGCGATCGACGAGCTCGTTGATCTCCTGCCTGGTCAGCCGATAGTTGAGCGGCACGAACGGCACGCCTGCGTAGGCCGCCGCGAAGATCGCAATCGGCGCAGCCGGACTGTTGACGTCGAGCAGCGCGACGTACTTCGCGTTCGCCGCCTTGATCGCAACGGCTGCAGCGTGGGCGCGCTCGCGCAGCTGCGCGTAGGTGAGTCGCCTTTTGCCGCAGACGACGCCGACGCGATCGCCGAACGCTTCGGCGGCCATGTCGAGGATCGTCGCGATGTTCATCGAATCAGTCCGAGCTCGGCAGCTGCTTCGCCTGCTTCACTTCGAGCGCCGTGCCATTGAGCGAGAGCGAGCCCGCCCCGCCCTTCGTGCAGAGCAATTCGACCGATTCGTCGGCGTTGACGTAGCGCTTGCCGATCAGCGTGCCGCCGGCGTGATTCGGATCGACCTGCGCACCGCTGCCCGCGGCCGTCGGCGCGATCATCTCGGCGCCGCCGCAGCACAGATCGTAGTCGCCGGCCGGCGCCTTGATCACCATCACTTGCGTGTCGCACACGGCGCTCTTGAAGCGCGCACCTGCTTTCAACGCGACTCCCATGCTCTCGCTCCGTCTGATCTAGATCTGGCTCGCGACCCATTCTGCCCAAGCGGCGAAGCGGGCGAACAGGTCCGAACGGGTGGGAAACAGGAAATGGCTGTGGCCCGCGTCGGGCTGGATGTAGAGCGTGACGTCGCGCGAGCGCGGGAACGCGGCAGGGATCTGATGCGTGGACCCGGCCAGATCGCGCTCGCCCAGGCCGAGGAACACCGGCACGTCGATCTGCGCCGCTTCCGGCCCGACATTGTTCGGCAGCATCGACAGGTACGCGGTCACCGGCAGCAGGCAATCGGTGGCGGCCTTGAGCGCAGTGATACCGCGACGATCGGCGTTCGCGCTGCCGTAGATCTGCTCGCCATTGCCCGACGACCGGATCACGGGATAGTCCTCGACGAACAACTTGCGCGCGAGCGCTGGCAGTTGTGCACGGTGCTCGCTCTGCGACAACGCGAGCGCATCCTTCGGCATGTATTCCGGCAGTCCGCGCGTCGAGAAGCCGAGCGGCGCGATCGCGACGTGCTGCTTCTCTGCGGCTTGCTGCAGCACCGTCATCATCGCGCCCATCGAGTGGCCGACGCCGATGCTCGGAACCGTCGGCATCGGCGCAATGTCGCCGCGCAATCGTCCTTCGCGCAGTTGCCGCAGGACATCGGCGGTGACGTGCGCATTCGCGCGCGTCAGCAGCTCGTGCGTGATCGCGTAGCTGTTCTTCGGCTTGCTGCTGTCGCCAAGGCCGATGTGATCGATGGTGACGACGGCGAAGCCGCGGCTCGTCATCGCGTGCGCGAAGCTGAAGCTCGGATCGTCCGCGGCCTGCAAATCGAAGTAGCGGCGATTCATGTTGCCGCCGGCGAGGCAGACCAGCGCAGCCTTGCAGGGCGCGCCGTGCGCGCCGGCCCTTTCCGGCAAGAACACGGAAACGCCGCTCGAGAGCGCGTCCTCGCCGTCGATCCGTTGTCCGGAATCGACTTTAAGACTGATCGACAACACGTTGATTACGCAGTGCCTAGCACGGCGCCTGCCATGCCGGAGGAGACCAGCACGTGCGCTACGCCCTTCACCTGGTTCACTGCCGTGCCGCGCACCTGACGCACGCCCTCGGCCATCGTGTTCATGCCGTGGATGTAGGCCTCGCCCAGCAATCCACCGTGCGTGTTCACCGGCAGTTTGCCGTCGATCGCCATGCCGCCCGACTTCACGAAGCCTGCGGCCTCGCCGGCCTTGCAGAAGCCGAACGCTTCGAGCTGCAGCAGCACATGCGGCGTGAACGCGTCGTAGATCATCGCGGCCTGCATGTCGGCGGGCTTGAGGCCCGTCTGCTCCCACAGGCGCTTCGCGGTGCCCTGCGCTTCGGGCATCACGGTGAGATCGTCGTGGTAGTAGTTCGAGATCACTTCGACGTTGTACGGGATCGACTGCGCGGCGCCGACGATCTTCACCGGCTTCTGCTTGAGATCGCGCGCGCGCTCGAGGCTCGTCACCAGGATCGCGACACCGCCGTCGGATTCCTGACAGCAATCGAGCAAGCGGAGCACCGGCTCCATGATCCACTTCGAATTCTGGTGATCCTCGAGCGTGATCGGCTTTTCGTAGAACCACGCCTTGGGATTGGTCGCGGCGTACTTGCGCTGCTGCACCGAGACGTAGCCGAGATCGCGATTGGTCACGCCGTACTTCCACATGTAGCGCTGCGCCTGCAGCGCGCCCCACGAGGCCGGCGTCATCGCGCCGAACGGCACGCACCACAGGAGCGATCCCGTGCCGTTGCCCGACTGATAGCTCGTCGTGTTGGTCGGGTTCTGGCCGAAGCGATACTGGCTGCGCTCGTTCATCGCGCGCCAGATCAGCACGTTCTTGCAGAGGCCGGCGTTCACGAGCGCCATCGCCTGATACAGCGTCGCAGCCGCTGCCGCGCCGCCGCCGGAAATGCGCGTCGTGAACGCGAGATCCTTCACGCCGAGTGCGCGCGCCAGCATCACCTCGTCGCTGTTGTCGATCGTGAAGGTGATCATGCCGTCGATGTCGCGCGGATCGATGCCGGCGTCGTCGCACGCAGCCTTCGAGCATTCGGCGGCGAGCTGCAATTCGCTGCGCTTGCTCTCCTTGGAGAACTCAGTCGCGCCGATGCCGGCGATCGCGGCGTCCTGGAATTTGCGGGCCATCACTTCGCTCGCGGCCGGAACACCGGCACCTTGTGGTTGTTCATCGTCGGCTCGAAGGTGACTTCGACCGGCATGTCATTCTTCATCTCATCGATCGTCACGCCGATCACGTTCGACACGAAGCGGATGCCTTCGTCGAGCTGGATCACCGCGACCACCGGCGCCTCGCGGAACCCGAATGGCGGCGGATGCCGCGGCACGCACCACGCGTGCACGGTGCCGTAGCCCGAGAGCTTCACCACTTGGCGATTGAGGCTGTGGCAGAACGGGCACATCGGCCGCGGCGGGAACACGAACTTGCCGCAATCGCCGCACTTCTGTCCGAGGAATTCCTCGCGGTCGGCGCCGTCCCAGAAGAACTTGGCGTCGAGCGTGACGATCGGCGCGATGCGGGTCGGCTTCGCGGGCGGAGCGGTTGGCGTGGTCATGGGTGAAACGATACGGACGCGCCGACGCGGCGGGATGATGCAAAAGGGTGAGCTTGCCGGCCGAGCGACGGCCCGTGAAGGAAGCCCGCCGGGGGACGCCTGAACGTTCCTTCCCTGGAGCTCGAATGCGGCCGTCCATGGCCGCATACGCCCCCGCCAGACCTCATCCGCGAACCCGATCGAAGCCGCAGCTAAAATCACGCATGCCATCCGCCGCGCCGCGCGTCCTCGCCCTGATCCCGCCGATGACGCAGCTCAACACGCCCTACCCGTCGACCGCATACCTGACCGGCTTCCTCCGATCACGCTCGATTGAGGCGCACCAGGAAGACCTCGCGCTCGCGCTGGTCCTCAAGCTGTTCTCGCCGGACGGCCTGGTCGCGATCCGCGACCGCGCGCCGAAGGCGAAACGCTTCCTCGCCGACTTCGATCGCTATCACGCGACGATCGGCCCGACGATCGCGTTCCTGCAAGGCCGCGATCCGACCATCGGGCATCGCATCGCGACGCGGCAGTTCTTGCCGGAGGGTCCGCGCTTCGAGTCGCTCGACGTCTACATCTCCGAGGACGGCGGCGATCCGCTCGCGTGGGCCTTCGGCGCGCTCGGTGTACAGGATCGCGCACGGCATCTGGCGACGCTGTATCTCAACGACATCGCCGACGTGCTCCGCGACGCGATCGACCCGCGCTTCGAGTTCGTGCGCTATGCGGAGTCGCTCGCTCAGAGCCAGCCGACGTTCGATCCGCTCGCCGAAGCGCTCGCCGCGCCGATGAACCTGATCGACGAGACGCTGCGCGCCCTCACGCTCGAGGCGATCGGCCGGCACCACCCCGACGTCGTGCTGCTCTCGGTGCCCTTCCCCGGCTCGGTCTACGCCGCCTTCCGCATCGCGCAAGCCGTCAAGGCGCACGACGCGCGCATCGTCACGGTGCTCGGCGGCGGCTACGTCAACACCGAATTGCGCGAGCTCGCGGAGCCGCGCGTGTTCGACTTCTTCGACTACGTCACGCTCGACGCCGGTGAGAAGCCGCTGCTCGCGCTCGTGGAGCATCTGCGGGGCGAGCGGCCGCGCGAGAAGCTGGTGCGGACTTTTGTGGGTCGGCCTTCAGGCCGACGCTTTGAGTACATCAACACGCCGGAGCCCGACATCGCCTTCGACGACGCCGGCACGCCGACCTGGGACGGCTTGCCGCTGCACGACTACCTGTCGCTGCTCGACATGCTCAACCCGATGCATCGGCTGTGGTCGGACGGCCGCTGGAACAAGCTCACCGTCGCTTACGGCTGCTACTGGAAGAAGTGCAGCTTCTGCGACGTCACGCTCGATTACATCTCACGCTACGACGTCGCGTCCGCGTCGACGCTGTGCGATCGCATCGAGACGATCGTCGCGGAGACCGGCCAGACCGGCTTCCATTTCGTCGACGAAGCCGCGCCGCCGAAGGCGCTGAAGCTGCTCGCCGGCGAGATCCAGAAGCGTCAGCTCGCGATCTCCTGGTGGGGCAACATCCGCTTCGAGAAGACGTTCACCCCGGCGCTGTGCCGAAGCCTCGCGGCCAGCGGATGCATCGCGGTCTCCGGTGGACTCGAGGTCGCGTCGGATCGCCTGCTGCAGCTGATGAAGAAAGGCGTCAGCGTCGCGCAGGTCGCGCGCGTGACGCGAGCGTTCGCCGATGCGGGCATCCTCGTGCACGCCTATCTGATGTACGGCTTCCCGACCGAGACCGTGCAGGACACCGTCGACGCGCTCGAGTACGTGCGGCAGCTGTTCGAGACTGGCTGCATCCACTCGGCGTTCTGGCATCGCTTCACGTGCACGGTGCACTCACCGGTCGGCAAGCATCCCGAGCAGTACGGCATCGAGCTCGCGCCGCTGACGCCGACGACGTTCGCGAAGAACGACGTGCCGTTCCACGATCCCACCGGCGTCGATCACGACGCGCTCGGCGTGGGCTTGAACAAGGCGCTCTACAACTACATGCACGGCATCGGGCTCGACACCGACGTGCGCAAGTGGTTCGAGGGCCGCCGCGTGCCGCGCACGACCGTCCCGCGAGATTTCATCGCGCGCGCGTTAGCTGATCGAGCAGCGGCACCTGACTCGCGAGCAGCTTGACGCGCGCGTCGCCGATCGCGAACCACGCGGCGCGATCGACTTCCGGGAAGTGCTGCTTGCGCCCTGATCGCGGCGGCCATTCCATCTCGAAGGTGTTGCTCGTGATGCGTGACGCGTCGACGTCGGCTTCGATCGCAAACGCGGTGACGACCTTGCCGCTGCGCTGACGGATCGGCTCGAGCTTGACGAACGCGCCGTCGACCGAGAGGCCCGTCTCCTCCTCCAGCTCGCGCTTGGCGACGGCGAGCGGATCCTCGCCTTCCGCGTACTCGCCTTTCGGGATCGACCACGCGCCGTCGTCCTTCTTCGCCCAGAAAGGGCCGCCGGGATGGACGAGGAGCACCTCGAGCGCGCCGGCGCGTGTGCGATGGATCAGCAAGCCGGCGCTCATGCGCGCCATCAGCGCACCACGTGATGATCGCAGCCGCGGCTTTGCAGGAACGTCTCCGCTTCCGCGCCGCGCAACATCGCCAGCGTCGACAACGTGCCGGCTTCGATGCAGGTCGTCGCCGCGACGGTGACCGCGCGTGGCGCGTCCATCACCGGCCAGCCCGTGCGCGGATCGAGCACGTGCGGGTAGCGCACGCCGTCCTTCAGCAGGAATCGACGCGCGTCGCCGCTCGTCGCGATCGCGCCCTGATCGAGCTTGATCAGCGGCGCCGGACGATCCGGCGCACCGCTGTCGATGCCGACGCGCCACGGTCCGTCGCGGGGCGGTTGCGATGCCGCGAGATCGCCGCCGAAGTTCACGAGGACGGGCTTGTCGGTCGCCGCGACGAGCTCGCGCAGCGTCACGTCGACCGCGTATTCCTTGCCGATGCCGCCGAAGTCGATTTCCATTCCCGGTGCCAGGCGCAGCTGCGGAGATCTCCAGGTCACCTTATCCCAGCCCACGAGCGGCAGCAGCGCCGCGACCGTTTCGCGATCCGGCACGCGATCGCTGCCGTCGAAGCGCCACGCGCGCCGCAAGACGCCGGAGGTGATGTCGAATCGCCTTTCACTCTCGCGCCAGAGCAGCGCCGCGTAGTCGATCAGTCGCGCGGTCTCGTCGTCGACGGTGATCGCCTCGCCCTGCGCGTGATTGATGCGATGGACGATGTTGTCGTCGCGATAGCGGCTCCACTTGTGCTCGATGCGAAGAGCGGATCGCCTGGCGATCTCGACGAGGCGAGCGAGCTCGGCGTCGTCGGCGCCGTCGGCGAGGACGGTGCACGGCGAGGCCATCGCCTCGAATTGCGCGCTCACAATTCCTAGTAGCGGAACCGCGCGCCCAGCGTGAGCATGATGACGTTCAGGTCCGGCGCGACGTCGAGCTTGTCGAGCGCGGCGCCGGCCACCGGCGGCAAGCCGTCGACGCGGCCGATCTGCTTGTAGTACTCGAGCCGCGTGCTCCATTGCAGGTTGCCCCAGGAGGTCTGGCCGTACTTCAGGCCGACGGTGACGCCGTCGAACGCGCCGAGCCGTGGATCGCCGCTGGCATAGGTGACCGGCTCGCCGTCGTCGAGCGCGACGCGGTAGAAATCCGCGGCGCTCTGCCGATACCAGCGCAGATGCGGCTCGAGGTAATGCGTGCCGGCGAAGTTGAAGCGGTACGTCGCGTCGCCCGTGTGCGAATCGATGCCCCAATCGTCGGTCATGAAGCGGTAGGAGACTTCGAGCACGTCGCGATCGATCACGAATTTCTTGTACTGCACGAACGCCGCGTGCTTGAGGCGCGAATCGGGCCGGCTCTCGAACAGGTAGCGCACCGGATCGCCATCGGCGTCGACGACCGACACGACCTTGTACGGATCGTTGAGATAGCCGGTCGAGCGCGACAGCGAGTAATTGACCTGCATGAGGCTCGTGGTCGACAGCACCTGGGTGACGCCGAAGAGCCCGTCGAGGACGGTCTTCGATTGATCGGGCCCGCCGCCCGCGCCCGTCTTCTCTGCGAGCGGCGTCGGCGCGCCGCCGACCGGATTGATGCTGTCGCGCGACGCATTCACGCCGAGCGATACGGTCGTGTCGTGCAGGTTGAAGTCGCGCGAGATCGTCGCACCGCCGCCGAGCGAGCGGTAGTCGTATTCGGTCGACGCGTTGCCGTGCACATTGAGCTTGTTCGCATCGCCGAACGGCATGGTGTAGCCGAGCTCGCCGGCGAAGCGCGTGTCCTTGAACGACGGATCGAGCGGCAGCTCGCCCGGCGCCGCGGTGAAGCTCGAGTTGCCCGACGGCGTGGTGAACGTCTGCGGCTGATTCGACGGCGCAGCGCCGTTGGGCGATGCGCCGGTGAGCACGTCGACGGTGAAGCCCGCGTTCACGGCGCCGCCGTTGCGCAGATCGAGCGTCGCCGCGAGCTTGGGCTCGAACGCGTACACCCGATCGGCGCCCTCGGTATAGAACAACATCGCGGTGTCGAACAGCCAGCGCTTCTCTTCCGCTTGTGACGGCGTCGCACCGCCGAGCAACGTCAGCGCCGCTGCGGCAATCGCACCGCCTTTAGGGTCTTTCAATTGCATCCGCAGCCCCCGCCGCCGAAGCTGCGGCCTCCGCTGGACGCTTCCTTGCTGAAGTAGACGTGATCGTCGAGGCTCGCCTGCAGCGGATCGCTGACGAGCTCCATGTCGGGGCGCGCCAGCGTCTCGCGCTGCCAGGGCTGCACGGTCGCGCAGCCGGCGAGGAGGAGCAGCAGGACGCTACACAGGATCTTCGCCATCGAGGGTCTCGAGTGGATACCCCTTCGACCCGCCCGGATCGGCGAAAGTTTGCCGGGTTCTAGGCCACCTGCGCCCGGCGCTTGCGCATCTGGATCAGCATGGCGCCGAGCCCGAGCAGCGTGACCACGGTGCCGATGACGCCGCCGATGATCGGGACCCACGCGGCGAAGCCGATGGCGATCACCGCGATGATGGCCGCCAGCATGCGCGGACCGCGATCGCTTTCCTTCAGCGTTCCCTGGCGCATGCGCTGCAGCACGATGTCGCCGATGGCAATCGCGGCGAACAGGCGTCCGGCCATGAGCAGGAAGAGATAGGCGACGAGCAGCAGCACCGCGGCCGGGATGCCGATCACGGTGATCGCGAGGAGCACCATCAGCAGCGGGATTACGACGAGCGCGACGAGCCCGATCAGCAAGCTCTGGGCGACGTCGTCGTGGATCGTGTCGGTGATGCGCGCCGCGTAGCTCGGCGCGATCGCGAGCAGCACCAGCGCAAGGAACGCGCAGCCGATCGTCCACACCCAGCCCGTGTGGCGCCAATGCAGGTGATCGTGCCGCCACGGCTTGCGCGTGATGCCGCCGGCGACTTGCGCGTCGGCGCCGGGACCGAGCGAGCGGCGGGACGAATAGCGCAGATGGCCGTCGATGCGCGCATCGGGACCGAGCGACACGTCGCCGCCGGCGGCTTCGACGTCGCCGCCGATGTGGCCTTCGATCTGCAGATGGCCGCCGACGACGTCGACGTTGCCTTTCACGTCGCCCGCGAGCGTGACGTCACCGCCGGCAACGCTGACTTCGCCGCCGATCCGCGCGGTCTTGCCGATGCGCACGTCACCGCCCGCGACGCGCAGATCGTCCGCGACATCACCGCCGATCGCGATGTCGCCGCCGGCCACATAGACGTCGTGCTTCGCTGTTCCGGCGAGCGTGACGTTGCCGCCGAACACGAGCACGTCGCCGCCGACTTCGGAATTCACCTCGACGTCGCCGCCCGCCGCGATGACGTCGCCTTCGACCGGCTCGTTGATAGCGACGTTGTCGCCGAACTGGATGTGATCGCTCTTCGCGGCGAGCGCGGGTGTCGCGAGAAGAAGCAGGACGATTGCCAACGCTTTCATGCCGTTCCCTCCGATGACGGCCATGGGTCTTCTTTGCGGCTGGCTATTGCGCCGGGAAAGGCGCACCGTGGCCCATGGCTGGAATCAAACAAGCATCCGACCTTGCGGCGAGGATTGCGCGCGAATGCAAGGATCGCGACTCGGTTCCGGGCTTGACCGAGCTTCAGCGCCACATGCGGGTCGTGCAGCAGGACTTCCTGATCCTGCAGCAGAGCCGCGACAAGCTGACGTTCGAGAATGCCCGGCTGAAGAAGGAAATCGCCGCGATGAAGGGGCCTGGGTCGCCCGCACCTTCGCAGCCTGCGAGCCAGGCTGCAGCGGCGAATCCGGTGCGCGGTCACGACGGCTTCGTCTGGGACAAGACCGACAAGACCTGAGCCGCGCGCGGCGTCTTCATTTCCGCGCTTCTTTCTCCAGCATGCTCGCCATGCCCGGCTTGGGCGCGGCTGGCGCGCCGGCAGCCGGACGCGGCGGCATGCGCGGCATGCCGGCGAAGCCGATCGCGAACTGCTCTTCCATCTGCTTCATCTGCTCTTCGGTGTAGCCCATCCCCGCCATGATTTCCTTGGTGTGCTCGCCGACCAGCAGCGGCCGGCCCTGTATGACGCCCGGGGTGTCCGAAAGGTTTACGAGCAATCCGATCTGATCGAGCTTGCCGACGACCGGGTGTGGATACGACACGATCCACTGGTTCTTGCGGAAGGTCTCGTTGTCGTGGAGCTTGCGCGAGAAGTCCTCGCTGACGATCTCGACCGGCACGCCGGCCTCGTCGAGCTCCGCGAACCATTCCTCGGCCGTGTGCATGTGCATGCGCTCGGCGATGAACTTGGTCAGCTCGGCGTCGTTCTTCATGCGCGCTTCATGCGTCGCGAACTTCGGATCGACGGTGAGCTTCGGCGCGCGCAGCACGGTGAAGAGCTCATCCCAATGCTCCTGCGTGAACACGCCGAACGCGAGCCAGCCCTGCTTCGTCTCGTAGATGTGGTGTCCGGCCGAGTAGCCGAGCTGCATGCCGTCGATGCGCGGACGCTCGAAGCCTTTGCCCTCCGGCGTCGCGATCGCGTAGCTCGTGTTGAGCAGCGCCGCGTTGATGATCGACGTGTCGACGAACTGGCCTTCGCCGGTCTTGTCGCGATGATGGATCGCGTTGATGATGCCGATCGCGGAGAGAAAGCCGTTGCCGGTGTCGCCGAACGACGTGAAGCTCCACAGCGGACGTCCCGGCTCGCCTTTGGGTCCCGGACGGCCCATGCCGCCGTCTTCGAACTGGATGCCGGACAAGCACGCGCCGGTCTGATCGTTGCCCGGCAGGCTCGCGCGCACGCCGCGCTCGAAGCCGCGCGTGTGGCAATAGATCAGCTTCGGGTTGAGCTTCTTCAGCGACTCGTAATCGATCTTCAGGCGCTCGGCGGCGTCGTAGCGCATGTTGTGCTGCACGACGTCGGCCTTGGCGACCAGATCGAGCAGGATCTTCATCGCGCGCGGGTCCTTCAGGTTCAGCGTGATCGACTTCTTGCCGCGGTTCGCCATGTAGGCGATGTGCACGCGATGCCAGAAGAGATCGTAGAGCCCGTTGATCTTGATCACGGTCGCGCCGAGATCGGAGAGCAGCTGCGTGCCGAATGGTCCCGCGATGGCGAGGCCGAGATCGAGCACGACGATGCCTTCGAGCGGATGCTTGAGCTTGCGGCCGGCGTTGGTCGCCGCCTGCGCGCTCTTCGCCTCACGCAGGATCTTCGTCGCCTCCGCTTTCACTTCATCGGTGTTCGCGCCCGCCTTCACCGGCGGCGCACCGGGCTTACCCTGCGTCACGCTCATGTTGAATGCGTTGCCGACGGTCCGGATCTTCCCGAGCTCAGGGTCGTCCTGCTCGACCACGCAACCGTCCTTCAGGAAATCCGGATCGGCGAGCGATTCCTCGATCGGCCGGACGGGCTGCATCGTCATCTCCGCCTTCGCAGCGGCCTCGGTCCATTCCGCGGCGGTGAATTTCTTGATCGCCTCGGCGAGGATCGGCTGGTAGTGCGCCATCACCAGGATTTCTTCGGGACCGGTGCCGAAGCGATCCGGATCGTTCTGCACGGTGAGGTCTGGCGAGGCGTTGAGCGAATCGCCCTTCGATGCTTGAAGGATGAAGCGCGGATTCGGCACCCAGTTGTGGATCCACTTGCCGTCCTTGCACTGGAAGTGACCTTTCGGCGAGCGGCAGTTCAGGATCCACGTGTCGAATCCGGGCGCGTCGGGCTTTTCAGCGCGCTGCCACACGCCCGCTGCGCCGGCCATCGCGCCTTGCAGCAGCGACGTCTCGACCCACTGCCCTTTGCCGGTGATGCCGCGCGCGCGGATCGCGGCGGAAATCCCGAGCGACGCAGTGAAGAACGCGCCGAGGCTCGGCCAATGCGACGCGACGAACAGCGGTCCGGGTCGCGGCGCGCCCTGCACCCAGTCCTGCGGAATCTGCACGACGTCTTCGGGGAACGGATCGGGCAGACCGTTCATGTGATTGAGCGCGCCTTCCGGCCAGCCGCGTTGCTCCCACATGAGTCCGGTGCGCGCCTGCACGAGACCGTCATACGCCGGGCGCTTGCTGTGCTCGTTATCGCGGCCATAGCCGGTGATCGAGCAGTAGACGAGTCGCGGATTGAGCTTCGACAGCGTCGCGTAATCGATGCCCAGGCGCTGCGTCACGCCGGGCGTGTACGACTCGACCAGGACGTCGGCGGTCTTCACCAGATCGAGGAACGCGCGATTGTCGGTCGGCGACTTGAGATCGTAGATCGCGCTGCGCTTGCCGCGCTGCCAGACCTTGTAGCCGAGCTGGTTGCGATACGGATCGCCGCCGGGCGGCTCGATCTTGATGACGTCGGCGCCGTTGTCGCCGAGCAGCATCGCGGTCATCGGACCGGCGATGCCCCACGACAGATCGAGAACGCGAAGACCGCTGAAGACTCCAGCCATCGTTGATTCCTTTTGGTGATTACAAGCCGAACGTCTTGTGCGCGTTCGTCGAGGTGATCTTGATCCGGTCCTTCTCGGGGATGCCGGCTTCCTTGAATTGCGACACGACCTGCGCGCGCGAATTCGGCCAGCACGTCGCCGGGTGCGGGAAGTCGGTCGACCAGTAGAGGCAATCGGCGCCGAAGTAATCGTAGAACTGCTTGAGGCCTTTCGGCTCGTACATGAACGTCGCGCCGCACTGCGCGCGGAACGTCTCGCTCGGCGGCTTCTTCACGCCGGGGAATTCGTAGTGCTGGTGCATGCGCGGATCGAGCAGGAACTCGAAGAACCACGGCACCCAGCCGAGACC
>DASRHK010000004.1:0-2223 GCA_035650495.1 Nevskiaceae bacterium | reverse complement strand
CTTCGATCGCGACCAGCGGCCGGTGCTGCAGCCACTCGACGAGCTCATCGCGATCGGGCGCATCGAGGATCGGCTGCAGGGTGTCCTCGCGATGCGCCCGCCGTAAACCGTGGGCGATGGTGAGGAGGTGGAAATCATGATTGCCGAGCACCGTCACCGCGGCATTGCCGAGCGCCTTCACTTCACGCAGCACCGCGAGCGAATCCGGCCCCCGGTTGACGAGATCGCCGACCAGCCAGAGCCGATCGTGATCGGACGAGAAGCCGATGAGATCGAGCAAGTGACAGAGCTCCGCGTGACAGCCCTGGACGTCGCCGATCGCGTAAAAGCTCATGGGGAAGTGACGAACGGGCGCGCATGGGGTGCGCACCACTGTTAGAATTCGGCTCGATTCTAGCAGTCGAGCGCCACACCTCCCGTTCCGCTTCCCCGTGTTCCCGTTGAATCCCGCGCAGCGCGAAGCCGTGCGCTACGTCGATGGACCGTTGCTCGTGCTGGCCGGGGCGGGAAGCGGCAAGACGCGCGTCATCACCGCCAAGATCGGCCGGCTGCTGGAGCAGGGGCTCGAGGCCGATCGCATCACCGCGATCACCTTCACCAACAAGGCCGCGCGCGAGATGCGCGAGCGCGTGCTGACCCTGTTGCGCGATCGCGGCGAGCGCGACAAGGGCGAGGCCCTCACGATCTGCACGTTCCATGCGCTCGGCCTCGCGATCATCCGGGCGCACGCGGCCGATGTCGGACTCAAGCGCGGCTTCTCGATCCTCGATCCCGACGACATCGAGCCCATCGTCGCCGAGCTGATGCAGACGACCGATCGCGCCCGCGCGCGAGGCGCGCAGTGGAAGATCAGCCAGTGGAAGAACGCGCTGGTCGCACCCGCCGCGGCACTGTCCAAGGCGCAGAACGACGACGAGCTCGCGGCGGCACGGGTGTACCAGCGCTACGACGACACCCTGCGCGCCTACCAGGCGGTCGATTTCGACGATCTCATCGCGTTGCCGATTTCGCTGCTACACACCAACGACGAAGCGCGCAGCAAATGGCAGACGCGCTGCACGCACCTGCTCGTCGATGAATACCAGGACACCAATCCGGCGCAGTATCGGCTGCTCAAGGCGTTGGTCGGAGCCCAGCCGTTCACGGCAGTGGGCGACGACGACCAGGCGATCTACGGCTGGCGTGGGGCGTCGCTCGACAATCTCGCGCAGCTTCCCGCCGATTTCCCCAATCTCAAGGTCATCAAGCTCGAGCAGAACTATCGCTCGACGGTGCGCATCCTGCGCTGCGCGAACACGCTCATCGCGAACAATCCCAAGCTGTTCGAGAAGCGGCTGTGGAGCGAGCTCGGGCATGGCGACACGATCCGCATCACGCCCGCCCCGGACGACGAGGCCGAAGCCGACGGCGTCGTGCGACGTCTCATGGCGCATCGCTTCGAGCATCGTGGCCGCTATGCCGATTACGCCATCCTCTACCGCGGCAACCACCAGGCGAAGCTCTTCGAGCAGCAGCTGCGCGTGCAGAACGTGCCGTACCTTATCTCGGGTGGCCAGTCGTTCTTCGAGCGCGCCGAGATCAAGGACATCGTCGCGTACCTGCGGCTCGTCATCAACGACGACGACGATCCGGCCTTCATCCGGGCAGTCACGACGCCCAAGCGCGGCATCGGCGGCGCGACGCTCGAGAAGCTCGGCACGATTTCGAGCGCGCATCATGAAAGCCTGTTCGCCGCGGTGTTCCGGCCGGAGGCCAAGGCCAGCGTGCCTGCGCGCCAGCACGACATCCTGAGCGCCTTCTGCGCCCTCATCAACAAGGTGCGTTATCGCGCCGAGCGCGAGCCGGCGGGCCGGCTGCTCGACGAGCTCGTGGCCGACATCGGCTACGAGGACTATCTCACCACCACCTGCGATCGCAAGCAGGCGGAAGCGCGGTGGAAGAGCGTGCGCGACTTCGTCGGCTGGCTCTCCCAAAAGGGCGAGGCCGACCGCAAGAACCTGCTCGAGCTCACGCAAACCATCGCGCTCATCACCATGCTGGAAGGGCAGGAGGCGAACGAGCCCGACGCCGTGCGTCTTTCCACGCTGCACGCCGCCAAGGGACTCGAGTTTCCGCACGTGTTCCTGGTCGGCGTCGAAGAAGGCATCCTGCCGCATCGCGAGTCGATCACGCTCGGCAACGTGGAGGAAGAGCGCCGCCTGATGTATGTCGGGATCACGCGCG
>DASRHK010000003.1:0-20405 GCA_035650495.1 Nevskiaceae bacterium | reverse complement strand
GGCCAGGCGGAGCTGACCAAGGACTATCGCGGCTTCCTCTCGCTGTGCAGCCACGAGTATTTCCATCTGTGGAACGTCAAGCGCATCACCGCGCAGGCGTTCCTCGATTCGGATCTCGCGCGCGAGGCGTACACGCGCGATCTCTGGCACTACGAAGGCGTCACCTCGTACTACGACGATTTCTTCCTGCTTCGCGCGGGCGTGCTGGATCCGGCCGCGTATCTCGACGTCGTCGCCGAGAACGTCACGCGACTGTCGCGCGCGTCGGGACACCAATTGCACACGCTCGCCGACGCGAGCTTCGAGGCGTGGATCAAGTACTACCAGCCCGACGAGAACACGCCGAACGCGACGGTGAGCTATTACGTCAAGGGCGCCCTCGCCGCGATGTGCCTCGACCTTCATCTGCGCCTGCATTCGAAGGTCACGCTCGACGACGTGATGCGCGCGCTCTGGCAGCGCTACGGCCGCGACGGGCGCGGCGTGCCGGAAGGCGGGCTCGAGAAGATCGCTGCGGAGATCTCCGCGCTCGATCTGAAGCCGCAGTTCGATCGATGGCTGCGCAGCACCGAGCCCTTGCCGATCGCGGAGCTGCTCGCGCAATTCGGCGTGAAGGCCGAGCCGCGCGCGGCGGTGAGCGAAAGCGACGCCGGCGGACGCGCGTCGGGCAAGCCGGCGCCGGTGGGCCTCGGCCTCAAGCTTCGCGGCGGCGAGACCGTCGTCGCATTCGTCACCGCCGGCAGTCCCGCGCAAGCGGCGGGCATTTCCGCGGGCGATCAGCTCGTCGCCGTCGATCGCGTGAAGATCACGCCGGCGAACTGGCAGCGCCATCTGCTCGCGATGCGTCCCGAGCGCGACTATCTCCTCTACCTCTTCCGCGGCGACGAGCTGATGCGGGTCACCGTGCGCGCCGAAGCGCCGCCGCTCGACACCTGGACGCTGACGCTCGCGACGGCGGAAGGCGAAGCGCTCGCGCGGCGCAAGGGTTGGCTGGGAGCGTGATGAGCGAGCTGCTCGCCAAGGTCCTGCTCGCCTATCTCCTCGGCAATGTGATGGGCGGCCAGATCGCGGGGCGCTTGCGCGGCGTGGATCTACGCACGCAAGGCAGCGGCAACATCGGCGCGACCAACGCGCTGCGCACGCAAGGCAAGAAGTTCGCGCTGCTCGTGCTCGCGATCGACGTCGGCAAGGGCGTGCTCGCGGCTGCGGCAATCCCGCTGTTGCCGTGGCCGTGGGGCTCAGCGCACGTGCCACGCGAATCGCTCGAGTACGCCTGTGGCGCGGCGGCGGCGATCGGGCATTGCTATCCGGCCCTGCACGGCTTCCGCGGCGGCAAAGGTGTCGCGACGCTCGCGGGCGTGTACGCAACGGTGATGACCGCAGCGCTGCCGTGGATCCTGCTCGCCTTCATCGCGATCGTGATCCTCACCGGCTACGTGAGCCTCGCGACACTCACCGCCGCGATCGTGGCGTTGCTGCACGTGGCGTGCTTCGACGCGCACGGAATCTTTTCCGCGCTCGGCGCGTTCTGCGTGACGATGACGCTGCTCGTGCTCTGGAAGCACCGCGCAAACTGGGGACGGCTGCTGCGCGGCACCGAGCACCGCTTCGATAGAGCGCGTCTGCTGCATCGATGGCTGCGACGCTGAGCGAATCGGAGCTGCTCGCGCTGGTGTCGGCGCTGTCCGACGGCGCGTGGCATTCGGGTGAAGCGCTTGCGGCCGATGCGGGCATCACGCGCGCGGCGTTGGCCAAGCGGATCGCGAAGCTGTCGGCGTGGGGACTCGACGTCGAGGCGCGCGTCGGCCTCGGCTATCGGCTCGCGCAACCGGTCGATCTGCTCGACGCGAAGAGAATCCGCCGAGCGCTGCCGGAGCTCGCGCGCGACCGGCTGCGTCGTGTCGACGTCATTGCGATCACCGACTCGACCAACCAGCGTCTCGCCGAAGCCGACGCCTCAGCCGATCCGCAAGCGCTGTTCGCAGAATTCCAGAGCGCGGGGCGCGGACGGCACGGCCGCGAATGGGTCTCTCCGTTCGGCGCGAACGTGTATCTCTCCCTCGCGTGGACGTTCCCGCATTGGCCGGCGCAGATCACCGCGCTGCCGCTCGCGATCGGCGTCGCTTGCGCGCGCGCGCTGCGTGCGCAAGGCGTCGACGGCGTCGCGCTGAAGTGGCCGAACGATCTCCTCGTCGGCGGCAAGAAGCTTGGCGGCATCCTCATCGAGCAGCGCGGCGAAGGCGGGGGCGCCTGTCGTGCGATCGTCGGCGTCGGCATCAACGTGTCGATGCAGGATGCGCGCGGCATCACGCAACCCTGGACCAGCGTCGCCAGCGTGATCGGCAAGACGCCGTCGCGCAACGCGATCGCCGCAGAGCTCCTCGCGCAGCTCGTGCTCGCGCTCGAGCAATTCGCCGAGCGCGGCTTCGCTGCGTTCGCGACGGAATGGGATCGCCTCGATCTCACGCGCGACCAGCCTGTGCGCATCGAGGCCGGCAAGGATTCCTACGAAGGCGTCGCGCGCGGGCTGGATCGCAACGGCGCGCTGAAGATCGAGACGTCGTCCGGCGTGCGGCATGCGCTCGCCGGCGACGTGAGCCTGCGGGTGAAGACATGATCCTGCTGCTCGACGTCGGCAATACGCGCGTGAAATGGGCGATCGCGAAGGATCGCCTGCTCGGCGACAACGGCGACGCGCCGCACGGTGGCGACCCGGCCGTCGCACTGTCGCAGCTCGCCGTGCCGAAGATCGACCAGGTCTGGATCAGTCACGTGATGGGCGCCGATCACGAAGCGAAGATGAGCGAGGCGATCGGCACTCGATTTGGCAAGGCACCGAGGATCGCACGCTCGAGCGCGGAGCTCGCCGGACTGCGATCCGCCTACGCGCAACCGCAGCGGCTCGGCGTCGATCGCTGGCTCTGCATGCTCGCGTTGTGGACGCAGCTGCGCTCAGCGTTCTGCGTGGCGAGCGCCGGAACGGCGTTGACCTTCGACGCGGTCGATGCGCGCGGCCACCATCTCGGCGGCGTGATCGCGCCCGGGTTGCCGGCGATGCAATCCGCGGTGCTCGGCAGCACGCGATTTGCCGTGACGGGCACGGATCATCAGTACGACGACGGTCTCGGTGCGGACACTGAATCCTGCGTGCGGCAAGGCGCGCTGCATGCGGCCGCGGGATTGGTCGATCGGCTCGGCGCGCGCTACGCGGGCGAGCGCTTCCTCACCGGGGGCGATGCCGAGCGGCTCGCGAACGGGCTCGCGGCGCGCTGGCATCCGCGGCCGCAGCTGGTGCTCGAAGGCTTGCTGGCCTGGGGCAGCGCGTCTAACGATTGAAGCGGCGATTGATGCCGCCGCCGGTCATGCTCGGCGCCGAGTCCTTGAGCCGGATCTTCAAGCCGAGATCCGTCTTCGAGTCGGCATTGCGCAGCGCTTCTTCCCCGCTGATGCGATCGGCGTCGTAGAGCCGGTACAGCGACTGGTCGAAGGTCTGCATGCCGGAGTCGACGCTGGTCGCGATCGCGTCCTTGATCTCGGCGATGCGGCCTTTCTCGATCAGGCCGGCGACGTGCGACGAGCCGAGCAGCACCTCGCACGCGAGCTCGAGCTTGCGCTGCGTGCCGGGGATCAGGCGCTGGGAGATCACCGCGCGCAGGTTGAGCGACAGGTCCATCAGCAGCTGCTTGTGCGCCGAGTCGGGAAAGAAATTGATCAGGCGCTCGATCGCCTGGTTCGCGTTGTTCGCGTGCAGCGTGGCGAGACAGAGGTGACCGGTCTCGGCGTAGGTGAGCGCGTGGCGAGCGGTTTCCTGATCGCGGATCTCGCCGATCATGATCACGTCGGGCGCTTCGCGCATCGCGTTGCGCAGCGCGTCGGCGAACGACCAGGTGTCGATCGCGACCTCGCGCTGGGTGATGAGCGACTTGCCGTGCCGGAAGTGGTACTCGATCGGATCCTCGACCGTGACGATGTGACCGGTCGCGTTCGCGAGCCGATGGCCGATCATCGCGGCGAGCGACGTGCTCTTGCCCGAGCCGGTCGCGCCGACGAACAGCACCAGCCCGCGCTTCTCCATGGTCAGCGTGCGGCAGATCTCCGGCAGCCCGAGCTGCTCGAAGGTCGGGATCGCGGCCTTGATCAGGCGGATCACCGCACCGACGCTGCCGCGCTGGTAGTAGACGTTGACGCGATAGCGGCCGACGCCGTCGATCGCGTAGCTGAAATTGCACTCCTTCTTCTGCTCGAAGTCGGCGATCTGCGTCTTGCTCATGATCCCGTAGACGAGCGCGGCGACGTCGGCGCCGGTCAGCACGGGGAGGTCGAGCGGCTGGCTGTCGCCGTCGACTTTCAGATGCGGCGGCGCTTCGGCGGCGAGGAACAGGTCGGAAGCGCCACGTTCCGCCATCTTCTTCAGCAGGCCCTGGATCGGGTACGCCGCGGTCCTGCCGTTGCGCGCCGGATCCTTGTGCACCATCTGCTTGAACAGGGTCTGCACGTCCTGGGTCAGGAAGGCATGCACGTCAGCAGGCATTTCGATTCACCTTGAGACAAAAAAGGCGGGCCCCGAAGGACCCGCCTCGATTCCGGCCGATGAAGCTGGCCACTCAACTGCTCACAGGCCGCAGAGGATGTTCAGCAGCGGGTTCGACGACGGGCACACCGTCGTGCCGCCCGCGCCGCTCTGCACCGCGCCGACGATCAGCGACAGCACCGTCGCCACCGGCTGGCCGACGCCGCCGACCGGCCCGAGCAGGACGGTGAGCTGGTTCAGCGCGTTGCCGAGCGTCGCCGGCGACAGGTCGTGCAGCGACAGGATGAACTGATCGGAGAGCACCGGCAGCACCTGCGTCGCGATCGGATCGATCACCGGCGTGACCTGCCCGGCGAGCGCCGACTTCAGCGCCGCGGTCGTGAACGCAGTGCCGACGTTGCTGGAGAACAGATCGGCGACGCCCTGCGAGCCCGAAAGCACCGGACCGGTGAACGCGCCGACCTGGCCACCCTGCTGCTCGACGAGCGAGAGCGGGACAGCCTGCGTCAGCGAGTTCGCCAGCGCATCGGCGAGCAGCGTGTTGAGCGCGGCCCTGACGGCGGTCGTGTCGCCCTGGGAAGTGGCGAGGACCAGCGCGTCGACGTCGCGCAGCATCGTCTGCACCGCGCTGACGACGCCGCCGGCGACCGGCTTGGTGAGGAACAACGGAGCGCCCGGCGCGATGCCGGCGACGCCCGCGTCCATGCCGCTGTGCAGCAGCGCGGTCAGGCCGGCAAGCTGGTCGAGCGACAGGCTCGTGCCGCCGCTGCCCGGATGCGAGAGGCGGATGTTGTAGAGCACGCCCTGCATCTGGACGCCGAGCGGCGAGAGCGGAGTGCCTGCCAGCGGATTGGTGCCGGCAGCGATGCCGACCACCTGGCCGTTGCTGCCGCAGCCGCCGGAGCCGGCGAGCGCGTTGAGCATGCCCTGCAGATCGTTGGCGAGCTGGTTGACGCTCGAGTTGAGCGCGCCAGCCGTCGAAGCGAGCGCGGCCGGATTCGGCGAGCCCGACGCCGCGGCGCTCTGCAGCGCGTTGGCGATGGTGTCGGCGATGTCGAGCGCGTCGAAGTTGATCGCGTTGTCGGCGCAGACGAGCAGCGCCTTCAGCGGCGTGCCGTCGGTCGCGGACTCGAGCTGGCCGAACACCTGGCTGGAGACCGGCGCCTGCACCGCGTCGAGCGGTCCGGTGACCCGATATTGCGTCGCCGGCGGAGGCGGCGGAGGAGGAGGATTGTCGATCGGGGGTGTGTCGACGCCGCCGCCACCACCGCACGCGGTCAACGCGACAGTGGCCGCAGAGGCCGTGGAAAGAAGCAGCTTTCTAAGCATTTTGTAACTCCGTGCGCATTTGGGGGAACGCTGTGAAATTTCCTGCTGCACGACTCCCGTTCAGCAGTGCGCGCAATCGTGCGCTACGGAGCTAGCCGCTGAAATAGACAAGAATTACAAGCGCGCGCTGAAAAAAAATACTGCCGCTTCGCGCGTTGCGCGCGAAGGATGAAGCGCTACTTCACCACGCGAAGCTTCGCGCGTCCCTTGCCTTTTCCGTGCGGCGCGGCGGGCGCCGCGGGTCCCGCCGGTGGCGCGTCGCCCTTGGGCGACGGCGGCTCGACTTCGCCGAAGATGATGCCTTCGCCGTTCTCGCGCGCGAAGATCGCGAGCACCGCGCCGACCGGGATCTGCACCGCGAACTCGCGTCCGGCGAAGCGCGCGGAGAACCAGATCGGATCGGCGCGCAGATCGAGGCTCTGCACCGCCATCGCGCTGATGTTGAGCGTGATGCGCCCTTCCTGGACGTACTCGCGCGGCACGGTGACGCCCGGATAGTCGGCGGCGACGAGCAAATGCGGCGTCAGCCCGTTGTCGCTCGCCCATTCGTAGATCGCGCGGATCAGGTAGGGCCGTCGGGAGCGCGGAGTCGACATGCGTCGAGCCGATCAGCGCGGCAGCGCGCGCTCGGCTTCGGTGAGGCTCTGGTGGAACGCCGGCCGCGCGAACAGCTTGTCCGCGTATTTCTGCAGCAGCTTGAGCTCCGGGCCCGGCTTCACGCCGAGCGACGGCAGCCGCCACAACAGCGTCGCCCACGCGCAATCGGCCATGTTGAAATCGCCGGTCAGGAAATGTCCGCGCGGCGTGATCAGGGCGGCGATCGCGGGCAGCGCCTCGGCGAGCGTCTTGCGCGCCTTCTGCGCGACGGTCGCAGGACCGCTGCGGATCTGCTGCACCACCGGGAACAGGTCCTGGCGCATCCGCACCAGCGCCGAGCGCAGACGCGCGCGCGCAGCCGGCTCGACCGGCATCAGCGGCGGATGCGGGTAACGCTCGTCGAGGTACTCGATCATGATCTGCGCCTCGGTGAGCACGACTTCGCGATCCGCGAGCGTCGGCACGCCTTGCGAAGGATTGAGCACGAGCAGGTCTTCGCTGGCGACGCCTGGCTTCACCAGCTCGATGCGCAGGCCGTCGATGTCCTTCTCCGCGATCACGAAGCGGACCCAGTGACAGGCCCAGTCCTCGGCGTGCGTGTAGAGCGTGAGGCCGGCGCGCGTGGCGGTCGGCATCACGACCGGCTTGGGAGGCGTGCGCGTCCTTGCGGGCACAGAACCGCTCATGGGCACTCCGTCAGTGGACGTCTTTCCAGTACTCGCGCTTCAACAGATAGGTCAGCGGCAGCAGGACCACCACCAGGTAGAGCAGCACGCGGACGCCGATGGTCACGCGCTCGGCCTTCTCGGGCTCCGCCGCGTAGTCCATGAAGTTGACGAGATCCGCGACCCACTTGCGGTATTCCTCGGGCGACAGCGAGCCCTGCTGCGCAAGCTCGTACTTCGGCTTGTGCTCTTCGCCGGCACCCTCGCCCTTCTCTTCCTTCTCGCCGGCGGGCTTCTGGAAGCCCTGCAGCTCCCACAGCACGTGCGGCATCGACACGTTCGGCAGCATCAGGTTGTTGACGCCGTTCGGACGCTTCGGGTCGAGATAGAACGTGAGCAGATAGTTGTAGACCCAATCGGCGCCGCGCGCGCGTGTCTCGAGCGTGAGGTCGGGCGGCTGCTTCCCGAACCAGTCGGCGGCCTGCGCCGCCGGCATCGCCGAATGGATCTGGTCGCCGACCTTATCGGTGGTGAACATCAGATTCTTCTTCAGCACGTCCTCGGGGATGTTGAGGTCCTTGCCCAGACGGTTGTAGCGCAGGTACTGCATGCCGTGACAGCCGGAGCAGTAGTTCATGAAGTTGCGCGCGCCGCGCTGCAGCGACGCGGTGTTGCCGCGATCGAGCTTCACCGCGTACGGCATGGCCTCGCCGGCGAGCGCCGGCGTCGCGAGCGACAACAGCAGGAGCGATAGCGGAAGACTGCGGCTCATCCCGTCACCCTTTCCGGTTCCGGCTTGGTGGTGTCGACGCGGCTGTACCACGGCATCAGCAGGAAGAACGCGAGGTAGTAGATGGTGCCGATGCGCGCGAACAGGGTGCGCGTCGGGTTCGGCGGCTCCATGCCGAGGTACTGCAGCATCACGAACGCGACGACGAATCCCGCGACGGCGAGCTTGAAGATCGGTCCCTTGTAGCGGATCGACTTCACTGGCGAGCGATCGAGCCAGGGCAGGAAGAACAGCACGACCACCGCTCCGAACATCACGATCACGCCCCAGATCTGCGTGCCCCAGAACGACGGCGTCGCGCGCAGCATCGCGTAGAACGCGCCGAAGTACCAGGCCGGCGTGATCTCCTCCGGCGTCACCAGCGGATTGGCCGGCGTGAAGTTCGCCTTCTCCAGCATGTAGCCGCTGCCGTCCGGCGCGAAGAAGATCACCGCGAAGAACACGATCAGGAAGATGGTGACGCCGTAGATGTCCTTCACCGTGTAGTACGGATGGAAGGCGACGCCGTCGAGCGGGATGCCGGTCGCCGGGTCCTTCTTCTTCTTGATCTCGATGCCATCGGGATTGTTCGAGCCGACTTCATGCAGCGCCATCAGGTGCGCGATGACGAGACCGACGAGCACGAACGGCAACGCCACGACGTGCAGCGAGAACAGCCGATTGAGCGTCGCATCGGCGATCGAGAAGTCGCCGCGGATCCAGGTCGACAGGTCTTCACCGACGAACGGGATGGTCGAGAACAGGTTGATGATCACCTGCGCGCCCCAGTAGCTCATGTTGCCCCACGGCAGCACGTAGCCGCAGAAGCCTTCCGCCATCAGGCACAGGAAGATCAGACAGCCGAACAGCCAGATGAGCTCGCGCGGCTTGCGCGACGATCCGTAGACGAGCCCGCGGAACATGTGCAGGTAGACCACGATGAAGAAAAACGACGCGCCCGTGGAATGCATGTAGCGGATCAGGTAGCCCCACGACACGTCGCGCATGATGTATTGCACGGAGTCGTAGGCCGTCGCGGCGTCGGGCTTGTAGAACATCGCGAGGAAGATGCCCGACAGCAGCTGGTTCACCAGCACGAGCAGCGCGAGCGAGCCGTAGGTGTACCACCAGTTGAAGTTCTTCGGCGCGTAGTACTCGCTGATGTGATCCTTCCACAGCTTGGTCAGCGGGAAGCGGTCGTCGATCCAGCCGAGGAAGCCGGTGGTCTTGTGCGGATTGGGCACGATGGCCATCAGGCGGCTCCCTTCTGCTCGGCGTCCTCGCCGATGATCAGCGTCTTGTCGTCGGCGAAACGATAGGGCGGCACGGCGAGGTTCTTCGGCGCCGGCGAGCCGGTGATGACGCGTCCGGCGAGATCGAACTTGGAGCCGTGGCACGGGCAGAAATAGCCGCCCTGCCAGTCCTGCTTGATCTCCGGCGCGGGATGGTCGGGCCGGAATTTCGGCAGGCACCCGAGGTGTGTGCAGGTGCCGATCAGGACCAGGTACTCGGGCTTGATCGAGCGCGTCTCGTTCTTGGCGTACTCGGGCTGCTGATCCATCGACGACTGCGGATCGACCAGGTCGCCCTCGACTTTCTTCAGGCTCTCGAGCATCTCCGGCGTGCGATGCACGACGAAGATCGGCTTCTGGCGCCAGGTGTAGACCACCTGCTGGCCGGCCTCGATCTTGTCGATGTTCTCGATCTTGACCGGTGCGCCGGCGGCTTGCGCCCTGGCGCTCGGTTTCAGCGATGCCAGGAACGGCAGGGCCCAGGCCACGATGCCTGCGCCGCCTACCACGCTGGTCGTCAGGGTCAGGAAGCGGCGCCGGCTGGCGTCCACGCCTTCAGTGCTCATTTAATTCTTATCCCCGTGATTCGAAGATTGCCGCGCAGATCGCGTCAAGTATAACGGTCGGACCCGGCGCAGCGAAACGGGGGAAGCCGGTTTTTTGGTTGTTTCCCGTGCCTTGCCGCTACCGAGTCGCTGCCACTGGCGCCAGCAGCGGGCGGTCCCGGATCACGAGCAAAGTCCCGGCGACGACCAGCCCGCAGCCGGCGGCCATGGCCCAGGTCAACGGCTCGCCGAGGAAGATCAGGCCCCACAGGATCCCGAACGGCGGGATGAGAAAGGTGACCGTCAGCGCCTTGGTCGGACCGAGGTCGGCCATCAGCCAGTAATAGATGAGGTACGCCACGCCGCTGCACAGCAGCGACAGCCCGAGCAGGTTGCCGACGATCAGCGCGCTGATCTGCCCCGGCGGCGGGAAAAGGATCGCGAGCGGCAGCAGCACCAGCCCGGCCATCAGCAGGCTGCCGGTGGCAATGCCCATCGGCGTCGGGCCGCGGACGAATTTCTTGATGTAGATGCCGGTGAGCGAGTAGCTGATCGCGGCGATCAGGCACGCGCCGAGCGACGTGGCCAGCACCGATCCGCTCGCCTGCGCCCCGCCCGCCTCGCCGATCAGCGCGACCCCGCTGATGCCGGCGACGAGTCCCGCGACCTTGCGCGAGGTCAGCGGCTCCGCGAGCCACAGCGCGGAGAACAGCGCGCCGAACAGCGGCGACGTCGAGTTCGCGACCGCCGAGTACGCAGCGGGAATGTGCAGCGCGGAGTATGCGAACAAGCAGAACGGGATCGCCGTGTTCGCGAGCCCGACGACGAAATATTCCCTCGCGTAGCGCGCGAAGTGCAGCGGCAATCCGCGTGAGCGCATGTAGACGAGCAGCGCCGCGCCTGCGATCAGCACGCGCAGATCGGTGGTCGCGATCGGCCCGAGCACCGGGGCGAGCACGCGCATGAAGATGAACGACCCGCCCCAGATCGCGGCGAGGACGACGAGCCCGACGACGTGCGAAGTGCGCATCGTTCAAATCCCTTGCGCGACGCGCTTCTCGTGCGCGAGCAGCCAGCGCTTGCGCTCGATCCCGCCGCCATAGCCGGTGAGCGCCCCATTCGCGCCGATCACGCGATGGCACGGCACGACGATGCCGATGGGATTGCGCCCATTGGCGAGCCCGACCGCGCGTGAGGCATTGCGATCGCCGAGATCATTCGCGAGCTCGCCGTAGCTCTGCGTCTCGCCGAACGGGATCGCGCGCAGCGCTTTCCACACGCGCATCTGGAACGGCGTGCCAGCGGGTGCGAGCGGCAGATCGAAGTCGCGCAGCTCGCCGGCGAAATAGGCTTCCAGCTGCGCGATCGCCGGCTTGAACACCCTGCGATCCTCGCGGGCGCTCGGCCAGAGCGCCACCGGATAGCGCGTCTGCTCCATGTGCAGCGCGGTCAGCGCGTCACCGTCGGAGACCAGCAGGAGATCACCGATCGGGCTTGCGATGCGGGTGAAGTATTGCGTCGTCATGTCTCTAGCTCAACGTTGACCACAGATGAACGGCGGCATAGGCGCGCCACGGCCGCCAGGCTTCGGCGCGCGACAGGACTTTCGCTGGCGTCAGCCCAAGCGCTTTGACCAGGCCGAGATCGGAGTGCGGGAATGCATCCGGCATCCGCAGCGCGCGCATGCCGATGTACTGCGCGGTCCACGGACCGATCCCGGGCAGCTCCGGAAGCATCTCCAGTTCGTGCTCTGCGCGCGGCCCCGGTTGCAGCGTCAATCGATTTTCGGCGACGGCGATCGCGAGCGACCGGATCGCCTCGACCGGCGGACCGCCGAGCCCGATGCCGCGCAGCTGCGCCGAACTTGCGTCGGCAAGCCGGTCGGCGCTGGGGAACACGAAGCGCAATTCCGGATTCGGTGTCTCGACGGTCTCGCCGAAGTACGCGGCGATCTTGCCGGCGAGGATCGTCGCCACCTTCACGCTGATCCGCTGGCCGAGCACGGCGCGGACCGCGAGCTCTAGGCCGTCGAACGCGCCGGGCACGCGCAGTCCGGGCGTGCGCGCGATCAGCGGACGCAGCAGCTTGTCGCGCGACAGGTCCCGGTCGATCGCGATCGGGTCGGCCGCGAGGTCGAAGCTGTTCTGCAGCCGCGTGCGCAGCTCTTTCGCGTGCGGCGCGAGCGCCGCCGGGAACCGCAAGCTCAGCGTCTTCGGATCTTTCGAAGGCCCGACGCTGATCCAGCCCTTCACGCCGTTGAGGCGAACAGTTCGCCAATAACGACCGTCATGGATCGACTCGACCGACGCCGCGCTGCGTCCGGCCAGGAACTGGCTGAACGCACGCCAGGCGAGCGGCGGCGTGTAGCGCAGGGTCGATCGGACGATGTCGTTCATGGCGCGCAGTGTGCGGCCTCGCGCCAGCCGCTGTCTTTGCGTTTCTTGCGGTCCAATTTCCGCGCTAATGTTCGCGCATGGACTCCACGCTCATCCCCGGCATCGCCGGACGCCTGCTCGCTCGCAAGCAATGGCTCGCGACGGCGGAATCGTGCACGGGCGGCCTGATCGCGCAGCTGCTCACCAGCATCGCAGGCAGCTCCGAATGGTTCGAGCGCGGCGTCGTGACCTACTCCAATCGCGCGAAGGTCGAGCTGCTCGGCGTCCCGCAGAAGGTGCTGGATCGCAGCGGCGCCGTGAGCCGGGAGTGCGCCGAAGCGATGGCGCGCGGATTGCTGCAGCAAGCACCGGTCCAATGGGCGGTCTCCGTCACGGGCATCGCCGGCCCTGGCGGCGGCTCGAAGGACAAGCCGGTCGGAACGGTCTGGATCGGCGTCGCCCAGGCCGGTGCGGTGGAAGCGCGGCACTTCCTGTTCAGTGGCGACCGCGAAAGCATCCGGCGGCAATCGGCCGAGGCAGCGCTCGCGATGCTGGACGCCGCGCTGGCCTGATGCACATGAGCGCCGAGCCCAATCGCCTTTTCTTTGCACTCTGGCCCGACGACGCGACGCGTGCCGCCCTCGCCGACGCCGCCCGCAAGCTGCAAGCGCGCCTGCAACCCGGCGGCCGGCTCGAGCGGCCCGAGCGACTGCACGCCACGCTCCTATTCCTCGGCGATGCGGTCCCGGGCCAGGAAGAAGCGGCCGCAATGCAGATCGCCAGCCTGCTCAAGGCCGATCCGTTCACGGTCACGATCGATCGCGCCGGAACGTTCTCGCGCCGATCGAAGCTGTGGTGGCTCGGCTCGTCGCAGGCGGCGCGCGAGGCGATCGCGCTGCACGACGCGCTGCGGGCGCGGCTGCGCGTCGCCGGCGTGAGCTACGACCTCAAGACGTTCACGCCGCACGTCACCATCATGCGCGACGCGGGCAAGCCGCTCGCGCCGACGCCGATCGAGCCGATCCGCTGGGCGGTGTCCGAGTTCGTCCTGGTGCGCAGCCAGCTGCAGCCGCAGCCGGCCGAATATCGCGTGATCGGACGCTTCAAACTGGAGCCCGAGATGGCCAAGCAGTCAGGTTCCGCGCAGCTCGATCTGTGGGAGAATGCCGCGAAGCGTTGAGACATCAATTCACAGACGAAATCCGAGCCGAAACGACATGAAATCCCCGATCGACGACAGCCGCAAGAAAGCCCTCGAAGCCGCCCTCTCCCAGATCGAGCGTCAGTTCGGCAAGGGCACCGTGATGCGCATGGGCAGCGCGGAGATGATCCGCGATGTGGAAGTCGTCTCGACCGGCTCGCTCTCGCTCGACGCCGCGCTCGGCATCGGCGGCTTGCCGCGCGGTCGCGTCGTGGAGATCTACGGACCGGAATCCTCCGGCAAGACGACGCTGACGCTGCACGCCGTCGCCGAGGTGCAGAAAGCCGGCGGCGTCGCCGCGTTCATCGACGCCGAGCACGCGCTCGACACGACCTATGCCGCGAAGCTCGGCGTGAAGGTCGACGATCTCCTCATCTCGCAGCCGGACACCGGCGAGCAGGCGCTCGAGATCGCCGACATGCTGGTGCGCTCGGGCGGCGTCGACATCGTCGTCGTCGACTCGGTCGCCGCGCTGACGCCGCGCGCGGAAATCGAAGGTGAGATGGGCGATCAGCTGCCGGGCCTGCAGGCGCGCCTGATGTCCCAGGCGCTGCGCAAGCTCACCGGCAACATCAAGCGCTCGAACACGCTGGTGATCTTCATCAACCAGCTGCGCTACAAGATCGGCATCATGATGCCGGGCCAGAATCCCGAGACGACCACCGGCGGCAACGCGCTCAAGTTCTACGCGTCGGTGCGCCTGGACATCCGCCGCATCGGCTCGATCAAGAAGGGCGACGAAGTGGTCGGCAACGAGACGCGCGTGAAGATCGTCAAGAACAAGCTCGCGCCGCCGTTCAAGGAAGTGATCTTCCCGATCATGTACGGCGAAGGCATCTCGCGCGAAGGCGAGCTGATCGACCTCGGCGTCGATCACGGGCTCATCGAGAAGTCGGGCTCTTGGCTCGCCTACAAAGGCGACAAGATCGGCCAGGGCGTCGACAACGCGCGCCTGTATCTCAAGGACAACACCGACGTCGCCGCCGAGATCGAGCAGAAGCTGCGCGACAAGCTGATGCCGGCGCCGAAGCCGCCGCGTGCTGCGGCGGCGTAACAAGACTGCCTCGGGCGAAGATCGCCCGCCGCCCGACGCCCGCGACAGCGCACTGAAGCTGCTGTCGCGGCGCGAGCACAGCGCACGGGAGCTCAAGCGCAAGCTGCTCGATCGCGGCATCGAGGAATCCGACGCCGACGAAGCGATCGAAAAACTTTCCGGCAAAGGCCTGCAGAGCGACGATCGCTACGCCGAGCAGCTCGTGCGCACGCGCGTCGCGCAAGGCTACGGACCGGTGCGGATCGAAGCGGAGCTCAAGCTCGCGGGACTTTCAGCCGATCAGATTGCCGCCGCGCTCGACGCCGCCGAGTGCGACTGGACCGAGCAGGCCGCGCGAGCGCACCAAAAGCGCTTCAGGCAGCTGCCCACGAGCATGGCCGAGCACAGCCGGCAGCATCGATTCCTGATGGGACGGGGGTTCGGATCGGAACAGATCCGCAAGGTGCTGAAGGGAGATGTGGAGAACTGATCGCCATTCGGTCTGCCCGCCCGGCCTGCCTTGCGGCAGGCGGGCGGCGACTCGACGACATCTCCCGTACTGCGACCCCAGAATGGCTCGCAAAACGTAGCAGAAGGCCGTCGCGCAAAGTGACCGATCGCGCGGGCATTTGAGACGCTGGTCACACATCGTTACCATAGCCGGCTCCGCGAAAGGGCCCGAAGCGATTTCCCGACCCCCGCGCCCTACTTTCAACCGCCCTTTTCGCCCGTGAACAGCAACGAGGTCCGTAGCAAATTCCTGGAGTTCTTCCGGGACAAGAAGCACACGGTGGTGGCTTCCTCTTCGCTCGTGCCCGGCAACGATCCGACCCTGCTCTTCACCAATGCGGGCATGGTCCAGTTCAAGGACGTGTTCACCGGCCAGGACAAGCGCCCGTACGTGCGCGCGGCGAGCTCGCAGAAGTGCGTGCGCGCGGGCGGCAAGCACAACGATCTCGAGAACGTCGGCTACACCGCGCGGCATCACACGTTCTTCGAGATGCTCGGCAACTTCTCGTTCGGCGACTACTTCAAGAAGGACGCGATCCATTTCGCCTGGGAGTTCGTGACCAGCAAGCAGTGGCTCGGCATCGATCCCGCGCGCCTGATGGTCACCGTCTATCACACCGACGACGAGGCCTTCGAGATCTGGAATCGCGAGATCGGCATTCCCGCCGATCGCATCACGCGCATCGGCGACAACAAGGGCGCGAAGTACTCGTCCGACAATTTCTGGGCGATGGGCGACACCGGCCCGTGCGGACCGTGCACGGAGATCTTCTACGACCACGGCCCGCACATTCCGGGCGGCCCGCCGGGATCGAAGGACGAGGACGGCGATCGCTGGATCGAGATCTGGAATCTCGTGTTCATGCAGTTCGACCGCCAGAAGGACGGCACGCTGGTGCCGCTGCCGAAGCCCTCCGTCGACACCGGCATGGGTCTCGAGCGCGTCACCGCGCTCAAGCAAGCCACGCACGACAACTACCAGATCGACATCTTCAGGATTCTCGTCGAGGCGGTGGCGAAGCTCGCCGGGCAAAAGCCGTACGCGAGCCCGTCGCAGAAAGTCATCGCCGATCACATTCGCGCGACGTCGTTCCTGATCGTCGACGGCGTGCTGCCGTCCAATGAAGGCCGCGGCTACGTGCTGCGCCGGATCATGCGGCGTGCGATCCGTCACGGCTACAAGCTGGGCTTGAACGATCCGTTCTTCTACAAGCTGGTCGAGCCGCTGTCCGAAGTGATGGGCGGCGCGTATCCGGAGCTGATCAGCAAGCGTGCGCAGATCGAGAAGGCAATCCGCGGCGAGGAAGAAAGCTTCGCGGCGACGCTCGACAAGGGCATGAAGCTCCTCGACGAGGCCATCGGCAAGCTCAAGGGCAAAGAGATCCCCGGCGACGTCGTCTTCAAGCTCTACGACACGTACGGATTCCCGGTCGATCTCACCAACGACATCGCGCGCGAGCGCGGGCTCACGATCGACGAAGCGGGCTACGAGAAGGAGATGGAAGCGCAGCGCAATCGCGCGCGCGCCGCGAGCAAGTTCGCCGGCGGCGACACGCTCGCCTACGAAGGCGCGGACACCTGCTTCATCGGCTACGAGCGTCTGTCGATCGACGACGCGAAGGTTCTTGCCTTGTACAAGGACGGCAAGCCGGTCACCGAGATCAAGGGCGGCGACGAAGCGGTGATCGTGCTCGACAACACGCCGTTCTACGCCGAGGGCGGCGGACAGGTCGGCGATCGCGGACAGATCTACAACACGTCGGGCAAGTTCGACGTCACCGACACGCAGAAGATCAAGGGCGCGGTGTTCGGCCATCACGGCACGCTGAAGCAAGGCGCGCTGAAGATCGGCGACACCGTGCGCGCGTGGGTCACCGAATCCAAGCGCCGCGCGACGATGCGCAATCATTCCGCCACTCACCTGCTCCATTCCGCGCTGCGTCAGGTGCTGGGCAATCACGTCCAGCAGAAGGGCTCGCTGGTCGACGACGCGCGCACGCGCTTCGACTTCTCGCACGGCCAGCCGGTGACGCCGGAAGAGATCGTGAAGATCGAGGACATCGTCAATCGCGCAGTGCTCGCCAACGTCGAGGCTTCCGCGCGCACGATGAAGTACGACGACGCGATCAAGGCCGGCGCGATGGCGCTGTTCGGCGAGAAGTACGGCGATCAGGTCCGCGTGCTGCAGATGGGTGAATACTCCACCGAGCTTTGCGGCGGCACGCACGTCGCGCGCACCGGCGACATCGGCCTGTTCAAGATCGTGATGGAGGGCGGCGTCGCCGCCGGCATCCGCCGCGTCGAGGCGGTCACCGGCGAGAACGCGATCGCGTACACGCGCGACACCGAAGCGCGACTCAAGCAAGCGGCAGATCTGCTGCGCGCCGGTCGCGAAGATTTCGTCGACAAGGTCCAGCAGGCGCTCGCGCGCAGCAAGGAGCTCGAGAAAGAGCTCGGCGCGATCAAGTCCAAGATGGCCGCGAGCGCGGGCGGCGATCTCGCCGGCCAGGCGCGCGACGTGAAAGGCGTGAAAGTCCTTTCCGCGAAAGTCGACGGCGTCGAGGGCAATGAGCTGCGCGGGCTGATGGATCAGCTCAAGAGCAAGCTCGGCTCTGCGATCATCCTGCTCGGCACCGCGAGCGGCGAGAAGGTCTCGCTGATCGCCGGCGTCACCAGCGATCTCGTCGCGAAAGTGAAAGCCGGCGAGCTCGTGAACATGGCCGCCGCGCAAGTCGGCGGCAAGGGCGGCGGCAAGCCCGACATGGCGCAGGCCGGTGGCTCGCAGCCGGCGAATCTCGGCAAAGCGCTCGAATCGGCTTACGGCTGGATCGAGCAGAAGCTCTAAGAACATGGCACTGATCGTCCAGAAGTACGGCGGTACTTCGATGGGCTCGGTCGAGCGCATCGAGCACGTCGCCAACAAGGTCGCGGCGTGGCAGGAGCGCGGCAACGAGGTCGTCGTCGTCGTCTCCGCGATGTCGGGCGAGACCGATCGCCTGCTCAAGCTCGCGAAGTCGATCAACCCGAATGGCAGCGGCCGCGAGTACGACCAGATCGCCGCGACCGGCGAGCAGGTCACGATCGGCTTGCTCGCGCTCGCGCTCGAGAAGCGCGGCGTGAAGGCGCGCTCGTACGCCGGACATCAGGTCGCGATCACGACCGACAGCGCGTACACCAAGGCGCGCATCCAGAAGATCGATTCACAACGCCTGCTCGCCGACTGCAAGGCGGGCATCGTTCCCGTCGTCGCCGGATTCCAGGGCATCGACGAGACCGGCAGCATCACGACGCTCGGCCGCGGCGGCTCCGACACCACCGGCGTCGCGCTCGCCGCGGCGCTGAAAGCCGACGAGTGCCAGATCTACACCGACGTCGACGGCGTCTACACCACCGATCCGCGCGTGGAACCGAAAGCGCGTCGGCTCGACAAGATCACCTTCGAGGAAATGCTCGAGATGGCGAGCCTCGGCTCGAAGGTGCTGCAGATCCGCTCCGTCGAATTCGCCGGCAAGTACAAAGTGCCGCTGCGCGTGCTGTCGACGTTCGTCGAAGGCCCCGGCACGCTGATCACGCTCGAGGACTCTGGCATGGAAGAACCACTCATCTCTGGCATCGCGTTCAATCGCGACGAAGCCCAGCTCACCGTCACCGGCGTGCCGGATCGTCCCGGCATCGCAGCCGCGATCCTGGGGCCCGTCGGCGACGCCAACATCGAAGTCGACATGATCGTGCAGAACGTCGCCGAGGACTCGACGACCGACTTCACCTTCACCGTGCATCGCAACGATCTCGAGAAAGCGACGTCGGTCGTCACCGGCGTGGCGAAGGAGCTCGGCGCCAAGGGGGTGAAGAAGGCGCAGGACATCGTGAAGGTGTCGCTGGTCGGCGTGGGCATGCGCAGCCATGCCGGCATCGCGGCGCAGATGTTCAAGGCCTTGGCCGCAGAAAGCATCAATATCCGCATGATTTCGACGTCGGAAATCAAGATCTCGGTGGTCATCCAGGACAAATACCTGGAGCTCGCCGTGCGGACCCTGCACAAAGCGTTTAATCTGGAACAGCAACCCGCCTGAAGGCGGGCCAAGAGCACGGAGCTCGCACGGGGGGTGCAGGGCGCCGGCATCCAAAGGAAGGGAGGGAGCTGTATGTTGATATTGACACGACGTGTCGGCGAGACCGTCATGATCGGTGAGCAAATCACCGTCACGGTGCTCGGGGTGAAGGGGAATCAGGTCCGGCTGGGCGTTCAGGCACCGCGCGACGTCGCGGTGCACCGCGAAGAGATCCACGATCGGATCAAGCGCGAGCAGAACGGCGAGCCGCCCGCGAAGACCGGCACGTAGCCGACGTTTTCTTTACCGGGTAGCGACGAATCGCTATCCTATGCGCCCTTTTGCGTCCGCCGGACGCAATCGCGGATCAAGAACGCGCCCGTAGCTCAGCTGGATAGAGTACTTGGCTACGAACCAAGGGGTCGGAGGTTCGAATCCTTCCGGGCGCGCCAAGCAAATGGAACAGGCCTGCGAACGCGGGCCTTTTTCATTTGCGAGGCGCGACCCGAAGGATTCGTGCGAAGCACTATCCTGACGGGCGCGCCTGCTTTCTTACCTCAACTCTCCCACTCCAGATTCCCCGACACCTCGATGAACTGGCCGGTGATGTGCGCGCCGCCGGGGCCGCAGAGGAAGAGCACCGTCTGCGCGAGCTCGAGTGGCTCGATCTTCGTGCGCATCGACACGTACTGAAGGAATTCCTCTTCGATCTTCGCGGCCGGCACGCCGCGCTGCGCGGCGCTGCGCTCGATCACGCGATTCATGCGGTCGTTGTTGATCGGCCCCGGACGGATCGCGTTGCAGCGGACGTTGAACGGTCCGAGCTCTCGCGCCGCCGTGTAAGTCAGTGCTTCGAGTCCCGCTTTGCTCGCGACGTACGCGGCGCGATGCGGCAATCCGGTCTTGGTCGAGGCCGTGGAGAAATTCACGATCGCACCGCTGCGACGCGCTTTCATCCCCGGGATCGCGCGACGCATCAGCTCGAACGTCCCGTTGAGATTCACTTCGATCGACTGGCGCCACTCCGCCGGATCGGTCTCTTCGACCAGCGCGTGCGGTCCGGCGATGCCGACGCAGTTCACCAGGAAATCGATGTCGCCGATCGCCTGCCTCGCGTCGGAGAAGAGCGCGTCGATCTGCGCGGGCTTGCCGACGTCGCACGCCGAGCCCGAGAGCCCGCGCACTTCGGCGAGCGTTCGCTCGATGAATTGCGGATTGACGTCGCCGATGTGGACGCGCGCGCCGGCGGCGAGGAACTGTTCGGCGATGACGCGCCCGACGCTCGAGCCGGCGCCGGTGATGAGCGCGCCGCGCGAGGCAAGACCGTCATGCTGCACGCGTGTTCCCCGCTCCGAAGTTCTTGAGCTTGAGCGTCTGCCGCATCTCCGACGGCGTCGCGACTTCGGCGCCGAGGTCTTCGATGATCCTTCGCGCGCGCTCGACGAGCTGGCCGTTCGACGCGAACACGCCGCGATCGAGATAGAGATTGTCCTCGAGCCCGACGCG
>DASRHK010000002.1:0-42655 GCA_035650495.1 Nevskiaceae bacterium | reverse complement strand
CCTGGCACAACTGAGTTGCGCCTAGCTGAGACGGCGGTCCGCCCGACGCCTCTAACGGACGTTCCGATTGATGTTGTCACACTGTCCGAAGCCCGACGGGCTGTGGGTCAACAGCCCTCTCGAAATTGGGAGACAGTAATTCCCCGCGAAGATGATGCTCCCTCATTAGGGCGCGATCAGATCACGCTTCACGCGTTCTTGCGTTGTACAAATCAGATCGAGCTGCTGATGCGGGACGCCGAAATCTTCGCCTATCGGGTCCTTAGCAGACCCGACACGGCGGGCATGGAGCATCTGGTCATTGCGCAGGCGGAAAGGGAGTCTTCACGGCCGGCCTTTCTGGAGGTTGAAATCTCTCTGACTGAATTTCTTCAGAGGGAGATGGAGTCCGGCAAGCGAGATAGCGACAAGGTCATGCTCACTCCCACCGCCGCGCTCCGACCGTGGAATGTACGCGCCACGGAAGCTTGGCAAATTGAAGCAATCGATGTGACGTCCGGTTATATCAAGTTGGCGCGCCCTTCGGACACTTCGTTCGGTCGCTCCCCGGCCCCAGAGACAGGATATGTCCGGACGAAAGGACATTTCTCGGCCATCACTCTAATCGAACGGCGAAAGCGAGCAATTGACCGGCTCCCAGATCACTCCTATTTGCTTCGGGCGCTCGCGCAACCTGGCATGGTCTACATGGACACCGGACCGACCAAGCTGCCTTTCCCTTTGTCGCCGGAGGTAGTGGACGCTTCGAAGGAGGCGATCATCTCCGATGTTCTTCGCGTACGTCCTCTCTATGCACTGCAAGGGCCTCCTGGAACAGGAAAGACCACGCTCGTCTCGCACCTATTGAGAGAAATCCTGGAGGAGGATCCGGTCGCCCAGATACTAGTCACGTCACAGGGGCATGGCGCGGTGGACGTCTTGAGAAGAAAAGTTCTTGACGAAGCATTCTCGGGTGTTCCTCCCGCGCAAATGCCTTTGGCGGTTCGCCTAGGGACGCGGGAGTCGGCTGATGTAACAGTCGATGGCGGCCTTAATGAAACTGTGCGGGAGCTATTGACGAATGTTCAAGCGCAGGTTTCGGCTGACAGCGACCTGACCAGAGCTTGGCGAGCTTTGGTACATGAAATGCTTAGCGCCGAGGACGGAGTCGATGCAAAATCGCGCCGCTGCCTCTCGGATTTCCGTGAACTCGTTAAGCGGAGCGCGAGCATCACCTACTGCACAACGAGCGCTCAAGACCTTGAAGCTCTAGCTGACGGCCAACAATCGTTCGATTGGGCCGTTGTGGAAGAGGCAGGCAAATGCCATGGCTTCGACCTCGCCTTGCCGCTGCAAGCGGGCCATCGGTGGTTGCTCCTAGGGGATCACAAGCAGCTCCCGCCATACAGGTACAAGGATTTCCGGGATGCGATTTCTGATCTCGACAATTGTGCCGCAGCAATTTTGGGGTTGCCGAGCCGTGATCTTGTCGATTTGGACTGGTGGCGAGATTGGCGCGATCGCGGAGCATCAGAAAAGCAGGAGTTTCAAGCGTACTGTCAACGTTGGCTAAGGACCTTTGCTCAGCTATACGAGCAGCAAAAGCTGGCGGCAGACGGTGCAACAAGGCAGACGCTTCTCGAATCGATAGGCGCCAGCGCGGGACTGCTTTCTAAGCAGTACCGTATGCACCCCGACATTGGAACCTTGATATCTGAGACGTTTTACGACCGCACCGTTACCAATGCAACTTTGGACGATGCTGGCATGCCCCTTGACGCTGTTCTCCACGGACTTTCTTCACCCGGTTATGTTTCGAAGAAAGCGATCTGCTGGCTCGACACGCCGGATTGCATGATCGATGCGAGAGCGGAGGAAATTGGCCCCTCCCAAGGACGTCCCCGCTTCACAAATCCCACGGAAGTGAACGCGGTGGTCGAGTTTCTCTCGAACCTTAAGCCCCAGAGTCGCACTGATGAACCCCTTGAAGTGGCAATTCTGGCGCCGTACACGCAACAGGTCCTCCTCCTCAACGAAAGGCTCAAGGAATACACATTGCCGCCCGGATTTCGTTTTCGGCGAGCGTTAAGCGTCAACACAAGCGGCATTCCATCTCAGCGGCCCGCGCACACTGTGGACTCCTTTCAGGGCAATGAAGCAGACATTGTCTTGGTCAGCCTTGTACGAAATAACAGCAAGCTCGCTCAAGATCCCACGGCGCTTGGCTTCCTGGACCAAGCCGATCGCGTCAACGTTCTCTTGTCTCGAGCGCAGCGGCTGCTCGTGATGGTAGGCAGCTTCTCTTTCTTCGAAAGACAGGTGCGCCTGGTTCCTATTGACAACCCTAATGCCTATATTTGGCATTGGAAAAAGGTGCTGACATTCGTTGAGCAGCTCGTCGTCAGCGATCGAGCGTCTCGAGTTTCCTTGACGATCGACCGCTCAACATGAAAATTCTAATACCGGTAAATCGTTATCAGGTGGACTACGAACTTGGCAGCGGACAGCCATTTTCCGAGGTTGATGTTCTAGTTCTCAGAGCCGTCGCCTCACAGTCAGCGCGCAGCGTTGCCGCTTTGCACTTGGCGCTGTGCTTGCCAAGGAGAATGATTATTGAAGTTCTGGTTGGCCTGGCCCGTGCGGGATGGGTTTCCGTCACAACGGGATCGGATGCAGAGTTCCTCGTGACGACGGCTGGTCGCGAGGCGCTTCAAGCCGCTTCACCGCCGTCAAGCCTCGTTGTCCGCGAGGAAACGGACTATGTTCTTATGGAACGCGTCGACGGAGTCCTCAGTGGCGGACGAGAGATTGCCTGCAAGACTCGCAAGGCATTGGACGACGCCGGCCTTTGGAGCGCCTCAATCCGCTTGCCCCAGGGCCGCATTGATCGTCGTCTCGATGCTGGTCAAGTGGAATGGTTGCTGCGCCGGGACAAGAGCGAGTGGATTCGCTGGGTCAGCTCCCCTCAATTGATCCAGCAAATGTGGCTGCCGGTCGAGATCGAAGATGGGCGCATTTTGAACCTTCCCGAGCGCTGGGCACACCTGGGCTCGCGGATATTGGATGAGATTCGAAGTCGAGGGGTGAAGCCCGCACCTTCTGCAAGCGCAACGCCTTCGGAGCGTGAGTCGGGACTCGACGTAGGCCGCACTTTGTTTTCCATGGACGACCTTTTAGTCACCGATTCGGCGCATCGACAGGAGCTCGACGTCGCACTTTCAAGTGCGCGGTCAACGGTTCTGATTGCTTCAGCATTTCTTGACTTCGAATCGGTAGATGGTCACATCGCCTCGAAACTTATCGAATGTCTACGGCGAGGCACGAGAGTCGACCTGCTTTGGGGATATTCCGCGGGCAATACCACCGATGAAATAGAAAAAGCGCTGCAGCTACTGAGAAGGATCGGCCTAGAATCCGGCCACCCGGATAACTTCCGCTTCAACGATAGCCCGACTAATTCGCACGCGAAGGTGCTGATTTACGACTCGCCAAATGGGTACAGCGCTGTGGTCGGTTCCTACAACTGGCTTGCGACCAGGAGTGAAGACCCCAAGTTCGAACAAGAACCTTTTCGCAACGCCTCCATCAGGATCGATGACCTTCATACGGTCGCGCGAATATGCCGCTCGATCGCAGGACTATGGCCGGGCGCGAGAGTTCTTTACTCTTTGTCGGACGTTCCTGACCGATGGCAGAACATCGCTTCGATGTTGGAGAGATCGGCTCTTGTGTCAGTTAGGGGAGGACCGGATATCGGTGCAATCGATTCCCCACATTCGGTGCGGTTGGTTCGCGACAGCGAACACGAGGTGGTCATAAGAGAACTTATTCTAGGATCAAAAACGCGCTGCGCGATCCTCTCTCATCAGATCGGTCAAAAGGCGACTGTCAGATTAACGTCCCTACAAACCAAGCATAGCTTGGATCACTACGAGCTAATCGTCATGTACGGGAAGCAGCCAGACAACAATTTGCTAGAAGCTTCATCAGCGCTCATCGTAGACGCAGGCGGTCGATTAGTTTTTCAGCGTCGGATGCACAGCAAAATCGTCATCTGTGACGACAAGGTTCTGATATCTAGCTATAACCCGTTATCAGCAGATCCATTCGGTGCGTTTAGTTCGTCGAGAGAAGTAGGCCTACTGCTTGGAGCGAAGGAGATAGCTGACTCCCTGTGGGAAAGGATTGGGATGCAATCAGGAAGAACTGAAACCTCACATCTCACCGGCGTTGCCAGCCTCTAACTGCGGATCTCCTAGACGTATAGTGGTTAAGCCTCAATGACTCGGCGGCACCGAATAACTTCCCACAAACTTACCAATCCTCCCCGCATTCGCCCCCATATCCCCTTCCCCGACGCGCGACACTGACCGCAGATCGATCCGACTGCCACCCTCGCGAGCCCGCACGCGGATCACGACGTCGTCCTTGAACCCGAAGAGCTTCGTCGTCTCGACCGCTTCGATGCGACCCGAACCCGCGTCTTCTGCGTAAATCTCCCACCCGAGCGATTTCGCCACGAGCTTCGCGTGATCGAACGCCGCGGCCGGCGTTTCGTTTGTCTCGATGCCGTGCAGATCGGGAAACGCTTGCTGCTGCAGCGGTGCCGTCTTCGGATCGAAGTCGAGTGAGTTGAGTGCGTCACGCTGCATCGTCGGTGCGATGACGAAGACGGGCGGATCGGTCAGATCGGTGCTGATGTCGTGGATCATCGGCAGTCCATGACCGCTGACGATCACGACGGCGAAGAACACGACGGGCACGAGCCCCGCAACGGCTCCGACCAGCGAGCCCCGCAACGGCTCCGACCAGCGATCGCCGCTTCGGCGTGAGCCCAACGACGAACGCGATCAAGCCAAGCAACGCGGACATCGGCACGAGCAGCAAGCTCACTTGCAGCGGTAGCAGATGCAGCCGAAACGAGAGCGGAGCCACGACGAGCAGCACGACGGCAAGCAACCCTAAGACGCGACTCATGGCTTTTTCTCCTCGAGCACCGGCAGCATCAGCCTCGACTGATGCTCCGAATCATGGAAGATCGTCTGCGCCGCGGTGAGCGTCTCGACGTCGGTGCGGAAGTCGCCGCCGGTGTTCGTGTTCGGATCGGCCGCGGGGAAGCAGCTCGACGAGACATGCAGGCGGATGCGATGGCCCGGAAGGAACGTGTGGCCGACGTGTGAGAGCTTGATGCGGAATTCGTAGGGCTTCGATCGCACGAGCAGCTCGGGCTGCTCGAAGCCGTTGCGATAGCGTGCACGCAGCACGCCACCGACGTGCGTCAGCGAGATCGCGCGACCGTCGGGGTAGACATCGAGCAGTTTCGCGGTGAAGTCGGTGTCGAGCTGATCGCTCGCCGCGATGAGCACGAGCTCGACGGGCCCGACGACGGTCACCGGCTCGCGCAGCACCTCCGTGGAATAGACGACGACGTCGGGCCGCTGCTCGAGCTCGCGATGATCTTTCGCGCCGGCCTTGTACGGCACTGGGTCGTTCGGATCGTAGGCGAAGCGATCGACGCCGCCTTGCGCGTTGATGCGCGCGAGCTTGCCTTCCGCGCACAGGTAGTACGGCTTCGCCTGCGCTTGCGCCGGCGGATAGCGATCGGTCGCGAGCCATTTGTTGAGGCCGCTGACGAACACGCGCACGCGCGGCTCCCACTCGAGCTGCTGACCGAGCACGTGGCGGCGCAGGAAGCGCACGCGGATCTGCCGCATCGGCAGCACACTGCCGGCGCCGAACTCCATCTCTTCGAGCTTGGGCTCGCCGCCGAGATAGCACGGCGCGTGTTGCCACGGACCGACGATGAGCTGCGCGCGATCGCGCAGCTTCGAGTGTTCCTCGATGCCGCGCCAATACGACATCGATCCCGCCTGATCGCCGTCGAACCAGCCGGTGACGGTCAGCACCGGGATCGTGATCGACACGAAATCCGCGGCGGTGAACTGCAGCTGCTTCCAGTACGCGTCGAAGGTCGGGTGACCGAGGATTTCCTGATAGAGCGGCAGCTCGGTGCCGAGGATCTTCTCGGCGTCGATCAGCGGCCGGTACTTCTGCAGGTTCTTGTCGCCCGCGTCCTCCAAGTCGAACTCGGCGCCGGCCATCATGCCGAGCCACGAGAACGCCCAGTCGACCTGCAGCGCGCCGCCGACGTAGGGAATCTCGTTGAACCAGTCGCCCGCCGGCACGCTCGGCATGATGCAGGTGAGATGCGGCGGATGCTCGCGCGCCGCGAGCCACTGCGCGGTACCGAGATACGAGCCGCCGTCCATCGCGACCTTGCCGTTGCACCAGTCCTGGCTCGCGATCCACTCGACGGTGTCGTAGCCGTCCTTGCCCTCGACGAAGAAGAAGCCGAACTTGCCTTGCGACTTCCCTCGCCCGCGCACCGATTGATAGACGATCGCGAAGCCGGCGGCGACGTAATCCGCGAGGCCGAGCCGCCCGAATTCCGTCTCGTTGCTGCCGTACGGCGTGCGCAGCAGCACGACCGGGAACGGTCCCGCGAAGTCGCGCGGCAGCCAGACGTTCGCGGAAAGATTCACCCGATCGCGCATCGGGATCTCGACGTCTTCCATGTCGGGGAGCCGGCCCGGCGCGTCGGCGCGCACGAAGTGGCGCAGGAACGCGATCTCCTCCGCGATCGTGCGTCGCATGTTCTCCGGCTTCCAGCCGGTGTGCCCTTCTCCGGGCACGAGGCGCAGGAGGATCGGCTGCTCCTCGCTCTCGAGCTGATCGATGCGCTCGGCAACGTATTTGTAGATCTGCGCAGGCTGCGCGCTGAAGTCGCGCTCGGCCGCGACGACGAGCTGCGGCGGCCCGTACGCTTTCACGTTCTGCAGCGGCGAGTACGAGCGCATGACGTCGAGCATCGCGCGGCTTTCGCGCGGATCGCCGTACTCCGCCATCACACTCTGTCCGCTCGTGCTGGCGTCGAGCCCGAACAGATCGACCAGCGGAACCTCGGTGATGACCGCCGCGAACAGATCGGCGCGCTGATGCGCCGCGACTGCGGTGAGCAAGCCGCCATTCGACAGTCCGCGGATGCACAGCTTGTGCGCACCGGTGTAGCCCTGCGCGATCAGGTACTCCGCCGCAGCGTAGAAATCGTCGAACGTGTTCTGCTTGTTGATGCCCGATCCGGCGGCGTGCCATGCCTCTCCGTACTCGCCGCCACCGCGGATGTTCGCCAGCGCGAACACACCCCCGAGCTCAAGCCAGAGCGCCGCATCGGGATGGAACTCTGGCGTGATCGCCTGATTGAAGCCGCCGTAGCCATAGAGCAGCGTCGGATGATTGCCGCTGCGCGGCAGGTCCTTCGCGTGCAGCAGATACATCGGCACGCGCGTGCCGTCGTAGGCGTTGTAGAAAACCTGCTTGAGCTCGTAGCGCGACGGATCGACGTCCGGCAATTTCACGCGCGACTGCTCGGTGAGCTTGCCGTCGCGATATTCGTGAACGACGCGCGGCTCGAGGAACGACTGGGTGAAGATGCGGAAGCCGCCGTCGACGCATTCGATCGCGTCGACCGTCGACAGGCTCGGCAGCGTGACGCGCGCGAGCCGCTTGCCGGACAGCGCGAAGTGGACGAGCACGCTGTGCGCGTCCTGCAGATACGTGAGGAGAATCCCTTCGTTCGACATCGCCGATCGCGATGGCCCGCCGAACCGCTCGCCGCGCGCGAGCGCGAGCTCGCCTTGCGGAACGACCGTGCGCCACTGCGTGCGCAACGGCTTCGACGGCGTGATGGCGACGATGCGCCCCATCGGCGCGTCACGCGTCGTGTGGAAGAACAGCTCGCCCTCGTCCGCACCGAGCAACTGGTTGAAGCCTTCGAGCTCGTCGAACAGCCGCACCGCGCGCAGCGGCCGCTCGGAGCGCGGGAACACTTCGTCGAGATGCGCAATCGACACGCCGCTCTTGCCGCTGGAGAAATGCAGCGTGGAAAGGACGAGGTGCTGACCGTCGGGGATCTGCGCGAAGGCGATGTGGCCCGGACCGTCGTGATACTCCTTGACGCAGTGATCTTCGCGCCACTCGGCTCCGAGCTTGTGCCAGTAGAGCCCGTCCTTGCGCGGATCGCCGGAGCCGTCGTCGCCGAACAATCGGCGCATCAGCGTGTAGTAGAAGCCGGTGCCGTTCGGATGCCACGCGTACACCGGCATCACCGTCGTGACGAGCGAGCTCTCGGTCACCATGCCGGTCGCGACGTCGAACACGTGCATCGTCGACGGCACTTCGCCCGGCTTGGTCAGCGCGAACGCGATGTGCGAGCCGCTCGGGCTCACGGAGATCTGGTCGATCACCAGCACCTTGCCGGTCGCGTTCGGATCGATCAGCGCGCGCTCGGGGCCGTCGCCTTCCCGCATCGACAGGATCGGCTGATCGAGACCCTCGCGCTGCGTGAGATGGAAATGGCGGTCGCCGCGCACGCAGCTCCACGGCTGCGTGAGCACCGGCTGATTCGCATCGAGGAATTTCTTGCAGCGCTCGAGCTCGGCGCACTGCGCGAGGAACTCGAGGGCGCGCCGATCCTGGTCGGCGACCCAGGATTTCACCTTGGGGCTTTCGAGGTCCTCGAGCCAGCGCTGCGGATTGGGGACCGCTACGCCGTGAAGATGGTGGACATCCTCACCGTTCTTCACGCCGAGCGGACGGCCGGCTGACGATTGAAGCTCTTGCGCGCGACCTTGGGCGACACGCCGTACCGCTTCTTGAACGCGGTCGTGAAGTTCTTCGCGTAGCCATAGCCGACAGCGTCGGCGACTTCGCGGATCGAATAGTCGCCGGTCTGCAGGAGCTGCAGCGCTTTCTCGAGCCGAAGGTTCTGCGTGTACTGGAACACGGGCGTGCCGAACAGCTGCTTGAAGCCCATCTTGAGCTTGCGCTGATTCAAGCCGAGCTGACGCGACAGCACCGCGATCGTCGGCGCGTTGACGCAATCCTGACGGATGGTCTGGCGCGCCTTGTCGAGCTGGCGCTTGTCGCGCCACGACAGGCGCAGGTCGGAGCTCGCGAGCTCGCCTTCGTGCGTGAGCAGATAGACGACCTCGCACAGGAGCTCGGTGGCCTTCGCCTTCACGTAGGTGTGACGAAGCCGCCCGAGGAATTTCGTGTTCACGATGTCGACGACCGCACGCATGATCGAGCCGGTCATCGGCACGGTTTCGAGGATCAGGTCCTTCGGGCCGTGCTCGAGATAGTCGGCGATCGACTTCGGCAGGCGCTGGAGCTCGTCGATGTGCGGCTTGATCGTGGCGCGCGACAGATAGATCGCCACCGAGCTGCCCCAGCAGCCATCCTCGACGCCTTCGATCTTCACCACGCCGGGCGGATGCAGGTTGATCTCGACGCGCCCGCCGATGATCTGGAACGAGGTCTGCTCGTTGAACGTCTGCGTCACGCCGCCTTCGAGGCCGAAGGAGATCTTCAGCCAGTCCTCGCCGGGCACCATCACGTGCGTGGTCTGGCGCCCGCTGTCCTTGATGACGCGGAGATAGAAGCCTTCGTTGATGCGGACGAGGTCGGTGTAGGAATCGGACACGCCCTTGGTCAGCGGCGTGAACGGCGAGCCGCCGGCGAGGAAGCTCGTGCGGATGCCCTCGCCCGCCGGATACGGCTGCTCGGGCGTGCCGAAATTCATGTCGGACTGCGCGCTCGCTTCGAGCAGCGCAATCGAGCTCGTCAGATTGAATACGGGTTGCTGGCCGGCGGTCAGTGCCCGCGGCGTCGTGTCCCCGTTGACGGCCGGCGTCTCTACGGGCGCCTGCGCCTTTGTCTTGGTGCGCTTCTGCGACATCTTGCTGACCATGTTACCGCTCCCCTGAAGCCAACCTCGCCTCCCGTTGGCCCAGCCGCTTGCGAATGATCGCATGCCGCCGGCGATCGATGGGGAAATTCCAGATCAGCGGGATCGCCAGGAACTGGAACAGGCTCGGCAGCACGCAGAACGACACCATCATGCCCTTGTTCGCGAAGTCCGTGTTCACCGCGCCCTCCGCGATCTGATAGCCGAATACGACGCCGAGGATGACGAACACGAAGGCTCCGGCGGAGCTGGTCAGCTTGGCCAGGAAGAAATAGAGCGCGTAGTAATTGCCCGCCCGATCGACGCCGCGGGTGAGCACCTCGTAGTCGACGATGTCGCCGAGCAGCGCCTGCGGGGCGACCGACGACACGCCGTTGGTGAAGCAATAGAAGAAGGTCGCGATCATGACCGGCAACACGGCACCGGGGCCCGGCTGGATCAGCATCATGGGCAGGAGCGACAGCGAGTTCGCGATCCACCCGTAAGCCCAGGTGCGGTGCTTGCCGAGGATGCCGACCATCTTCGCCCAGAACGGCTGCGAGATGAATTGCGCGGCCATCGCCATCACCAGCATGTGCGGCACCTTGTCGCCGATGTGCAGATAGCTGTCGAAGTACGGGAAGAACAGCGCGACGTAGACGCCGGAGCCGATGCCGGAGATGACGAACGCGCTCATGAACCGCAACAGCGGCGGATTGCGCAGCGCATCGCGGAACAGGCTCTTCAGGTCGCCGCGCTCGGTCGCCGCGACTTCGCCGGCCGGCGCGAAGCGCACCGCGATGATCATCGTCAGCGGGAACAGCAGCAGCATCGCCGTCGAGAGCTTGCGGAACACTTCCGGCGTGTACTCGGTGCTCGCGGTGATCCCGAGATAGAAGAGCACGATCGGCAAGCCGGTGTAGATGAAGCCGCCGGTGGTGTCGGCCATGCTGCGGAAGCTGAACAGCTTCGCGCGCTGGTCGTACTCCGGCGCGAGCTCGCTGCCCCAGGCCAGATGCGGCACGTCGTGAGCGGTGAAGCCGAAATAGAAGACGAACAGCCAGAGCCCGAGATAGGCGATGCCCGCGTTCTCCGGCACCTGGAACAGGAACCACACGGAAGCGCAAAGCGTCAGCGAGCCGGCGATCACCCAGGGCTTGCGGCCGTAGCGCGGGCTGCGGGTCTTGTCGGACCAGTAGCCGATCAACGGATCGGATACCGCGTCCCAGATGCGCAGCGCTGCGAGCAGCGTGCCGAGCTGCACCATCGTCACCGCGGCGTATTTGGCGTAGAGCGACGGCAGGATCGCGTAGATCGCGCCGGTCACGGAGCCGGTGGCGATCGTCGGCAGCACATACGGGATGAGCTTGCGCATCGAGCGCTTGGGCGCCGGGGTCGCGACAGGATTCACTTCCGGCTCACTGACGACGTCGACCGCGCTGTTCATCGGACCACATTATCCCGAGGCCAGTACGGCTTGTTGAACACGCGGTACGGCAGGTGCGCGAAGTCCATCGACAGCGCGCCCGGCGTCGCGACGGTGAGGATGCGCTTGGCGATCGGCGCGAAGCCCGCCTGGAAATGGTTGATCGACTTCACCACCAGCGCGCGCCGCGACGTCGGGTCGATGCCGATGTGGCTGAACGCGGTCGGATCGAAGCATTGCGTGCGGATCGAGGAGACGACGATGTCGACGCCGCGCGCATGGATCCACGCGGTGTTGCCCATCGGATCGCGCGTGCGCCCGCCAAACGCGAGCTGATAGGCGTCGCGCGCGAGGCCTTTCACCGTCACGCACAGGTCGACCGGCTCGCCCGAGTAGCGCGACAGCTTGCCGCCGACGCGCGCCTGCAGGCTGCCGCCGATGCCGACCTGATGGCAGTTCTCCACCAGCACCGGGTCGTACATCAGCGCGAACGCGACGCCCTGGATGCCGCGCTCGAGCACCGCGCGCAGGATGAAGCTCGAATCCGCCGGCGCGCCGCCGCCCGCGTTGTCGGCGATGTCGGCGAGCACGATCGGACCTTCGTGCGTGTCGCGCACGATGCTGATCGCGTCGTCGATCGAGGTCATCTGCGGCTGCGACACTTCGCGCATCCGCCACACCTCATTCGCAAGCTCGGTCGCGAGCTTCTGCGCGGCGGCTTCGTCGCCGTTGCCGTAGACGAGCACGCGCGAGCCGGTGTCGGGCGTGTCGCCCCACGGGAAGCCGTGCACGAACGAGATCGACAGGATGCCGTCGCGCTGCTCGAGCGCGTTCAACCGATCGACGAAGCCCCGGATCGGCGGCATCTGCGTCGGCCACAGGCCGACGATGTTGCAATCGGCCACCGCCGGCACCGGCTTCGCGCGTCCTTCCCACATCGCCTGCGTCACGCGCAGCAGATGGTCGAGCCGATCGGGCCCGTCGGTGTGCGGATACTCCTTCATGAACGCGAGCAGGTCGGCGCTGCGCACCATGCTCGACGTCAGATGCGCGTGCGGATCGAGGATCGCGAGCAGCGGAATCTTCGGCCCGATGATCTCTCTCGCGCGCGCGAGGATGTCGCCCTCGCAATCGAGGCAGCGCTCCGAGACCATCGCGCCGTGCAGCAGCAGGATCACGGCGTCGAGCGGCATCGCGCTCTTCAGGTCCTCGAGCAGCCGGTCGCGCAGCGCTTCGTAATCGGCCTGGATCACCGGCGCGCCGGGCTGCGCAAAGGCGCACGTGCCGATGCTGACGTTCGCGCCGATCGCGGACGCGCCCGTCATGAAGTGGCTCAGGTAGCCGGAGAGCATGCCGTCGCTCGCCAGCGCTGCGGCACCGCTGACCGGCGCAAAGCTCTCGCGGCTGGTCGGGATGTTCGAGAAGCTGTTGCTCTCGGTGACCATCGCGGCGAAGAACAGCTTGCGCTGGCTGCTCATGGCTGCACCGGCGGCACGACTTCGGGCTTCGGCGGCGTCGGCTCGAGCACGTGGCGCGTGAGCGCGAATTCGATGCCGAGGAAGGCGTGCGCGTCGAGATAATTGCTGCGATCGAATTGCGTCGATCCGCTGTACTCGTCGCGATAGTCCTCGTAGGCGTAGCGCAGCTCCGCGCGCACGCGCAGCGGCCGTTGCCACAGCTCGATCAGGGTACCGCTGGTGAGCCCGAATCCGAGGTTCGCGGTCGGCGCAACTGCGTCCTTCCCCGGCAAGCGGTCGCTGTAAGCCACGCCGACACCGGCGAGCAGGTACGGCCGGACGAGGCTCCAATCGCCGAAGCGGTAGAGGACGTCGAAGCCGATGCCGCTGCGATTGCCGTCGCCGCGCGCAGCGTCGGAGACCTCGAGCTTGCCGTAGAACACGCGCATCTCGTAGCCGAGATGCTGATCGGGATGCAGCCCGAAGCGCGCGTCCAACGCCATGCTTGCGCGCTCGAGCGGTGGCCGATGCTTCGCGTCGGCCTTGATCATCGAATCGCCGAACAACGCGACGTAGAGCTCATCGGAGCGCTTGAGCTGCTTGTCCTCATCGGCGCGCGCCACGCCGGTGGCGAAGGCGACAACAGCGAGGATGGCGAAAGGCTTTTTCATCGGCGATCAAAACGTGACGTTCGCGCGCAGGCCGACGGTGCGATAGGCCAGCGGCACGTCGGTGTGGAACGGCAGGGTGTACGGCGTGCCGGAATTCTGGAAGGTGAACGAGCTCGCGCGCGCGTTCAGCACATTGTTGGCGAACGCGTCGACGCTCCAGCGCTGGTTCTGTCCGTGCACGCCCATGCGCAAATCGACGAGGTGATAGGCGGGCGAGCGCGCCTCGGTCGGGTTGGTGATGTCGGCATGCGTGCGGCCGCGGTAGGTGTAGTTGACGCTGCTCGCCAAGCCCCACCCGTTGCCGAAGCGCAGCTCGTGCGTGAGCGACGTGTTGCCGGCGAAGCGCGGCACGTTCTCGAGCCGCGTGCCTTTGGGGATGACGCCGCCGTTGGCGGGATTGGCCTGGTCCTGGCCGATCGCCGCATCGAGATACGCACCCGACAGCGTCCAGGTGAGATCGAGTGGCAGGCTCGCCGACAGCTCCGCCTCGACGCCGCGCGAGTACGCGCGACCCGCGTTGATCACCATGCGCTCGTTGCCGCCGGGATGGAAGTTGCCCTGCGCATCGACCGTGGGATTGCTGCGCACCACGATCTCGTCCTGCAGGTTCTTCCATTGGCAATCGAACAGCGCGAAGTTCGCCGACAGCCGGCCGTCGAAGATCAGCGTGTTCATGCCGACCTCGTAGTTCCACAGCACGTCGGGCTCGTAGTAGCGCGTCAGATTCGGCGGCGGTGGATCGATCGTCGAGAAATTCACGCCGCCGATGCGGAAGCCTTTCGCCGCCGTCGCATACGCGAGCGCGCTGTCGGTGACGTGATACGACAGCGTGAACTTCGGGCTCACGTCCTTGAACCTCGGCGTGAACACCGAGCCGTCGGTGCCGCCGCCGACCGCGGTGTCCTCGAGATTCGCGCGGTAGTAGCGAACGCCCGCCAGCGCGGAGAGTTTCTGCGTGATCGCGTACTCGAGCTGACCGTAAGCCGCGTACTCCTCGGTGCGGAAATGGAGGTTGACCTGCTCGTAGGGCGTGCCGTCGTTGCCGCCGAGGATCGGCCCGAGATTGGGGCCGGAGTAGACGTCCTCGAAGGCTTCGCGATTCTCGAGCTTGTAGAACAGCCCCGCGGTCCAGGTCAGGGGGAAGTCGGTTGGCGCCGAGACCAGCCGGAATTCCTGGCTCGTGTAGTTGTGCCGGTTGATCAGCCGGAAGTCGAACATGTCGCCGACGGCAGCTTCCGTCGGCAGTCCCGCGTCGAGCAGGATCTGCCGGATCGGATCGGGCAGCGCCGGGATGGTGATCGGCGGCGTCTGCCCCGCGATCGCGAGCGCCGTGTCCACTGCCGGCAGCACGATGAAGAGCGGCGAGCCGATGTCTTCCTTCACTTCGGCAATGCCGGTCACCGACTCGAACTTCGCGAAACCCCAATTCCAGTCGACGTTGAACGTGGTCTGGGCGTAGTCGTGATCGGTGATGTCGTCCGAGAGCGCACACGCGCAGCCCTGGACCACGTTGTAGCCGCCGTAGCGCTCGTCGAGATCGACCGACTGCATCGGCCCGTACTTGATCTTGCTCGACTCCGTCATGTACTTCGCGCCGATCGTCAGGTCGTTCCCGGCTTTCCAGTCGACCGCGAGCCGCCCGCCGCGGACCGCGGTGGTGTTGGCGTCGCTGGCGACGATGTTGCGGCTGGAGTAGCTCTTGAACCGATACGCCGGCGTCGACGGTGGATTGTTGAAGTCGGGCTCGCGCACCGTGATGTAGCCGTCCGCGCTGCGCTGGAAGCCGACCACGCGCGCGCCGAGCTCGCCGGGGATCAGCGGGACGTTGGCCATGGCGTTGACGTCGTGCTGCCACGCGCCCGCGACGTTGTAGCCCGCCGAGCCGAGGAACTTGGTCTGGAACGCGTACGGATTGGCGCGATTGGTGAGGATCTTGATCGCGCCGCCGACCGCGCCGGCGCCATACAGCGTGCCCTGCGGACCGCGCAGCACCTCGATGTGATCGATGTCGAACAGGTCCGGATCGGGCGGGCTGTCGCCCTGCTCGATGCCGTCGACGAGATACGCGACGGTCGACACGCCGGTCGGCGCCTGCAATCCGCGGATGCTGATGCGCTGGCGTCCTTCACCGTAGTAGCCGAAGTTCAGCGCCGGGATCTTCTGCGCGTAGTCGGCGAACGTGCGCTCGCCGTTCTTCTCGAGGTCCTTGCCGGAGATCGCCGACACGGCCATCGGCACGTCGGTGAGCAGCTGCTCGCGCTTGTTGGCGGTGACGACCACTTTCTCGAGCTTGGTGCTCGCGTCGTCCTTCTTCGGCTCTGCCGGCGGATCCTGCGCGGGCAGCGGGTCGTTGCTCTGCGGCGTCGACTCCTGCGCAGCCGACGCGCCGCTCTGCAGCGCCAGCCACAGCAGCACAGCGGCGGCGGCCGCCTGCTTTCGCCGAATCGAAAACCCCCGTCTCTCGCGCAATCCTGATCTCAGTGTTTGCCGCCCCGCCAGCATGAGCCGCGAGAGGTATGCGCGGTCAATAGCGCTTTCCTGCCCGCAGACTTTTGGGGGCTCCGGGCAAGGACACGCTGTCGGATCGCTTCGTTAACGTGCGGGCTGGGAGAAACCGTCCGGGACCACTATGAACGATCTGATTCCGCCATCGCCAGGCGCGCTCGCCGGCCGCGTCGTCCTCGTGTTCGGCGCCGGCGCGAGCGGTCCGGGCTGGAGCAACGGCAAGGCGTCCGCGGTTGCGTACGCGCGCGCGGGCGCGAAAGTCGCGTGCGTCGATCACCAGCGCGAACGTGCCGAGGAAACCGTCAGCGTCATCGGCAAGGAAGGCGGCGAAGCGATCGCGCTCACTGCCGACGTTGCAGTCAACGATCAGGTTGCGGCCGCAGTGCAAGCGACGATGGCGAAGTGGAATCGTCTCGACGTGCTGCACAACAACGTCGGCATCAGCCTGTTCGGCGGACCGGTCGATCTCTCCGAAGCCGATTGGGATCGCAGCATGGACGTGAATCTCAAGAGCGTGTTCCTCGCCTGCAAGCACGTGCTGCCGATCATGGAGCGTCAGGGCCGCGGCGTGATCACCAACATCTCGTCGATCCTGTCGCAGCGCGTCTCGTGGTACGACCAGATCGCGTACTACGCGTCGAAGGCCGCGGTCGATCACTTCACGCGCGCGATCGCCGTGAAGTACGCGCGCAAGGGCATTCGCGCCAACGCGATCCTGCCGGGACTGATGAACACGCCCCTGCTCTATCAGAATCCGTCGATCGTCGGCGCGCACGGCGGCGTCGTGTTCATGACCCAGCAGCGCGACGCCGCGAGCCCGACCGGCAAGCAAGGCTCGGCGTGGGACGTCGCCAACGCCGCCGTGTTCCTCGCCTCCGACGCGGCGTCGTACATCAACGGCGTGCTGCTGCCGATCGACGGCGGGCTGATCAATCTGCAGGCGACTGCGGCCGCGCCGAAATGACGCGGCTTCCCGGCGCACTCGTTTGGGACATGGTGTTCCCGCTCGAGCCCTGGTGCGGCAACGACTACGCGCAGCTGGCGCGTTTCCACGCCGCGGGCCTCCATGTCATCTCGCTCACGCTCGCCGGCGACAACCACAACATCGGCGAGGGGATCCAGCGCGTTGCCGCGGCGCGCGCGCACATCCTCGCCAACGCCGATCGCTACGTGCTCGTCGAACGCATCACCGACGTCGATCGCGCACGCAAAGAGAACAAGCTCGCGGTCGCGTTCCATCTCGAAGGTACGCGCTGCTTCGAGCGCAATCTCGACATCATCGACGCCTACTATCAGCTCGGCGTGCGCCACACGCTGCTCGCGTTCAATCAGGCGAACGACGTCGGCGGTGGCTGCGCCGAGCGCGCCGACGGCGGCTTGTCGAAGTTCGGCGAAGCCGTCGTGCGCCGCATGGAACGCGTCGGCATGCTGCTCGACCTGTCGCACACCGGTCATCGCACGACGCTCGATGCGATGGCGCTCGCGACCAAGCCCTGCGTGTTCACGCATTCGATGGCCGACGCGGTGCAGCCGCATTTCCGCAATCTCAAGGACGATCAGATCCGCGCGTGCGCGAAGACCGGCGGCGTCATCGGCATGTCGGGCTCGGGCGAATACATGGGCGATCTCGCGTGCAGCAATGAGGCGATCCTGCGCCACATCGATCACATCGCGCAGCTGGTCGGGCCGCAGCACGTCGGACTCGGGCTCGATCTGGTCTTCGACGCCGACGCGCTCAATCGCTGGATCCGCAGCCGTCCCGAAGAGTGGCCGCAGGCGCGCGATCCGTCCTGGCCCGGATTCCGCTACGCGACGCTCGAGCAGTTGCCGGCGCTCACTGATCTGCTGCTGAAGCGTTACAGCGAGACCGACGTGCGCGGCATCCTCGGCGAGAACTGGCGGCGCGTCTGCGCGCAGGTGTGGCGTTAGAGCGCGAGCGCCATGCGGCGGTGATTCATCAGTCGCCCGAATCGGCCCCGCGCCGTTGATTCACGCTCGACGACCAGGCTGAAGCCCAGCCGTCGATAGAGCGCTTCGGCTCGCGCGTTCTCCACCGACACGTCGAGCACCGCGCGCGGCGCGCTGGCGTGGCGTCCGCGCTCCATCAAGTGATGGACCATCCGCGCACCGATGCCGTGACCGCGCTCTTCGGGACTCATCGCCAGATGCGCGATCATCCACTCGCCTCGCTTCGGTGGAACGATCACGCTTTCCGCGCGCAGGCCACGGAGCATCACCGACGGCGCGCGCACACCGTAGTAGCGCGCGATGAGCCACCCGTCCTCGAAGAAGTAGCGGATGTTCGTCTCGGGTCCATACGCAGTGCCGACGCCAACCACGCGATCGTCGATGCACGCGACGGTCGTGTTGCGCCATGCGAAGCGCCCTCGCCCGCTCACGAATGCGAAGCGCAGGAACTCGAGCGACTGCCCGGGATGCGTCGCGCAGAACACGTAGTCGAACTGATCTGGACCCGACGCGTAGATCAGCGGCGCCGCGGCGTCGACGTCCTCGGGCCGCGCCGGACGGAAGTCCAGCGCCATCAGTTCAGGCGTTGCCCGAATCGACCGAAGCGCGGCAGCCAGTTGCCCTCGATGTCGGCGGAGATCAGCACGCGCTCGGCGCGGCCGACGAGCAAGCGACGCGGCACCAGCCCGATGTAGCGTGAGTCGCGGCTGTTGTCGCGATTGTCGCCGAGCATCAGGTAGTGATCGGCCGGAATCGTGATCGGGCCGAAGTCGTCGGCGTCGTGGCGGATCGGCAGCCAGCGGATCACGCGGCTGGAGTCGCCGAAGGTCTCGCGCATCTCCGTCGCCGCGCGATCGTGTCCCGCGGTCGAATCGATCACCGCGCCGATCGTCTCGTAACGCGCCGGGATGCCGTTGATGAACAGCCGCTTGTCGCGCATCTCGATGGTGTCGCCGGGCAGGCCCACCAGGCGCTTGATCAGGAGCTTGCCGTCGTCGGGCGAATCGAACACGACGATCTCGCCGCGCTCCGGCTCGCCGAGCCGCGCGAGCGCGAGATGCGTGAACGGGAGCTTCGCGTCGTAGGCCAGGTGATTGACCAGCACGACGTCGCCTTCGAGCAGGCTCGGATGCATCGATCCCGACGGGACCGGGTTGTAGCCCGCGATCGCGCCGCGGACCAAGCCGAAGGTCAGCAGCAGGCCGATCAGTACGCGATTTTCGTGCAACCAGGCTTTCATGGCGAAACCTCTGACGCGTGATGACGGTCCATCCATTGGATTCTAGAGGAGTCGTTCCATGGACAGGAATCAGGACCGCAAGACCGCCGGCACCAGCAAGAGCAAACCCGCGTCACCCGCCGCCGGCAAGGGAAACATCGCCGGCTCGATGGTGGCGCCGGTCGTGCCCAAGGACGACGGGTCGCGCGAGGCGCGCATCGCGCGCGAAGCGTACTACCGCGCAGAGCGCCGCGGCTTCGCGCCCGGCAAGGAGCTCGACGACTGGCTCGAAGCCGAGCGCGAGCTCGAGCAATCGCAGGCCGCGAAGCACTGAAAGCGTCGGTTTTTTATCCCGCTGTCCGCCGCTGTGCGGCGCCATGCCTAGACTTGCGGCATGGCAGGGAATCCGTATCCGGTCCACGGCTTCGTGGAGCAGCGCCGCGTCGGCCAGATCATGGTCGCGGATCTGCACGGCCCCTGGAATCTCGAGTGCATGCAAGATGCGGTGCGCCGCGCCAATCCGGTCATCGACGACATGCTGCGCACGGGTCCCGTCGGCATCATCATCGTCGTCCACGATTCGATGCTCGGCACTTCCGATTCGCTCGCGGAAATCCGCGGCAAGTCCGCGGAACGTAGCCAGGACGGGCGCATCGCCGTCGCGTGGGTCGCGCATCCGGGCATCGAGGGCCGTGAGCTGATGGTGTCCGTGCTCGAGGAGACCTACCGCAACACGCTGCCGATGCGCATCTTCCACGACGTCGAGTCCGCGGAGCGCTGGATCCAGGGCTTCATCGAGTCGACGCGCGCGCCAATACTCGCTCGATCCGGCTGAACAGCGAGTCGATCTCCGCCTCGGTGATCACGAGCGGCGGCGACAGTCCCAGGCTCGCGCCGACGGGCACCGCGCGCACGATGACGCCTTCTTCCTCCGCCATCGCCTTGAACTGCACGCTGCTGATGCCGCCGTCGCGCAGCTGGAAAGCGCCGATCAATCCCACGCCGCGCGTCTCCAGGATCTGCGGATAACGCTCCAGCTGCTTCAGCCGCTGCTGGAACCGCGGCGCGACCTTGCGCACGTGCTCGATCATCCTGCGTTCGCGCATCAGCTCCAGCGCGCGCACCGCAACCGCCGCGCCCACCGGGAAGCCGCTGTAGGTCGTGCCATGCGCGAACGACCCGATGCGATCGGATTCCTTGGCGATCACGTCGAAGATGTCGCCGCGCAGCGCGATCGCCGCAACCGGCTGATACGCGCCGGTGAGTCCCTTGCCCATCGTGATCGCCGCGGGCCGGATGCCGAACGTCTCGCAGCCGAACATGTTCCCCGTGCGGCCGAAGCCGGTGACGATCTCGTCGGCGAGGAACAGGATCTCGTATTTCGCGAGCAGTGCCTGCAGCTTCTCGAAGTATCCCGCGGGCGGAATCACCACGCCCCCGCCGGCGGCGACGGGCTCGGCCATGAACGCCATGATCGTGTCGGGGCCTTCGCGCTCGATCATCGCTTCGAGATCGCCGAGGATCCGGTCGACGAATTGCGACTCGCTCTCGCCGTCGCGCTTGCTGCGCGAGTAGTGCGGATCGTGCGTGTGCAGGAATCCGGGCAGCGGCAGGTCGAACGCGGCGTGATTCTTCGCGATGCCGGTCAGGCTCGACGCGACGACCGTGGCGCCGTGATAGCCGTTGACGCGCGCGATGACCTTCTTCTTCTTCGGCTTGCCGATCGCGTTGTGGTAATACCACAGGAACTTGATCAGGAAGTCGTTGGCTTCGGAGCCCGACAGCGCGAGATAGATGTGCGCGTCGTCGATCGGCACGATCTCGGAGAGCATCTGCGCGAGCTTGATCGCGGGCGAGACCGATTGCGACGTCAGCGTGTGGTAGTACGGCAGCTCGCGCAGCTGCCTGATCGCGGCTTCGACCAGCTCCGGCTCGTCGAAGCCGAAGCTCGCGCACCACATTCCGGCGGCGGCTTCGAGATATTCGCGGCCCTGCTCGTCGTAGATGAAGACGCCCTTGCCGCGCGTGATGACTTTCGGGCCGGTGCGCCGATGCTGCTCGAGGTTGGTGTAGCCGTGAACGAGGTGCGCGACGTCGGATGCCGCGAGGTCGGTCAGCTTGCTCATGGGCCGGCGCGCAAGGCGCGCCCTACGTCGCTGAACTGTTCGACCGCGAATTCCAGATCGGCGCGGCTGTGCGCCGCCGACATCTGCGCCCGGATGCGCGCCTGGCCTTTCGGCACGACGGGATACGAAAACCCGATCACGTAGATGCCGCGCTCGAGCAGCTTCTCGGCCATCTTCGCGGCGAGCACCGCGTCGCCGAGCATGATCGGCACGATCGGATGCTCGCCTGGACGGATCTCGAAGCCGGCTTTCGTCATTGCTTCGCGGAAGAACTTCGTGTTGTCGCGAAGACGCTGACGCAGCTCGCCGCTCTTCGCGATGAGATCGAGCGCCTTCAGCGACGCGCCCGCAATCGGCGGCGCCACCGAGTTGGAGAACAGATACGGCCGCGAGCGCTGGCGCAAGAGCTCGATCACTTCCTTCTTCGCACTCGTATAGCCGCCGCTCGCGCCGCCGAGCGCCTTGCCCAGCGTGCCGGTGAGGATGTCGATGCGGCCCATGACGTTGTGATGCTCGTGCGTGCCACGACCATTGGCGCCGACGAAGCCGACCGCATGCGAATCGTCGACCATCACCATCGCGTTGTGCCGCTCGGCGAGATCGCAGATCTCCGGCAGCCTGGCGATGTAGCCGTCCATCGAGAACACGCCGTCGGTCGCGATCATCTTGCGCCGTGCGCCGCTCGCGCGGTCGAGCTGTGTCGCGAGGTCGGTCATGTCGCCGTTGCGATAGCGGAACCGCTGCGCCTTGCACAGGCGCACGCCGTCGATGATCGACGCGTGGTTGAGCTCGTCGGAGATGATCGCGTCCTGCTCATCGAGCAGCGTCTCGAACAGTCCCGCGTTGGCATCGAAGCACGAGCTGTAGAGGATCGTGTCCTCCATGCCGAGGAACTCGGAGAGCGCTCTCTCCAGCTCCTTGTGCACGCCTTGCGTGCCGCAGATGAAGCGCACCGACGCGAGCCCGTAGCCCCAGCGATCGAGCGCCTCGTGCGCGGCCTTCACCATCTCCGGATGATTGGCGAGCCCGAGATAATTGTTCGCGCAGAGGTTGAGCACGCCTTGCCGCAACGGCACGTCGACGTGCGCGCCTTGCGCCGTGCCGATCACGCGCTCGGGCTTGTAGAGACCCGCCTTGCGGATCTCGTCGATCGTCGAAGTGAACTGCTCGCGCGGCGTCGTCATTGCAGCGACCGCCAGTCGAGCACCACCTTCCCCGCCTCGCCCGCGTTCATCGCGGCGAAGCCCTCGGCGAACTGATCCCACTGCAGGTGATGCGTGATCACCGGCTTGATGTCGAGCCCAGACTCGAGCATCACCGTCATCTTGTACCAGGTCTCGTACATCTCGCGGCCGTAGATGCCCTTGATGGTGAGCATGTTGAAGATCACCTGCTTCCATTCGATCGCCATCTCGCCCGAAGGGATGCCGAGCATCGCGATCTTCGCCCCGTGGCAGAGGTTCGCGAGCATGTCGCGGAACGCCGCGGGATTGCCCGACATCTCCAGCCCGACGTCGAAGCCCTCGGTCATGCCGAGCTGTCGCTGCACGTCGGCGAGGGTCGTCGTCTTCGGATTCACCGCGAGCGTCGCGCCCATCTTCTCGGCCATGCGCAGCCGCTTGTCGTTGACATCGGTGACGACAACGTGGCGCGCGCCGGCGTGCTTCACGACCGCGCACGCCATCAGCCCGATCGGGCCGGCGCCGGTGATCAGCACGTCTTCGCCGAGCACCGGAAACGACAGCGCGGTGTGCACTGCGTTGCCGAACGGGTCGAAGATGGACGCGACGTCGAGATCGATCTTCGGATCATGCCGCCACACGTTGCTCATCGGGATGACGACGTATTCCGCGAACGCGCCGTCGCGATTGACGCCGACCCCGAGCGTGTACGCGCAGAGATGGCGCCGGCCCGCCAGGCAGTTGCGGCAGCGTCCGCAGGTCACGTGGCCCTCACCGCTGACGATCTCGCCCGGCTTGTAGTCATTGACGTTGGAACCGACCGCGACGATCTCGCCGACGAACTCGTGGCCGATCACCATCGGCACCTTGATCGTCGACGCCGCCCACGCGTCCCACTCGTGGATGTGCAGGTCGGTGCCGCAGATGCCGGTCTTCCAGACGCGGATCAGCACGTCGTTGATGCCGGGCTGCGGCACCGGCACTTCGTCGATCCACAAGCCGCGCTGGGCTTTGGTCTTCACCAGCGCCTTCATCTTCGTCTTCATGCGTTCCTCAGGACGTTCGCCAGCTGCGTGCGCATCGACTCGATCAACGCGCCGGCGTCGAGCGCGAGCGGCTGATGCGGCGGAATGCCGCGACCTTCGTAGACCTCGCCGTCCGCGGCGGTGTAAACCTCGTTCGACAGGGAATACGTCCAGCCATTCGGCAGGATCTTGTTGAGATTATCCGACAGCATGCCGGCCGTCGGCGTGCCGACGCAGCGCACGTGCGGGCTCGCGCGCAAGCCGAGCACGCAGATCTCGCCGGCGCTCACGCACAGCGGCGACGTGAGCACGTGGACCGGCTTGGTGAACCCCGGTCTGGATCCGGGCTCGACGTGGATCGCCTGCGCGTCGGTGTGGCCATCGCCATCCCGCGCGCACTTGGTGAACGCGACGCGCTTGCGATCGGCGATCCGGTTGGCGATCGCGAGACCCGCACGATCGAAGCCACCGCCGTTGACGCGCAGGTCGACGATCAGCGCATCGCAGTCGGCGAGATCGGTGAACACGCGATCGAGCGCCGATTCGAGCGCCACCATGTCATCGCGCAGGAACGCGGCGACTTCCGCGCGGTCGTGCGGCAGATCGTTCGCGCGACGCGCCGCGTTGGAATCGGCGAACCCGAACAAGCGCAGCACGTTGAGATAGCCCACGCGCGGCGTGAGCCGGCACCAGGACACGATGCCGTTCCCGGCCTGCTGCAGAGCCGAGCGCGTGGAAAACGGCGAGAGCAGCGCACTGTCGAGCTTCGGCGCGATCGCATCGACTGTCGCCTGTGGGCTCACTCGCGGATGCGGCATGCCGAACGCGCCGCGCATCGCTTCGCGCAGCTCCATCGCCTTCAGCGTCTGGATGGTGCCGCCCGGCGCCGACAGGCTGACGTGGCCGTCGTCGAGCGGCCGCAAGAGATCGCTGAGCACCTCGAGCAGCGCGGCGTCGGACATCTCGGGCGTCACGCGCGCGCGGAGCTGTCCGTGCAGATCGAGCCAGTCGACGCCGTGCAGCGCGAAGAACGCGTAATGCTCGTCGAAGGCTCGCCACAGCGTCTCGAAATTCACTGCGGCATCCGCCAGGCTGCCCGGCTCGATCACCGGCACGTCGGGCACCGATGGATGCCGCACGAATTCGTAGCGCGTGAGATCGCCGGCCTGATGCAGTCTCAGGCGATCGCCGTCGATCTCGACACGATCGAAGCTCGCCGCGAACGTTGCGTACGCGCCGCGCTCCGCGGGGATGCAGCTCCTGCGGGAGAGGTGCGACAGGCTGTAGGCGTGCGGGTCGATGCGCAGCAGCCAGCCGTAGCCGCGCGAGCGCCACACGCCGTTGAGCGATCCGGACATGCGCACATGATCGTGGGTCGGCCTTCAGGCCGACAATCGCTGCTGCCGCTTCCCAGAACTCTGTGCGGCACTCCTCAGGCCGGGGCGAGGAGCTGCGACAGGAGCTGCGTGGTTTCCTCGTCCGGCTGGTTCGGCGCGGAGATCCCGCGCTTCAGGTCGTCGAGGAATTGCTGCGCATGCATGACCAGCGGCGCGCCGCCGTCGATCTCGGTGAAGATGACGATGTTCTTCGAGGGGTCGTAGCTGCTGGTCTTCATCCAGCGCATGTTCTGCTGGCCGTGATCGAAGACGCGGAACCAGCGGAAACCTTCCATCAGCCGTGACAGCGGCGACAGCCGCATCGCCACGCGCGCGAATTCGGTGGCGACCGTCGACGGCGCGGGCTTGGTGTTGCGCAGCCGCTCGAACACTTTCATCACCGGCTCGACGGGCCGGCTCGCCTCGAGCAGGCCGGTCTCGATGCGATCGAGCAACGGCTTCGGGATCGGCGCTCCGGATTGCAGGCCCGCGGCGAGCAGAAGGAGCTCCTCCACCACCGCGAGGCTGGCGCGCCACTCGACGCTGTCCGCGCCATGGAGCCGCAGGCGATGCACCAGCACTTCCTTCCATTCCACCTCGATGACGAAGCGCAGCCGCTCGTCGAGCACCGAGCCGCGCAGGCGCGCCTCGATCTCCTGATCGACCTGCTCCTGCGCGCGCACGGCCGCTTCGCGCTCGCGGCGCTCGGCGTGGAGCTGCTCGATGAATTCCTTCATCGCGTCGACGTCGAGCGGCTGCAGCCGGCAGACGATCGGCCGCACGAAGCCCGCGCTCAGATCGAAGTCGCGCACCGCGGCGTCGAGCGCCGTGGCGAGCTCGCGCTCGACGCTCACATCCCAGTTCCGCGACATCGCCGCGCGCAGCGCGAGATCGGAGGAGATCGCACGCAGCGGATGGTTGCGCGCGCGCAAGAAGCTGGCGTCGGCCAGCGCCGCCTTGATCAGCGTGTAGCGCAGGCGGTCGAACACCTGCTTGAACCCGCCCGGCACGTGCGGGTCGGTCTCCACCGCGTCGACCATGCGCGCGACCAGCGTGACGCGCTGGATCACCGCGCGATAGCGCGCGAGCTCCTGCGGCGTCATCGGCGGCTCCTCGCACTTCAGCAGCGTCTGCACCAACTCGCCGGCGACGCCTTCGCTCGCCTGCAGCGAGAGCAGCAGCGATTTGGTCCGCGCGTCGAAGCGCAGCGGCGCGGCGATCGGCTGCGGCGGCGCCGCCGCCTCGATCGCCACTTTCGGGTAGAGGGTGGGCACGACCGGCTGGATCTTGGCCGGCGGCGCTGCCTTGCCCTCGCCCTCGTCGAAGTCGGTGCCGAACAAGTCCCACAGGGTGCGGCTGAACAGGTCCAGCCGGATCGGTGTGGTCAGGAACGAAGATGCTGCGATACGGCCGGCTGCAGTGCCGGCGCCGCCCGAATTGGTCTGGCTGGCCATGGCTAATCCCCTCACGCAAGAGCGTCACGCTTCGACGCTCACGCGGTGAATTCCACCATTCGCGGGCGCGGTTGACGGTCCGGTTGCGTACGCAGTGGAAGCGCCGGCCTGAAGGCCGGGCCACCCGCTTTTCCGCGAATTATCGATAATCTATAATCCCGGCCCCATGTGGATCGTCCGCATCGCGCTGCAGCGCCCCTACACGTTCATCGTGCTGGCGGTCCTGATCGTCCTGCTCGGCGTGCTGTCGATCGTGAAGACGGCGACCGACATCTTCCCGAACATCCGCATCCCGGTCGTCGCCACCATCTGGCGCTATACGGGGCTGCCGCCGGAGGACATGGCCAATCGCCTCGTGCTGTTCTCCGAGCGCACCGCGCAGACCGTGGTCAACGACGTCGAGCACACCGAGTCGCAATCGCTCAACGGCACTGCGGTCGTGAAGTACTTCTTCCAGCCGCGCGCGAGCGAGGAGCTGTCCTACGCGCAGATCACCGGCGTGTCGCAATCGCAGATCGCCTTCTCGCCGCCGGGCACGACGCCGCCATTCATCCTCGCCTACAACGCCTCGACGGTGCCGATCCTGCAGCTGGCGTTCTCGAGCGAGTCGCTGCCCGAGAACCAGATCTTCGACCTCGCCAACAACATCGTGCGCACGCAGCTCGGCACGGTGCAGGGCGCGCAGATGCCGTGGCCGTACGGCGGCAAGCAGCGCACGATCATGGTCGACCTCGATCCTGCGGCGCTGCGCGCGCACGGGCTTTCCGGCGCCGACGTCAACGCCGCGATCGGCGCGCAGAACCTGATCCTGCCGCAGGGCACGGAGAAGATCGGCGACCTCGAGTACTTCGTGAAGCTCAACGTCTCGCCCACCCGCGTCGAGGAGCTCAACGACATCCCGATCCGCACCAAGAGCGGCGAGCTCGTCTACGTCCGCGACGTCGCCCACGTGCGCGACGGCGCCACGCCGCAGACCAACGTCGTGCGCGTCGGCGGCAAGCGCGCAGTGCTGATGAACGTGCTGAAGACCGGCACGGCGTCGACGCTTCAGATCATCGACGAGATCAAGCGCCGCCTGCCGCAGATCCAGGCGGCGCTGCCGCCGGAGATGAACGTCAAGGCGCTGTCCGATCAGTCGATCTTCGTGCGCGGCGCCATCTCGGGCGTGGTGCGCGAAGCGATCATCGCCGCCGCGCTGACCGGGCTGATGATCCTGCTCTTCCTCGGCAGCTTCCGCTCGACGCTGATCATCACGATCAGCATTCCATTGTCGATCCTGGCGTCGATCATCTGCCTCTCGGCGCTCGGCGAGACGATCAACATCATGACGCTGGGCGGTCTCGCGCTCGCGGTCGGCATCCTGGTCGACGACGCGACGGTGACGATCGAGAACATCAACTATCACCTCGAGCAGGGCAAGGACATCGAGACCGCGATCCTCGACGGCGCCAAGCAGATCGCCGTGCCGGCGTTCGTGTCGACGCTGGCGATCTGCATCGTGTTCGTGCCGATGTTCATGCTCACCGGCATCGCGAAGTACCTGTTCGTGCCGCTCGCCGAAGCCGTCGTGTTCGCGATGCTCGCGTCCTACGCGCTGTCGCGAACGCTGGTGCCGACGCTCGCGAAGTACTGGCTGCGCCTGCATGCCCATATCGAGCCGAAGACGGCCTTCGGTCGCTTCCAGCGCGGCTTCGAGCAGCGCTTCGCGAGCGTGAAGCAGCGTTATCACGATGTGCTCGCCGCCACGCTGGCCAGCGGCCCGCGCTTCGCGATGATCTTCCTCGGCGCGATGGCAGCGACCGCGGTGCTGGCCTTCCCGATCGGGCCGCTGCCGGGGCTGGGCCAGGACTTCTTCCCGAAAGTCGATTCGGGCCAGATCCGGCTGCACTTGCGCGCGCGCGCCGGCACGCGCATCGAGGAGACCACCGCGCTGTGCGACCGGGTCGAGAACGTCATCCGCGAGGTGATCCCGGCGGACGAGCTGCAGAGCCTCGCCGACAACATCGGGCTGCCCTATTCCGGCATCAACCTCTCCTACTCGACGTCGGCGCCGATCGGCCCCGGCGACGCCGACGTCTACATCCAGCTCAACGAGCGCCACCACGAGACCGTGAAGTACGAGCGCGCGCTGCGCGCGCGCCTGGCGGAGGAGTTCCCGTCGGTGAGCTTCTCGCTGCTCGCCGCCGACATCGTCAGCCAGATCCTCAATTTCGGGCTGCCGGCGCCGATCGACGTCCAGGTCAGCGGCCAGAACACCACTGCGAACCGCACCTACATCAACGCGCTGCTGGCGAAGATGCGCCACGTCGCCGGCGCCGCGGACCTGCGCATCCAGCAGGCGTTCGACTATCCGCAGATCAACGTCGACGTCGATCGCACCAACGCCGCGACGCTCGGGCTCTCGCAGCGCGACGTCGCCACCAATCTCCTGATCTCGCTGTCCGGCAGCTTCCAGACCTCGCCCTCCTTCTTCATCGACCCGAAGAGCGGCACCCAATACTCGGTGACGACGCAATCGCCGCAGTACCGCGTGCAATCGCTCAACGATCTCGCGATCACGCCGATCACCAGCGCGAACGGGACGGCGACCGGCAGCACCTCGCCGGTGCTGGCGAGCGTGGCGAGCTTCCGTCGCACCGCGGGACCCGCGGTCGTGAGCCACTACAACGCCACACCCGCGCTCGACATCTACGGCACCTTCGACGGCACCGATCTCGGCTACGTCGTCCATCAGATCCACGACATCGTCGACGCGTCGAAGGACGAGCTGCCCAAGGGCTCGCGGGTCGACGTGCGCGGACAAGCGGAGACGATGATCTCGTCGTTCAACGGGCTGCTGCTCGGCCTCGCCGCCGCGATCGTGCTCATCTATCTCCTGATCGTGGTGAATTTCCAGAGCTGGCTCGATCCGTTCATCATCATCACCGCGCTGCCCGCGGCGCTCGCCGGAATCGTCTGGATGCTGTTCCTCACGGGCACGACCGTGTCGGTGCCCGCGCTCACCGGCGCGATCATGTGCATGGGCGTGGCGACGGCGAACTCGATCCTCGTGGTGTCGTTCGCGCGCGAGCGCATGGACGCGGGACTCTCCGCGCGCGACGCCGCGCTCGAAGCCGGCTTCACGCGCTTCCGTCCCGTGCTGATGACCGCGGCGGCGATGATCATCGGCATGGTGCCGATGGCGCTCGGCCTGGGCGACGGCGGCGAGCAGAACGCGCCGCTCGGCCGCGCCGTCATCGGCGGCCTGCTGTTCGCCACCGGCGCGACGCTGTTCTTCGTCCCGACCGTGTTCTCGATCATCCATGGCTGGCGCCAGCAGCGCGAGTCGAATTCCGGAGTCGCCACTCATGCGTAAAGGAATCGCCGTTGCGGCGATCGCGCTCACCCTCGCCACCGTCGGTGTCGCGGCGCGGCTGGTCAATCGCGCCGAGTTGCGCGACCGCGCCGAGAGCGCGTCGATCCCGACCGTTGCGGTGGTCGCGGTGAAGCTCGCGCCGCCGACGCAGGATCTCGTGCTGCCCGGCACCGTCGAAGCCTGGGCCGACGCGCCGATCTACGCGCGCACCAACGGCTATCTCAAGAAGTGGAGCTACGACATCGGCGCCTCGGTGAAGACCGGCGACGTGCTCGCCGAGATCGACACGCCCGAGATCGACCAGCAGACGCGGCAGGCCGAAGCGGACCTGGCGCAGGCGCAGGCGAACTTGCAGCTCGCGCAATCGACGGCGGATCGCTATCGGGACCTGTTCAAGCAGCACTACGTGTCGAAGCAGGATCTCGACGATCGCATCAGCAATCTCGCGGCCAAGCGCGCGCTGGTCGATTCGGCGAAGGCGAACCTCGGGCGGCTCAAGCGCACGCAGGGCTTCCAGATGGTCGCGGCACCGTTCGACGGAACGGTCACCGCGCGCAAGACCGACGTGGGCCAGCTGGTGAGCAACGGCGGCGCCGGCACCGAGCTGTTCCACATCTCCGACACGCACAAGCTGCGCGTCTACGTGCAAGTGCCGCAGGCCTACGCGCCGTCCGCGCAGCCCGGGCTCGACGCCGATCTTCGCTTCGCGGAGCATCCGGACCATCCGTATCCGGCGAAGATCGTGCGCACGTCGAACGCGATCGACCCGTCGACGCGCACGCTGCTCACCGAGCTCGAGGTCGACAACGCCAAGGGCGAGCTCCTGCCCGGCGCCTACGCCGAAGTGCATCTCAAGCTGCCCGGCCCGACCGACACGCTGCGCATCCCCGCGAACACGCTGATCTTCCGCGCCGAGGGCATGCAGGTCGCGTCGGTGACGGCGGACAGCAAGGTGCAGCTGAAGCCGGTGACGCTCGGCCGCGACTTCGGCACCGAAGTCGAAGTGCTCGCCGGCGTCGCACGCGACGAGCGCGTGATCGTCAATCCGCCCGACTCGATCGCAGCCGACACGCTCGTGCGCATCGCGCCGGAGAAGGCGCCGGAGCCCAAGCCGTGAGCGTCGAGCGCGCGTGCATGCGCCATCGCATCCGCGACGCGATCGTGTCGCGGATCCTCGACGGGACCTATCCGCCCGGCGAGCGACTGAAGGAGCTCGCGCTCGCGAAGGAGTTCAACGTCAGCCAGGCGCCGGTGCGCGAAGCGCTGCGCGAGCTCGAAGCGCTGCATCTGGTGCAGACCGAGCACTATCGCGGCACGCGCGTGCGCGCCATCGACGTCGACGAGCTCCGCCAGGCTTACGAGCTGCGCTTGCTCCTCGAGCAAGCCGCCGTGCGCCGCGCTCTGCCCTGCTCATCGGAGGATCTGCGCGCGTTGGAGGCGGAAACGGCGACGATGCAGCGCACGACCGCGCCCGCCGACAACGACGAGCACATGGCGGCCGTGCTGCGCTTCCATCGCAAGCTGGTCGAGATGTCGCGCAATGCGCTGTTCGTGCGCGCCTGGGAATCGATGGCGTGGGACGTCCGCGTGCGCGTCGCGATCAAGCGCATCGGCCTGTCCAGCGTGAGCGTGCGGCAGGAATACATCCAGCGCCGGCGCAAGCTCGTCAAGGCGCTGCGCGATGGCGACGGCGAAGCGGCAGCGGAGCTGCTCGTCGAGATCACCGGCAAGCTGCTGCAGCGCCTCGCGGGCATGCAGAAGCGGGCAGCGTAGCTACAGCCCCCGCAGCTTCCTCAGCTCGCGCACGCCGACCGCCAGCGTCATGAAGTCCAGCACGGTGCTGGTCTGCAGCTCCTTCAGCCGCTGCAGCGCGAACTTCACGCGCGATTCGTTCGCCTTGATCCACTTGTCGATGCGCTCGGTCGCGCTCTCGCCCTTGTGACGTAGCACGCGCTCGGCGAGCCGGCGGTGGATGCGGTAGCAGTCGTCACGCAGATTGGCGCGAGCAAGCGCGTGCCACTTGCTCTGCGCCTTCAGGTTCACGATCGCGGTCAGCAGCCACAGCATCTGGAAGCGCTCGCCGACCTGGAAGTAGACCGCGGTCGCGTCCTCGAGTGACACCTTGCTCTCCTCGGCGAGCTGCGCGATGTCGAGCGCAGAGCCGAGCGCCTTGGTGTTCGCCAGACGCTGCGCGTAGTTCTCCGGCACGCCCTGCTGCTTCATGTTGGCGACGATGCGATCCCAATCCTCGCGGTACGAGGGCGGCAGCGCGTTCGGCAGCAGCATCTCGATGTCGGTGACCGGACGGTCGTAGCGCTGCACGATCTCGCCGACCGGCTTGCGCGACAGTCCGCTGCTGATCAGCCAGCTGGTGATGTGCTTCATCAGGCCGATCGCGCCTTCGAACAGCCGGTACTGCACTTGCGCCGGCACTTTGTTGTCGAGCGCTTCGACGCTCTGCCAGAACTGATCGCCGTCGAAGATCTCGTGCGCGGTCGCGTAGGCCTTGATCACTTCTGCGATCTCGACGCCGACGTCCTCGGCAAGACGGTGCGCGAATGACACGCCCATGCGATTCACCACCGCATTGCCGAGCACGGTGCTGATGATCTCGCGCCGCAGGCGATGGTTCTCGAGGTCAGGGCGATAGCGCTCGACGAGCTTGGGCGGGAAATAGCCGAGGAGATCGCGCGCGAAGAAGGGATCGTCCGGCACTTGCGAATTGAGCACCGCGTCGAACAGCGCCATCTTGCTGTAGGCGAGCAGCACGGCGAACTCGGGACGCGTCAGCCCGCGGCCCTGCGTCTTGCGCTCCTTCAGCACTTCGTCGTCGGGAAGGAATTCCACCGCGCGATTGAGCCGGCCTTCACGCTCGAGCGTGCGGATCAGATTCGCCTGCTCATCGAGCCGCGCCGGCGCGTTCTGCTCGAGCAGCGAGATCGCCGCCGACTGGATGTAGTTGTCGCGCAGCACCGCGCGCGCGACGTCGTCGGTCATCGACACCAGCAGCGGATCGCGATCGGCGCGCGTCAGCTTGCCTTCGGCGAGCAGCCGGTTCAGCGGGATCTTGATGTTCACCTCCCGATCCGAGCTGTGCACGCCGCCGGAGTTGTCGATCGCGTCGGTGTTGATCTTGCCGCCGCGCAGCGCGTACTCGATGCGGCCGAGCTGCGTGCAGCCGAGGTTGCCGCCCTCACCGACCACGGCGCAGCGCAGATCCTTGCCGTTGACGCGGATCGCGTCGTTGGCACGATCGCCAACTTCCTGATGCGACTGCAGGTGCGACTTCACGTAGGTGCCGATGCCGCCGTTCCACAGGAGATCGACGGGGGCTTTCAGGATCGACTTCATCAGCTCCTGCGGCGTCACCGTTGCGGCGGAGATGTCGAGCGCCTTGCGGATCTCTTCGGAGAGCTTGATCGACTTCGCCGAGCGCGGGAACACGCCGCCGCCCTGCGAGATCAACGACGCGTTGTAGTCGGCCCACGACGAGCGCGGCAGCGCGAACATCCGCTCGCGCTCCTTGAAGCTCGTCTCGAGATCGGGATTCGGGTCGAGGAAGATGTGCCGATGATCGAAGGCGGCGACGAGCTTGATCTTGTGCGAGAGCAGCATGCCGTTGCCGAACACGTCGCCCGACATGTCGCCGATGCCGACGACGCTGAACTCCTGCTCCTGGATATTTTTCCCGAGCTCACGGAAGTGGCGCTTCACCGATTCCCACGCGCCCTTCGCGGTGATGCCCATCTTCTTGTGGTCGTAGCCGGCGCTGCCGCCGGAGGCGAAGGCGTCGCCGAGCCAGAAGCTGTATTCGGCGGAAAGACCATTGGCGATGTCGGAGAACGTCGCCGTGCCCTTGTCGGCGGCGACGACGAGGTACGGATCATCCTCGTCGTAGCGCACGACGTCCTTCGGCGGCACGACCGCGTCGCCGACGCGGTTGTCGGTCAGATCGAGCAAGCCGCGCACGAAGGTCTTGTAGCACTCGATGCCTTGATTGAGCCACGCCTCGCGAATGGAAGGATCGACCGGCTTCTTCACCACGAAGCCGCCCTTGGCGCCGACCGGGACGATGACGGTGTTCTTCACCATCTGCGCCTTCATGAGCCCGAGCACCTCGGTGCGGAAATCCTGGCGCCGATCGCTCCAGCGCAAGCCGCCGCGCGCGACCTTGCCGCCGCGCAGATGCACGCCTTCGACTTCCGGCGCGTAGACGAAGATCTCGAACATCGGCAGCGGCGCCGGCAGCTCCGGCACCTGCTTCGGGTCGAGCTTCAGGCTGATGCACGGCTTGGGCGATCCGTCGGGCCTGCGCTGGTAGTAGTTCGTGCGCAGTCCCGCGCGCACGACCGACAAGAACGCGCGCAAGACGCGATCGCCGTCGAGTGTCGCGACCTTGTCGAGCGCCGCGTCGAGCTCCTGCGCGATCTTGATCGCGTCGCTCTTGCGCTTCTTGTCGTCGATCGACGGATCGAAACGCGCCTCGAACAGCCGCACCAGCAAGCGCGCGATGTGCGCGTGCTCGGCGAGCAGTTGCTCCATGTACGCCTGCGAGTACGGCAAGCCGGTCTGCACGAGATAGCGCGCCATCAGGCGCACGCAGCTCACCTGCCGCCAGTCGAGGCCCGCCGCGAGCACGAGACGATTCAGTCCGTCGTTCTCGATCTCGCCAGTCCACGCCTTGAGGAAGGCCGCTTCGAAGAACTTCTTCTGCGATTCGGCGGGCAAGCCACTCGCCGCGGAGCTCTTCACCTGGAAATGCTGGATGTAGAGCGGATCGCCCTGCGGCGGACGGATCTCCGTCGGTTCCTGGCTCGCGATCCGCAGGCCGAAGTTCTCCAGCGTCGGCAGCACGTCGGAGAGCGCGATCGGCTTGCCGCGCGCGTACAGCTTCAGTCCGGTCACGCTGGCTTGGGTGGCGTCGCCCTCGACGAGCAGTCGCGGCAGCAGCGTCTGCTTCTCCGACAACTGCGCGAGATATGCGAGATCTGCCGCCGCGTCCGCGGGCGCGACATGCTCGGTGTACGAAGTCGGGAATCCTTCGGCGAAGCGCCGCGCAATCTCCGCGCCACCCTTCTCCCCAGTCAACACCTCACGCAGCTTGTCGCGCCACGTGCGCGTCGCCGAGATCAGCCGTTGCTCGACCTCCTCGGTCGACGCGCTGATCGTCGTGCCCGGCGGCGTCCGCACCAGCACGTGGATGCGCGCGAAGCCGCCGCGCAGGAAATCGGTGTTGTGCTCGGAGGCGAGCCCACCGCACGCAGCGACGAGCTCGGCGGCGATGCGATCGCGCAGCTCTCGCGTGTAGCGCTCGCGCGGCAGATACACCATGCAGGAATAGAAGCGGCCGTAGCGATCGCGGCGCATGAACAGGCGCAGCTGCTGACGATCTCGCAACGCGCGGATGCCCATGCACGCGCGGAACAGCTCGTCCTCGGACGACTGGAACAGCTCGTCGCGCGGCAGTCCCTGCAGGATTTCCTTCAGGTTCTTGCCGGAATGCGAATGCTCCGGCAGCCGCGATTGCTTGAACACGTCGGCGACCTTGCGGCGCACCAGTGGGATCTCGTCGACGCGCTCCGTATAGACCTCGGAGGAGAACAGCCCGACGAAGCGGCGGATCGCGCGCGTCTGCCCGTCCTCGCCCGGCAGCTTGATCGAGATCACGTCCATGTACTCGGCGTGATGGATCGGCGAGCGGATGTTCGACTTGGTGACGACGACGACGCGGCTCGAGCCCGCGTACTTGTCGAGCTCCTCCTGCGGCGCCATCAGCTCGAACGTCGGATCGTAGCGGCCGCCGGCGCGGAAGAGACCGAGGCCGTCGCCCGGCGGGCCGATGCGCGGCTGCCCGCCGACGTTCTCGACGAGGCATTCGACATAGCCGAGGAACGTGAAGTGCTCGGCATCGAGCCAGCGCAAGAGCTCGGACGCTTCCTTCGCCTCGTCGGCGACATCGCTCTTCACTTGCGTGAGCGCCTTCGCGGTCGCGTCGACGCGCGAGCGCATCGGCTGGTAATCGGCGACGACGGTCGCGAGATCGCCGAGCACCTGGCGCAGGTTCTTCTCGAGCTCGTCGTACGCGGCCGGCGTCGTGAGCGGATCGAACTCGAAGTTCATCAGCGATTCGGGATAGGAATCCTTCGTCGTGGCCGCGGCGGCGCCGAGGCCGGCCACGTCGACCAGCACGCCTTTGGCGTCGCGCTTCAACGCGAGCACCGGATGCACGCTCCAATCGATCGACGTTCCCGCCGCGCGCAACGCCATGGTCAGCGTGTCGACCAGGAACGGCATGTCGGGCGCGACCGTCTGCACGCACGCGAGCCCGAGCGCGCCTTCCGCCGGCTTGCGGACTTTCAGGAGGATTTCGTCGCCGGGCCGTTTCGACGCGAGATCGAAGTGCGCTTTCGCCGTGGCGGCGAGCTCCGCCGGCTGGCGCAGGCGCAGCGTGTCGGGCGACGCCATCTCGTAGTAGAGACGCTGGAACTTGTCGAAGACCTCGGACATCGGCTCTCCTCAGGCTCTCGTTCTTCTAGACCGCTCCGTGCCAATTATAGAGCCGCCCCACCCTATAATCGCCGCACTCATGACGCCCTCGCCGCCCCACACGCCGCTGATGCAGCAGTACCTGGCGATCAAGGCGGCGCATCCGGACACGCTGCTCCTGTTCCGCATGGGCGATTTCTACGAGCTGTTCTACGACGACGCGCGCAAGGCGGCGCAGCTGCTCAATCTGACGCTGACGGCGCGCGGAGAATCCGCGGGCGCTCCGGTGACGATGGCTGGCGTGCCGCATCACGCGTTAGACCAATATCTCGCGCGATTGCTCAAGGCCGGCGAATCGGCGGCAATCTGCGAGCAGGTCGGCGAAGTTGGCGCCGGCAAAGGACCGGTGCGGCGCGAAGTCGTCCGCGTCGTCACTCCGGGCACGACGACCGAGGACGCGCTGCTCGATCCGCGTCGACAGAATCTGCTCGCAGCGGTGTGCCGGATCGGCGAGCGCTTCGGCATCGCCAATCTCGAGCTGTCTTCGGGCCGTTTCTGCGTGCAGGAATGCGGATCGACGATCGAGCTCGCGGCAGAGCTGCATCGACTGCGCCCGACCGAGCTGCTCGCAGCGGAAGGTCTCGTGATCGACGGCTTCAATGCGCGATCGCGGCCCGCGTGGCATTTCGAATCTGCGAGCGCCGAGCGATTGCTCACGCGACAGTTCGGCACGAAGGACTTGCGCGGCTTCGGCTGTCAGGATCTTCCCGCGGCAATCGCAGCCGCCGGTGCGCTCCTGCAGTACGTGCAGGAAACGCAGAAGAGCCTGCCGCCGCACGTGTCCGGCATCACCACCGAATCGACGGGCGACGCGCTGATCCTCGACGGCGTCACGCGCCGGAATCTGGAAATCGATCGCTCGATCTCGGGCAGTCACGAGCACACGCTCGTCGCGGTCCTCGACACCTGCGTCACGGCGATGGGCGGGCGCGCGCTACGACGCTGGCTGCTGCGTCCGTTGCGGGATCAAGCGCAGCTCAACGCGCGCTACAGCGCCGTCCAGGAGCTCGCCGACAAGCATGACCCGATCCGCGCGGCGCTGAAGGACATCGCCGATCTCGAGCGCATCCTCGCGCGCGTCGCGCTGCGCAGCGCAAGGCCGCGCGATCTGCTCGGTCTCGCGCAAAGCCTCGCGGCGCTGCCGCAGTTGCGCGCGTCGATCGAAATGCTGGAAGCGCCGCTCATGCGATCGCTGCGCGAGGTTGTGAGCGCGCACGACGCTCTGGCAGAGGAATTGAAGTCCGCGATCGCGGACGACCCACCGCTGCTCGTCAAGGACGGCGGCGTGTTCCGCGCCGGCTTCGACGCGACGCTCGACGAGCTGCGCGCGCTGTCGGACAACCTGGACGGTTTCCTTCTCGATCTCGAGAAGCGCGAGCGCGAGCGGACCGGCATCGAGACGCTCAAGGTCGGCTACAACCGCGTGCACGGCTTCTACATCGAAGCCGGACGCACGCACGCCGCGAAGATCCCGCTCGACTACACGCGCCGGCAGACGCTGAAAGGTCAGGAGCGCTACATCACCGAGGAGCTGAAGCGCTTCGAGGAGAAGGTCTTGTCGGCGCGCGATCGCGCGCTCGCCCGCGAGAAAGAGCTGTTCGATGCGCTGCTCGATCGGCTGATCGCGCAGCTTGCTCCTCTGCAGGCGACCGCACGTGCCATCGCCGAGATCGACGTGCTTGCATGCTACGCCGAGCGCGCGCAAGCCTTGAACCTGTCGCGACCCGAGCTCGTCAACGAATCGTGCATCGCGCTCCGCGGCGGCCGGCATCTCGTCGTCGAGCAGCAATCGCGGGAGCCGTTCGTGGCGAACGACCTGTCGCTCGATGTGAACACGCGCCTGCTGATCATCACCGGCCCGAACATGGGCGGCAAATCGACTTACATGCGGCAGGCCGCGCTGATTGTGCTGCTCGCGCACGCGGGTTGTTTCGTGCCGGCGGAGAGCGCGCGCATCGGGCCGATCGATCGCATCTTCACGCGCATCGGCGCGTCTGACGATGTCGCGGCGGGCGCGTCGACGTTCATGGTCGAGATGACCGAGACCGCGAACATCCTGCACAACGCGACCGAGCAGAGTCTCGTGCTGATGGACGAGATCGGGCGCGGCACGTCGACCTACGACGGACTCTCCCTCGCACGCGCATGCGCCGAATGGCTCGCCGCGCGAACGCGCTGCTTCACGCTGTTCGCGACGCACTACTTCGAATTGACCGAGCTCGCGCAGAGCCTGCTCGGCGTCGCCAACGTGCACCTCGACGCGTCTGAGTACGGTGACAAGCTCGTGCTGCTGCATCGCGTGCAGCCCGGCCCGGCGAATCGCAGCTTCGGCCTGCAGGTCGCCGCGCTCGCCGGCATTCCCAAGCCGGTGCTCGATCACGCGCGCCTGTACCTGCGCGCGCTCGAAAGCCAGCAATCATTGCCGCTGAAAGCCGCCGCGCCCGCGCCGCAGTTGCCGCTCTTCAATCCGCCGACCGCCATGGATGGTGGAAGTGCGGCGGGCGGCAGGACGCCGGAGCCGCCATCGCCAGAGCTCCTCAAGCTGCTCGACGGCATCGATCCGGATCGCATGAGTCCGCGCGACGCGCTCGAAGCGCTGTACCGCCTGAAGGAAGCCGCGAAAAAGTGATCGGCGTCACGCGCGATCCGCGCGAGCGTCGGCTAGACTGGAATCACCATCTCATGGGGGAAATCACGTGAAGTACACCACCGTCATCCTTGCGTGTTCGTTGACCGCCCTGCCCCTTGCCGCGAATGCCGACGCGAAGACGCGCAAGCCGGGTCTTTGGGAAGTGACCACGCAGATGAAGTTCGACGAAGGCGGCCCGCAGATCCCGCCCGACGCGCTCGAGAAGATGAAGGCGCTCGGCATGAAGATCCCGGGCATGGGCGGCGAGCCCATCGTCATCAAGCAGTGCCTGACCAAGGAGCAAGCCGAGAAGGAGCAGGCGCCGCAGACGACCGACAAGAAGAACGGTTGCAAGACCACCGACTTCAAGCGCAGCGGCGGCAAGTTCTCCGCGAAGATGGTCTGCGACGGCAGCATGAAGGGCGAAGGCCAGGTCGAGGGCAACTACGCCAGCAACGGCGAGGCCTACGACGGCACGTGGAAGTTCGCCGGCACCGAGACCGGCCACGGCAAGCCGCACGACGTGAAGATGTCGAGCACGTTCTCCGGCAAGTTCATCGGCTCGGATTGCGGCGACACCAAGCCCTTCGACTACTAATCCGAGGCTTCGATCGGCGAATTCGAGCGACGACGTTGCGTCGCTCAATTCGCCATCCGCTGTTTTACGAAAAGCCGCCGAAGAAGGCGGCTTTTCGATTTATTGGCCGACGTGTTTCAGGACGAGCTTCACCACGATCAGCACGGTGATCACGACCGCGGCGACCATCGCAAATCCGACCGCGATGAACACGCCGGCGCGGCCGTGCTTGAAGTCGCGCTCGCGCGCCTTGCTGTTCTGCACGCCGAAGAACGACGAGAGCACGCTGCCCACGACTTGCAGCAGCGTCGGTGGTTTCTCGTCCGGATCCTCGGCCATCCCGCTTCTCAATAGTCCGCGAGAATCTTCCGCGTCGCGGCGATGTCGCCCTTTGCGCGCGATTTGATGTCATCGGCGACGACCGACTCCAGCTTGCCGCCGATCAGGGGAATGCCGCACGAGACATTCCACTTGAGGGTGTTCGCCGAGCCGGAGCCTTCATTCTTCAGCGTCATGTCGGCGGACACCTTCACCGGCGCGCCCTTGATCTCGATGTCGAGCTTGCCGGTCATCGACGCGGTGTCCCAGGTGTCTTGTTGCGTCACGGTGCTCTTGTCGCCCATGAACTTCTTGGCGAAATCCGGGATCGCGTTGTTGGCGATCCGGTAGCGGCACTTGATGCGGAACTTGCTGCCGGTCTTGTCGCACTCGAGCACCTCGAGATCCTCGACCTTGAGGTCCTTGTACTTGCGCTCGAAGTAGGCGCGGTCGGAGAACATCTTGATGACCGTGGCGGCGGGCTTGTCGAAGGTGTGCTTGTCGTCGAACTTCATTTCGATCCTCCCAAAGGAAAACCGCCGAGCAGACTTCGCTCGGCGGTGATTTGATTCCCGGTAACGCCCTTACTTGAGCGTCTTTTTCTGCACCGCGTCGGCGGTGAAGTAGTCCGGCGAGAACTTCACCGTCAGGTCGTTCGCCTGGTCCTCATTGGCCAGCGCCGTGATGAAGTACCGGCCCGAGAAGAAGTCGTAGATGATCTCGGGCACGCCGGTCGCCGTCTGGATGTTCGGCGCGTAGATCAGGTGACCTTCCTGGAACTTGTAGAGCTGGTCCTTGTTGTCGTAGCAATCGACGGCCTCGATGTCCCAGCTGTCCTCGTCGACGTAGAACGTGCGGCGCTTGAACGTGTGGTTGGTGCCGGGACGCACGTTCGCCTCGATGATCCAGTAGCGGTGCAGCTCGTAGCGCGCGAAATCCTGGTTCAGGTGCTTGGGCGTCGCGAGCTGCTTGAACTTCACTTTCGGCGAGCCGATGACGTAGGAGTCGTACGGCAGGTACATCTCCTTCTTGCCGACGATCTTCCAGTTGTAGCGATCGAGCGCGCCGTTGAACAGGTCGACCTGGTCATAGAATTGGTTGCCGTCGGTGCCTTCGTACGGATTGTCGTACTGCACCGTCGGCGCGCGGCGGATGCGGCGCAGGCCCGGCGAATACAGCCACGCAGCGCGACCTTCGGCTCCGGTGCCCATCTTCTCGTGCACGAGAATGAAGGTGCCGGCCAGCCGCGGCGGCGCGATGGTCTGCGACAGGTAGCGCAGGAATTCGCCCGACCCCTTGGTCAGCGGCGTCGGATGCTCGCTGTTCGCGTAGCTGAACGAGACGTCCTCGACCAGCTTGGTCAGCTGATAGGCGCCGCTGGGCTGCACGATGAGCTGGTTGTTGTAGCGGCGGACGTTGTTGCCGCGCCACTTCAGGCGGTGGTTCCAGATCACCTCGGCGCCGCTCTTCGGGATCGGGAACGGGAAGCCGAGCTTGCAGTTCTCGAGGATGTCGGTGCCTTCGATCGCGCAGTTGGTCGCGTTCGTCTTGGTCGCGTCGTAGATGAACTGCGGGAACGCCACGTTCCGATGCGTCTTGTAGACGTTCATCTTGTAGGTCGGGAAGCGCTTGAGCAGCTCCTTGTGGCCGACCGTCAGCTTGTCCGCGTACTGCGCGACGTTCTGCTGGGTAATGGTGAACAGCGGCTTCTCGGCGTCGGTTTCCGGATTGTCCGGATACTCGCCCTTGAGCGCGCCCTTCTGCGGCAGACCACCCGTCCACTCGGGAATGGTGCCGTCCTTGCTGGCGGCTTTCTCGGCGCCGATCGGCGTCAATTCCTTGCCGAGCTTGGCGGCTTCCGCCGCATCGACCTTGGCGTAGCTCTGCTGCGCCGCGAGTCCCAGTGCCACGATGCCCAGCCAAGATGCTAAACGCCTGATCATTTTTGGATCTCCTCGTTTATGCGCCGGTGCCGGCTCATCGATGGAACCGGGGCTTGCATCCTACATAAAACGCCCAAGGCTGGCCACCACTTGGCCTTTACTCCTCGATCGGCATCGCAGATTCCGCGAAGGCCTGCTCGAGGTCGCGCACCGCGGGCATCGGCACGTCGTCCCAGCGCGAGGACTTGGCGGCGGCCTCGATCTGCTGCGCCAGCGCGAGGGCGGATTCGCGCGCCGAGGTCGGCGCCGAGTACCAGTAATGCGCGAGCGCGCTCTGCGCCGGCAGGCAGTGCTCCGATCCGTCGGCGCAATCGCCGGTGCGGAACCACGTCGCGTCGGCGCTGCAGTCGTAGCCGTTGCGACAGGCCTCGATCAACCATGCGAGGCTTGCAGGCGCTTGCGCGGCATCGGCAGACCACGAATGCCGGAACAGCTGCCAATAGACGTCTGCGTTTCCCGAGCGCAGCGCGCGGCGCAACATGGTTTCGCGCTGCGCAGGATCGTAGCCGGGCTCGCGCAGCGCGCGCTCCGCCACGGCCGGCGGGAATCCGGCATCGGCCGCACGCTCGAACAGCACCGATCCGTATTCGTTCTCGGCGCCCGGACGTTGGTCGCCGAGCGTTGCGACGATCTGCGACAAATCGCCACCGGCAAACCGCGCGCAACGCGTCGCGTCGCGATTCCAGCTCTGCTCTTCCTCCACCGCGGCGCTCGACAGGTCGGGCTGCATGCGCTGCGCGAGTGCGCGGGCCTCCTCGGCATTCATGCGCAGATAGGGTCTGCACTCGTCGAGCGCGAGATAGATGTAGTAGCTCGCGGCTCCGTCACCCGCGGTCGCGCGCGCGAGATGACTCTCGACGAATCCGTAGAGATCGCCGCTGTTGGCGAACGTGCGGCGCAAGGGATCGGCGTCGAGCGTCGCCCACTTCGCGAGCCGCTCCATCGCCGCGTCGGCATTGCCGCGCACCGGCGGCGCCAGCGACGCTCGGCGCAATGACGCGCGCTCGGGATCCGTCGGCGGCGGCGGGAATTGCGCGACGCTTGGGCGAGGAGAGATGGTCGAGTCAGGGGTCGGGGCGGCAGGCGTGGAGTGCAATTGGCTCGCCGCGATGCACA
>DASRHK010000001.1:0-10444 GCA_035650495.1 Nevskiaceae bacterium | reverse complement strand
GCCGACGAACTCCATCGCCGGATAGGTCGCGCGCACGCCGGTGATCGTTTCCAGCACGCGGCGAGCATCGGCGTCGCGGCCCTCCTGCAGGTACGAGTACATCTGATAGTCGAGCGCGTGCAGCTCTTCGACCTCCGCGGCTGTGCGTCCGCGCTGGGTCGCATACGCGCGCGACGCTTCCGCCGACGCCTGATTCGTCGCGATCGCCGCGTCCCACATCCCGAGCCGCGTGAAGATGTGCGACGGCATGTGCAGCGCATGCGGAACCCACGGCGCGAGGTCGGCGTAGGCTTTCGCGGCGTCGAGCGCGCGCGGCGCGTGCGCCGGATAGTCGTAGCTGTGGATGATGTAGTGCGCGACGCCAGGATGCTTGCGATTCTTCTTCCACAAGGCTTCGAGCATTGCGCCCGCCTTCAGCTGATTGGCGAGCGTCGTGTCGGCCGGCGTCGCGTAGCCGACCGCGAGCACCGCGAACGCGTAGAACACCTGCGTCTCGAAGTCGTCGGGGAACTGCTCGTAGACCATGCGCATCGCCTGCTCGTAGGCGCTCACGCGCGCAGGCGCACCCACGGGGCCGTGGCAGGACTGGCCGACCGGCCCGGTCGGCGGCACGTCGGCCGCAGCGTAATACGCGTTGATCGCATCGACGAAGCCGCGCTCGCGCGGGCTCGCCTTGAGCTGCGAGGCGCGCTCTGCGGCAGCCGCGCCCGCGCTCATCTCCTCCGACGTCGGCGGCGTCCAGATCGGATGCCACCACGTCATCGCGATGCCCCACTGCGCCATCGCGCAGCTGGGATCGCGCTCGGCGACCGAAGTGAAGACCCGGCGCGCTTCTTCGTAGAAGAACGAATGCAGCAGCGCGACGGCGCGCGCGAAGTCGGCTTGCACGGCCGGCTTGCAGGAGATCTTGAAGTCGACCGCACCGGCGGAGCGCAGATCGCCCGGCGCTGGATGCTGCGCGGCGTACGACGGCGCAGCGAGCAGCAGGATGCAGAGGGTTCCGGCGCGCAGCAGCATCGAGGTCATGGCAGTCTCCTCGAGAACATCCCCGGTGCGTTCACCATCGCGCCCGCCGCGCATCTCTGTCAAGCTTGAAGCCGATGCGCGACGATTTCGAAGCCGACGAGCCCCCGAGCAAATCCGCGCGCAAGCGCGACGCCACCGACGTGCAGAAGCTCGGCGAGACCTTGCTGGAATTCACCGACGCCGAGCTCGACGCGCTGGTGACCGACGAGCGGCTGCGCGGCGCGCTCGCCGAAATGCGCCGGCTCACCTCGAACGAAGCGCGCCGGCGGCAGGCCCAGTTCATCGGCAAGCTGATGCGCAACGCCGACACCGAGCCGCTGCGTCGCGCGGTCGACGCGAGGCGCTCACACCAGCTGCGCGAGGCGAACCTGTTCAAGGACGCACAGCGCTGGCGCGAGCGGATGATCGCGGACGACGCCCACCTCGACGCGTGGACGATGCAGCATCCCGGCACCGATGCGCTGGCGCTGCGCGTGCTGGTGCGCGCGGCACGGCGCGATGACAAGGGCGCCTTCCGCGAGCTGTTCCGCGCGATCTCCGCGGCCCTGACCAAGTCGGCCTGAAGGCCGACCTACGGAGACAGCGCGTCCGCGGTCACGAACCGCGGCGAGATGTCGACCGGCACCTTCTCCATCTTCGCGATCAGCTTCGCCGCTTCCGGACGGATCACGCCGAGCTGGTCGAGCATCGACTTCGCGGCGTTGTAGTCGCCGCGCGCCTGGATGGTCATGATCTCGTGCGTGAGTCCGGTGACGGCCGGCTTCACCTTGTCGGGCACGACGGCGAAGGTGCCGTCCTTCTCGACCTTCACGCCGCCCTGGTCGAGCAGCCAGTTGAGCTGCATCGCCATGCCCTTGCCGTGCGCCTCGGTGATGCCGAAGCGCAGCGTGCGGAAAGCGCCGGCGAGATAGGTGTCGTACATCGTGCGCTCCATCGACTTGTCGATGACGCCCTTGTCGACCAGCTGCTGCAGAGCCCACAGGCCGGAGATGTCGGCCTTCGCTTCTTCGAACGCGCCGCTGATCTCCTTCAATTCCTGGCGAGCCGTCGTCTTGCGGCCGCCGACGGAGATCTCGTGCGGGCCGAGCCCGTGCATCAGCTCGTGCATCAGGATGAAGGTGAAGAACGGGTCGAACTGCACGTTCTTCTGATCGGCTTTCGCGAGCGCGATGCGCGCGATCGGCAGCAATACCTTGTCGAACTTCGCTTCCTGCATGTTCTTCAGCATCACGCGCTTGCTGCCCATCTTCTGCGTGATGCGCTCGTCATTCGGCAGGTTGTACGCCGCCGTCTGCACGCCGCGATTGCCGTCGCCGGAATTGAACACGACGTTGACCACCTTGATCGGCGCGAGCGCGCCGAGCTTCGGATTGCGCAATGACGGATCGATCGGCAGGTTGTTCTCGAGCCCCTGCAGCTCGGCAGAGAACTTCGCGAGCTTCGCCGACTCCTTCTCGTCGCGCACCGCGATGAATGCCTCGAACGCAGCCTTGTAGTTGAACCAGTCGTCCTCGTAGACCTCATAAGGCCCGATCGTTGGCTCGAGCGACGCGTCCATCTCCATCCAGGCGACGTCGCTGTCGTAGTAATCGTTGCTGATGAACGCGTCGGCGCGCGCTTCCAGGAATTTCCTCAGCGACGGCTGTGCCGTGAGCTTCGCGGCCTCGCGCAGCAGGTCCGCTGCCTGCGCGAGCTCGCCCTGATACTCGAGGCTGTACGGCACGGTCGTGAACTTGCCGCTGGTCTCGCGCCGGATGGTGTGGAAGAAGCCTTTCGCTTCCTTGCCCTCCTTGCCGACGAGGCTGTCGATCCACTTGCCGACCTCTTCCTTCGTCGCGCCGGCCGGATAGAAATTGCCGGCGGCCGGTTTTTCCGGCACGCCGGGAATGAAGGCGTGGTTGTGCTCGATGCGGTCCCACGGCCCCTTCTGCTGCAGGAAGTTCGTCAGCCGCGCGCGACCGAGCGGGCTGTGATCGTCGAGCAAGGACAGCAGGACCGATTCGTTCCCCGCCCACACCTGGCGCAGGAAGATCGCGTCCATCAGCCGCGCGGCGGCGACCTGCTTCGCGAGCGACTCGCGCTCGTTCTTCGGCAGGCCGGAGAGATCGACCTTCAGATCGACCGGGGTCAGCCGTGCGGCGAGACGGTTGAGCTCGACGACGTCGGGAAGCTTTTCGGCTGCGGCCATCACGCTATGGGACAGCAGCGCGGCGAAAACGGCGCTCACGGCGCACAGCGGCTTGCGCATGGGGAATCCTGGTCGACATGGGGTTCGACCAGAAGTCTAGCTTCAGATCACAGCAGGAGCCACGCCAGCACGTAGAGCGTGTTGTTGTCCGACGCGCTGCGACCGGCGCCGTCGTAGTCGCTCTTGGTGCCGTCGAACTTGGTGTAGATCGCGTACTGCACGCTGAACTTGGTGTTTTGCCATGGCAGATGGCTCGCCTCGACGATGAAGGCAGTGCTGTTGGGCTTGCCGCTCGCGGTGCCCCAGAACGGCGTGGCGTCGCCGGCGATGCCCTGATATCCGGCGGAGAACGCGGCTTGCGTGTCGAGGTGATAGGTCGCGTCGAGGCGCATGAAGCTGGCCTTCGGGCGATTGCCCGGATCGGTCGCCTCGAGCTTCATGCTCTCGCGCAAGTAGGCGGCGTGTGCCGTGATCGCGTTCATGCCGAAGCTGCGCTCGTACTGCGCGTCGACGGCGACGTCGGTGAACTGGTCCTTCGGGCCGGAGACGCCTTGGGGGAACTCCGAAGCCTGCATGCCGTAGGTGCCGATCATGACGGTGTTGCCACCGAAGCTGCGCTGCCAGGCGAGCCGCCAGTACGGCGCGACGCCGCTGATCGTGCTGGTGCTGTCCGCGTTGGGTTGATCCTGTCCGAGATGCGTCGAGCGATAGAGCGTCACGTCGGCGTAGTAGCTGCCCTGCCACATGCCAAACGCGCCGAGCCCGATCGAGTCCTGCGCGAGACGGTCGATCAGTGACGAAGCCGTCGGTGTCGGCGCAGTCGCCGAGCCTGCGAACGGGAATCCCCAGACGTTCGTGCTGTTCCATAGGTCTTCCACCGTCGGGGCGTTGTTGAGCGTCGCGCCGTAGATCGCGCTGCCGCTCATCGTCGCGTAGCGGATGTCGGTGTTGTCCCAGTTGAACTTGTCGCTCGGCTGATCGTAGGTGAGCTGTGAGAAGGCGCCGAGCTTGTCGCTGATCCGTCCCGAATAGAACAGGCTCAGCTGCTGCGGGAACTGCACGTCGTTGTTCTGCGTGTCGGGCACTGTCTTCTGGACGTGCGTGAAGCCCGTCTCAAGCATCAACGAGAACGGCACGAGCCGATTGATCGACAGGTCCTTCTCGCTCTTGACCTGGTCGGCCGTCGTCATCGTGTAGCCGGTCAGCTTGAACTGGCGGCCGAACGCATTGAGCTCGGGGATCGTGGTGTGGCAGCCGCTGCAAGCCATGCCCATCTGCCGCGCGTAGCTCGGCACGGCATGTGCGGGCTGCCACGCGAGCGCGCTCCCGACCAGCACAAGTCCCGCGATCCATCGCGAAATGCGCGCATCAAGGGCTCGGCTCATCGGACCATCTCCGCTTGTGACTGCGAACACCGTAAGAGCAGGTGGCCGCGCGGGCATTGATCCAGGTCAATCGTGACCGACCGTTACAATGCGCGACCAAGGGGAGTTCGATGGAATTGAATCTGGTCAACTCGGTCGCCGGGTTGTTCGTCGGCGTGGTCGTCGGCATGACCGGCGTCGGCGGCGGATCGCTGATGGCGCCGATCATGATGCTGATCTTCGGCATCGCGCCGGCGACCGCTGTCGGCACCGACCTGTGGTTCGCGGGCATCACCAAGCTGTTCGGCTTCGCGGTGCACCGCAAGAAGGGCACGATCGACTTCGGCATCCTGCGCCGCATGTTCCTCGGCAGCATTCCGGCCGCGGGCCTGACGCTGCTGTGGCTCTACGAAACCGGCGGCAGCCAGGTGAAGAACGGCATGATGGTGAAGACGCTCGGCGCGACGCTGATCCTCACGTCGATCGCGGCGCTGTCGCGGAATCGCTTCCACAAGATCGGTCAGTACATGCGCGGCGCCAAGCCGGTGCCATTCAAGGCGATGCAGCCCACCCTTACCGTCGTCGCGGGCGCGATCCTCGGCTTCCTCGTCACCTTCACGTCGATCGGCTCTGGCGCCCTCGGCGCGGTGATGCTGCTCTATCTGTATCCGCGCCGATTGACGCCGAGCTCGCTCGTCGGCACCGACATCACGCACGCGATCCCGTTGACGTTCCTCGCAGGCTTCGGCCATTTGCTGATGGGCAACGTCAACTTCAGCCTGCTCGGCAATCTCCTGATCGGCTCGATCCCGGGCATCCTCATCGGCTCCGTCGTCGCCGTGTACGCGCCCGACAAGGTCATCCGCACGGCAATCGCGATTGTTCTCGCGCTGGTCGGATTGAAGATGCTCGCGGGCTAGCAGCACAATGGGCTCGCAATGAACGAGCCCCTCGCGCTTCGCAGCATCGACTCCCTCCCCGGCCCGCGTGGCCTGCCGATCCTGGGCAGCGCGCTGCAGATGTCGCCGACGCAGTTGCACCTTCAGCTCGAAGAATGGGCGCAGCAGTACGGCCGCTTCTATCGCGTGCAAGCCGCCGGAATGAGATTCCTCGTCGTCACCGATCAGCCGCTTGCGCAGCAGATCCTGAAGGAGCGGCCCGACGGTTATCGCCGCGTGCGCAAGATGGAGCCGGTCGCGCAGGACCTGATGATGAACGGGCTGTTCTCTTCCGAGGGCGAGCGCTGGAAGAATCAGCGGCGCATCTGGCTCGCGACGCTGAACGCGCAGCAGTTGAAGTCGTTCCACGAGAAGCTGCTCGCGACCACGAAGCGATTGCTCGCGCGCTGGCGCAACGCCGCCGATCGCGGCGATGCCGTCGACGTCGCGAGCGATCTCATGCGCTACACCGTCGACGTCACGATGCAGTTCGCGCTCGGCCACGAGGCGAACACGCTGGAGATGGGCGAGGACGTGATCCAGCGCCATCTCGACAAGATCTTCCCCGCGTTGGGCCGCCGCGTGCGCGGCTTCTTCCCGTACTGGCGCTACTTCAAGCTGCCCCAGGATTACGAGCTCGATCGCGCGCTCGCCGCGCTGCGCGTGGAAGTCGGCGGTTTGATCGATCAAGCCCGCGAGCGGCTGCGCACGAACCCGAAGCTGCGGGAATCGCCGACGTGCTTCCTCGAAGCGTTGCTGCTCGCCAACGAAGCCGACGGCAGCGCGATCAGCGACGAAGACGTGTTCGCGAACACGATGACCGTGCTGCTCGGTGGCGAGGACACTACGGCCAACACGATGGCGTGGCTGATCCATTGCGTGAGCGATCGGCCCGACGTGTACGAAGCGCTGCGCAAGGAAGCCGACGCGATGCTCGACGATCCCAGCGCGCCCGATCCGGAAGCGCCGCGCGCCGATCGCTTCCCGCACCTCCTGCGCATGACCGACGCGACGATCAACGAGACGCTGCGCCTGCATCCGGTCGCGCCGATGTTCTTCCTCGAGTCGCTGCGCGACACGGTGCTCGGCGATCTCACTGTGCCAGCCGGCACCAACGTGCTGCTGCTCACGCGCGCCGCCGCGAGCAGCTCGCCGCATTCCACACCGGCACCCGTGTTCGATCCGTTCCGCGAGGCCGCCACGACCGATGCGCAACCAGGCCGCGCAGCGTCCCTGCCCTTCGGCTACGGTCCGCGCATGTGTCCCGGCCGCAATCTGGCGCTCGCCGAGCTGCGCAGCGCGACGCTGATGCTGGCACGCAACTTCGAGATCGAAGCCGTGCCGATGGAGAAACCGGTCGCCGAAGTCTTCAGCTTCACGCTGGTCCCGCGCAATCTGCGGATCAGGTTCCGGCGGCGCGCGGTCTAATCGCCATGAGCGCCTCGAGCACGTACTGGTGGTGCCTCGAGCACCATCGCGTCGAGCAGGACGGCGGCTGCGGCAGCACGTCGCGCATCGGACCGTACGATTCGCAATCCGAGGCCGCCAAGGCCATCGAGCGCACCCGTGCGCGCGCGGCCGAGCAGGACGCCAAGGACGAGGCCGACGGCCGCGACTGAACAAATTACAAGGAACTCGGACTTTTCCACCGGTGTCGCAACGTTGACCCTTGAATGGTCAGTCTCGCCTGTCTTGGAGAAAGAAATGGCTGACACCGTTGATGATCGTGAGAAAACCGGCAACACCGGCATCGTTGCCATCGTGGTGATCTTCGTGATCCTCGCCGTGCTGGGCTTCATGCTCTGGCAGAAGCAGCGCGCGCCGGATCGCGTCGTCGAGCACGCGCCGGCACCTGCCGCGCAGAGCACGACGCCGGCGCCGACGGGCCCGGCGAGCTCGACCACGGAGTCGACGACGTCGACGACGACCACGAACTCGCCGCCGGCGAACGACTCGACTTCGACTGGACCGGCGAGCCCGAGCACGCCGCCGTCGGAAGAGCAGTCGCCGCAGCAGTAGTTCCCTCCTGCAGCTCGCGCGCCGCGTCCGCGGCGCGCGAGCCTGCGTTTACGGATCGCGCGCTTCTTGCTAAAAAGCCGTCCTCTGCGCAACGCGAGGGGACGGGCGATGACGGCGGATCCGTTTGCACAATTCAAGGCGGTGCAGCGCGAATCGTGGGCCCTGTTCTCGCCGCTCGCCGCGTACACCACGCTCGCGGCTTCGGCGCTCGTCGATTTCGCCGAAGTCCGCGCCGGGCAATCCGTGCTCGACGTCGCCTGCGGCACCGGCGTCGTCGCGATCACGGCATGGCGACGCGGCGCCAAGGTCCGTGGACTTGATCTCGCGCCGGCGCTGCTCGTCGATGCGCGCAAGAACGCAGCGATCATCAATGCCGACATCGAGTTCACGGAGGGCGACGTCGAAGCGCTGCCCTATCCCGACGCGAGCTTCGACGTCGTGCTCTCGCAGTTCGGGCACATGTTCGCGCCGCGTCCCGACGTCGCTGTCGCGCAGCTGCTGCGCGTGCTGAAGCCGGGCGGACGCATTGCCTTCTCGACCTGGCCGCCCGAGCTCGTCATCGGCCGCGTGTTCGCGACCGTCGCGAAATACATGCCGCCGCCTCCAGGCGTTGCGCCGCCGCCCGCGTGGGGCGATCCGAACGTGATCCGCGAGCGTCTGGGGAACGCAGTGAAGGATATTGCGTTCGATCGCAACGAGATCTTCATGCCGTGCCTGTCGCCCCAGCACTTCCGCGCGAACGTCGAGCTGACCGCGGGCCCGGTGATCAAGGCGATCCAGACGTTGAGCAGCGACCCGCCGAAGCTCGCCGCATTCCGGGCCGAGCTCGACGCCGTGGCGTCGCAGTTCTTCGTCGGCAATCGCGTCCGCCAGCCGTACCTGATGACGCGGGCGACGAAAGCCTGATGGGCGACAACCGCACGCTCGCGATCGCGACACTGGTGCTCGGCATCGTGGTGCTCGCGATCTCACAGGTGTTCGTCGCGCTCCATCTGCAGCCGGTGCATCCGCTGAACGGCGCCTACGGCAACGAAGCGATCCTCGCCTTCGAGCTGGCGCGCACGCCGGAGGATGTGGAAACCGTGATCGGCGAGGACCCGCCCGACGCCGTATCCACCGCTGCGCGCGCGAAGATGGATTTCGCGAATCGCGTCGACTTCGGCTACATGGCCTGCTACGCGTGGTTCGTCGCCTTCTCGTGCATGCTCGCGGCGGCGGCGCGGCGACGCAGCTGGCTGCTCATCGGCGTCCTGATCGGCCCGCTCGCGGCTCTGTTCGACATGGCGGAGAACTTCGCGCTCCTGCAGCTCACGCAAACGGACGCGGATTTCTTCGTGCTCCTTCCGCAATTGCATCTGCGCACGATGCAGAAATGGGAGCTGCTCGCGGTCGTCGGCGCGCTGTTCGCCGCGGCATTCGTCGGCAGCGGTCGATTGCTGCAGAGCATGATCGCTTCCGCGATCGCAGCGCTGCTCGTGCTCGCCGGCGCGATGACGCTGATCGATCCCGCGAAATTCGGCGCGCTGCTGCTGTGGTCGATCGCGCTCGTGTGGCTCTGGCAGATCGGCTACGCCGCCCTATGCGTGTGGCAGATGCGTGAGACTGTAGTACGCCGCAACGCCGAGTGACGCGAGCAGCATCGCGACCGCGATGAAGTCCGCGCCGGAGATGGCAGCATCCTGATCCGGATGCAGCGCGCGGATGCGCCGATGCCGATGCGCGAAGAACAGCGGCATGAACACGCTGATGCCGACGAACGCGCTGCCGAGGAAGTAGAGCCATGCCCAGCCTTGCGCGAGGCCGAGGCGACGGCACTCCGCGAACATCCAGATCAGCACGGCCGCGCCGAACGCGAAGATGTCGACGAGCAGGAACGTCGCGGCGGGGGTCGGCGTCGTCTCCTTCCAGAAATTGATCGTGCCCTGCACCGCTCCGGCACCGAGATACGCGGTGACCTGCGCGGTCGTGCCGACGAACGCGACGATCGCGATCGCCACATAGAGCCACTGCATCCACGCGGTGTTGCGATTCATTGCGTCCACTCCGGCCAGGCATTGTTGGTCAGCCGCACCACATAGAAGCCGCTGTAGGTGTCGGAGTACCAGATCTCGTGGCGCTCAGGCACGAACGACGGGCTCGACATCGCGTAATTGCTCGCCGGCGTCGGCACCGGGGCGATGCGCGGATTGATCGGGGCATTGAAGTACGCGACTTCCTTCGGGTGATAGGGGTCGCGGATGTCGAACACGCGCAGGCCCGACAGGATCATGCTGCAGGCGACGATCGTGGGATCGATGCGCGTCGGCACGTTGCAGTAATGGCCTGCGTAGCCCTGGCCGACGAAGTTGGCGCCCGGATCGCCCTTCTCTTCCGCGAAGTGCTCCGGGTTGTGGACTTCGAGGCGCAGATTGGAGATCACCTGCGGATGCGCTTCGTCGGCGATGTCGATGATGCGGCCGGCACCGACCTCGTACTGCTGGCCGTACTCGTCGATCTCGACCAGATACGGATGCCCCTTGATCGTGATCGGGATCGCGTTCTGCGGAATGCTGCCCGGATGCCACTGCAGCCGCGAGATCTCGTGGATCTGCGGATTGGGCACGCGCGCCTGGATCTCGGAGACGTCGACGATCACCAGCGCGCGATCCATGTTCGGGTCGGGGAAATTCGGGATCTGGCTGTTGCTGTAGGCGCGCACGGTGCCGGAGATGCCGATGCTCGCGATGTAGATGCGATTGCCATCGGCGCTCACGGAGAGCCCGTGCGAGTAGAACGGCATCAGCGCGAGCGGGACCGGCAGCGTCGGATTGGAGATGTCGATGGCGACCAGCGTCGGCGATCCCGGCGAGGCCGAGTAGAACGTCTTGCCGTCGGGCGACATGCCGCTCTCGTGACCGAGCACGCCGATC